>NZ_CP038512.1:2502500-2612500 GCF_004758605.1 Deinococcus metallilatus
GGCGGGATCGTTCAGCAGGGCGGTGTTCAGCGTGCCGTCCGGAGTGGTGAACCGCTGGAGGTCACGGCCACGGGCCAGCAGGTCCGCCGCGCCCGCCTCGGTGCTGCCCTTGTTCGCAATGGCGTTGAGGACGACCGGCAGGGCGGCCTGTGCGGCGCGTGTGGCCGTTCCACCCGTGAAGCCCGCCGCCCTGCCGAGCTGATCCGCTGCCTGACCGCCGAACTGGCCCTTCAGGAAGTCCAGCAGACCTGCGGCGGTCAGCGCGCCACCGGCCACGCCCGCCGCCGTTCCCAGCGCCCCTTTTAAGGCTGGCAGAACGCTACCGACGTTGGCGGCATTCAGGCCGCGCTGGCCCAGGAAGCTCAGCAGCAGGGGGAGGGTCATGTGCAGGAGCTGTTGCACACTGCCTGCATTGAGGCCACCCGCCACCTGACCGGCGACGCTGTTCGCCTGCCCGCCCAGCAGCACGGGCGCCAGCAGTTCCCCGGCCTGCCGGAGATGAGCGGCCCCATCCGGCTCGTTCAGGGCGGCTTCCACACTGGGAAAGTCGGGGACATTGGCGAGAGCTTCCGCGATCTGCGCCTGCCCTTCGGGGGTACGGGCGTGGTCAGCCAGGGCGTTCAGTTGGAGGGGCAGCCCCTCATGCAGTACCCGCGCGGCACCCTCGGCGCTCAGGTCAGTCGCCCGCCCAAGTTGCTCGGCGCTAGCCGGGCCAAAGTAAGATTCCAAAAGATCAGCAACGTTCATTCCGCCTCCTGGCGAGGTGCGCCTCCCGGTGCTCTGCCAGGACCGGGAGGAGATGGGGAGGGCTACACCGACTTCACCCGCCCTCAGCGTTCGAGGTGGGCCACGCCCTCCCCAACCTAGCCCACCCAAATGGAAGCCGGTCACATTTCGTCATGACCGTTCGCTAAGAAACCGGGCCGGACAGCGGGAAACCGTCCGGCCCAGGCGAGGGGAAAGTTCAGGCAGTGAGGTCGTCTGATGCGTCCGGCGCCCGTTCCACCAGCGTCAGGATGTCGTAGGTCGCCACCAGTTCGTCCCGCTGGTTGGTGATCTCGGCGTGCCACTCGACCACACCGGTCGGGCGCGTCTCGCCGGGGCGCAGGTCCTTGCGGATCTTGCGCTTGCAGGTGAGGCGGGTGCGGATGGTGTCCCCGATACCAACGGGTTCCACGAAGCGCAGATTCTCCAGGCCGTAGTTCGCCAGCACCGGGCCGGGCGCAGGCCACACGAACTGCCCGGCGGCGGCAGAAATCAGGAAGTAGCCGTGCGCCACCCGTTTCCCGAAGATGCCTTCTTTCGCGCCGATCTCGTCCACGTGGGCATAGAAGTGGTCGCCGGTCAGGGCCGCGAAGTTCACGATGTCCGCCTCGGTGACGGTGCGGCGGTGGGTGAGGAGGCTGTCCCCGACCTGAATCTCGTCGAAGGTCTTGCGGAAGGGGTGAATCACGTCTTCCCGCACCTCCGCGCCAGGCACGTACTCGTGCGTGATGGCGGCGAGGGTGGTGGGGTCGGCCTGCACCGCCACCTTGTTCATGTGGTGCTTGACGCCCGCGAGGCCCGCCAGTTCGGCGCCGCCGCCCGCGCGACCGGGACCGCCGTGCAGCAGTTGGGGAAGGGGGCTGCCGTGGCCGGTGCTTTCCTTCGCGTCGTCGCGGTTGAGGATCAGGAGGCGGCCGTGGCTGCTCGCCATGCCCATCACCAGTTCGGTGGCTTCCGCGCGGTCGTAGGTGACGATGCTGCCCGCCAAGCTGCCCCGGCCCATCTTCGACAGGTGCGCGGCCTCCTCCAGCGTGTCGTAGGGGAGCAGGGTCGCCACCGGGCCGAACGCTTCCAGCTCGTGCGGGCCGCGCGCCGTGAGGGGCGACTCGCACAGCAACAGAGTGGGGTCGAGGAAGGCGCCCTTCTCGCGGTCGCCGCCCAACAGTTCGCGTTCCTCGCCGCCGATGACGACGCTCGTCTCGGCCTTCAGCGCGTCCAGCGTTGCCCGCACCCGCTCGCGCTGCTCGGTGCTGACGAGGGCACCCATTCGCACGTCATCGCGGGCGGGGTCGCCCACCGTCACCTTGCTCAACTCGGCCCGCAGCGCCGCTACGACCTCCTCCACCCGGTCGCGGGGGACGATGGCGCGGCGGATGGCGGTGCATTTCTGCCCGGCCTTCCCGGTCATCTCGCGGGCGACCTCGCGGACGTAGAGGGCGAATTCGGGGTCTTCGGGGCGCACCGTCAGGCCCAGCACGGAGGCGTTCAGGCTGTCGGCCTCGGTGTTGAAGGGCACGTTGCGCGCGACGATGTTGGGATGCACCCGCAGCTTCTGCGCGGTCGCCGCCGACCCCGTGAAGGCCACCATGTCCTGCTCCTCCAGGTGGTCGAGCAGGTCGCCGGGGTCGCCCGTCACCAGTTGCAGGCTGCCTTCCGGCAGGAGGCCGGAGGCGATGATGTCGCGCACCACGCGCTCGGTGAGGTAGGCCGTCTGCGGGGCGGGCTTCACCAGGCTGGGCATCCCGGCGATGAAGGCCGGGGCGAGCTTTTCCAGCATTCCCCAGACCGGGAAGTTGTAGGCGTTGATCTGCACGGCCACGCCCTCACGCGGCACCAGCAGGTGACGGCCCACGAAGGTGCCGCCCTTGCCCAGGCGCTCCACCTTGCCTTCGGGCAGGAAGCGTTCGTCGGGCAGGTCGCGGCGGGCCATGCTCGCGTAGTTGAACAGCGTCCCGATGCCGCCCTCGATGTCCACCCAGCCGTCGCGGCGGGTCGCGCCGGTCAGCAGGCTGAGCTGGTAATAGTCCTCCTTGCGCTCCAGCAGGTACGTCGCCAGCGCCCGGAGCATCCGCGCCCGCGTATGGAAAGTCAGCTTGCGAAGGGCCGGGCCGCCGACCTCGCGCCCGTAGCGCAAAGCCTCCGCGAAGTCCACGCCTTCACTGGAGATGACGGCGATGGGGCGGCCATACACGGCGTCGTGGAGGGTCTGCCCATCGGGGGCGGTGTGCCAGGTGCCGTAGACGTAGGAGGCGGGGCGGAGGATTTCAGTAGTTGCGGTCATGCATTCTCCTTGAGCGCAAGGGCGGTCAGGTGTTGTCCGGTACAGCCTGAGCTGGGGCTTCCTCGTCGCTCACTAGCTCAATGTCCCTGCCAGGTTCCATCTTCATCAGGCCATTCTCACAGCGCAGGCGTAACTCATCGCGCGTCACCTGAATGTCAGGAACACGTCGCATTCTCAGGTCGCCCGACGTCGGATACAGACTCACCTGCGGGGCTGCGATAGTGGCTTTGACGCTGGGTATAGAGAGTCGAATCTGCGTGGACCCAGGCACGCAAAGGAACGTAATCGGCTGGCTCATCCCCTCTGCTATCAGGGTCACACCGCCGGGAATCTGCCGGACCTGCACAGGTACTGAAGGCGCAGCCTGAGCAAAAGCGGTAAGCAGGGCCGTAGCGAGGGCAAACGCGCAAGAGGCTGAAGAGAGTCTCATATGCCTATCTTGCTGCACTCCCCCAGCCGGTCACACGCTCTTAAACCCCTCAAACGGCTCCCGGCAGCTTTCGCACACATACAACCGCTTGCACAGCGTCGGCCCAAACGAAGCCGTCATTCGCACGTTCAGCGAGCCGCAGCGGGGGCAGCGGGTGGGTTCGGGGTCGAGGGTGATGAGGGGGGATTCGTCGGCGGGGGCGGGCGGCGCGATGCCGTACTGACGCAGACGCTCACGGGCGTCTTCCTTGATCCAGTCGGTCGTCCAGGGCGGGGTGAGGGTGCTGCGGACTTCCACGTCCTCCAGCCCCAACGCGCGCACTGCCTCACCAATGCTCTCGCGGATGACGTGCAGCGCCGGGCAGCCGGAGAAGGTGGGAGTAAAGGTGACGGTCACGCGGCCGCCGTCCACTGTCACGTCCCGCACCATGCCCATGTCGGTGATGGACACGACGGGGATTTCGGGGTCGGGGACGGCGGAGAGAGCAGTCCAGACCTGTTCGGGGGTGACGTGAATGGCGGTCATACGGTCACCAGACCTCGGCGTTCGGGACGGCCCGCGCCACGCTCTGCATTTCGGCCAGCAGGGGCGCGAGGTGTTCGGTGTGCGTGTCGCGTCCTCCTACGGCATCGGCGGGAACATCGGGCAGGGTCAGGCCGCACTTCCCGGTCAGGTGCGGCACCACCAGGGCTTCCCAGCGTGCCCGCACTCCGGTTAGGTCGGGGAGGATACCCGCCTCCACCAACTTTTCCTCGTCCTGCACGGGCTGGAAGAGTTGCGCCGTGCGGGGCCACAACTCATTCAGCGCGTTCTGCGTGCGGCGGTGGCTCTCGTCGGTGCCCAGGGCGAGGCGTTCCACCCACAGAGAGGTGTGCTGAAGATGGAACTTCTCTTCGCGCAGGGCCTTCGCAGCGACTTCAGCCAATGGAGCGTAGGTGCTGGCGCGGGCCGCATCCAGCCACAGCGCCTCGTAAGCGTCGAAGAGGTACTGGCGCAGCATCGTGAAGGCCCAGTCGCCCTTCGGTAGTTCGGCAAGGCGGACATTCGTGAACTCGTCCGCGTCCCGGAAGAAGGCGAGGCGGTCGGGATCAGAGCCGTCCAGCTCGCGGCGCAGTTCGAGATACAACCCAGCGTGCCCCAGTTCGTCCTGCGCGATGTTCGCCAGTGCAATGTCCTCTTCCAGAATCGGGGCGTGTCCCGTCCACTCGCCGTCCCGGTGCGCGAGGATGATCTCGTCGTCGGCCAGGGCGGTGAGCTTGCGGATCAGGGCGGGCTGAAGCTGGGGCGTGAGCATCTCCTGCTGACCGCTGACTGCTGAGAGTTGACCGCTCCCCGTCATCGCTCCACCTTCTTCGGCACCGTGTTGTGCGGATGGTCGTACACCTTCTGGTCGCCCAGGTGGGGTTCCTCGTTCACGCGCTGGGGCATGCGGCCCTCGCGCTTGAGTTCACCGACGTGGCGCCCGATCACGCCGTAATACTGCTGCTGCTTGTAGGTCTTGTCCTTCGCGGGGGCGAACCAGCTCTCCACCGTGCCGGGGTCGTCGTTGGTGCGGACGACGGCGGCTTCGGGGAAGACGAGCCAGATCAGCGCCTCGGGGTACTGTTCCCGTGCCTGCCGCAGCGCGTCGCCGGGGCCGCTCGCCTCCACGGCGCCCACAAGGTCCACAAAGGTCATGCTGCGCTTGTGCGTGCGCTTGAGGCCCACTTGATACGTGCCCGCCTCGCCGGGGGTGTCCAGCACTTCGGGCTGAGCCTCCACCTCTTCTGGGGTAGCCGTCAGGATGTCGGCCTCGCGCACCGTCCAGAGGCTGACGGCGGCGGGGCGGCGCACGAAGACGTTGCGGGCGGTCAGGAGGGCGTGGTCGGGGTCGCCCGCGTGGACGCTGCCCACCGCCTGATAGGGCCGGTTCGGGGCGTCCTGCTTGAAGACCTCCCAGCGGGGCCACTGGGTATCCGGGGTCTGGGGAGCGTGGGTGGTCATCAGTCGGCGGCCTGCCCCATCTGCCGCGCCGTATACGCCTGCATCGCCTCACGCACCCAGGCGCCTTCCTCGTGGGCCTGCTGCCGCGCGCCGAGGCGTTCCCTGTTGAGGCCCTGCTGGCCCTTCACCACCGCCCAGAATTCGTCCCAGTTGATCGGGCCGTGAATCCAGTTGCCGCTTTCATCCTGATGCAGATCAGGGTCGGGGATGGTCAGGCCCGCTTCGAGCAGTTCGGGGACATGCTCGTTGATGAACTCCTGGCGGACCTCGTCATTCGTCTTGAGCTTGATGCCCCACTGCACGAGAGCGCCGGTGTTGGGGCTGTCGGCGTCGTGCGGCCCCAGCATCATCAGAGACGGCCACCACCAGCGGTTGAGGGCGTCCTGGGCCATCTGGCGCTGCTCGGGCGTGCCCTGGGCGTAGGTGACGATCATTTCCTTGCCCTGCTTGTGGTGGAAGGTTTCCTCCGAGCAGATACGGACCATCGCGCGGGAGTAGGGGCCGTAGGAGCAGCCCGCCAGCATGGTCTGGTTCTTGATGGCCGCGCCGTCCACCAGCCAGCCGATCATGCCCACGTCGGCCCAGGTGAGGCTGGGGTAGTTGAAGATGGACGAATACTTGGCCTTGCCCGCGAGGAGCGCGTCCAGCATCTCCTCGCGGGTGGCGCCCAGCGTCTCGGCGGCGTGGTAGAGGTACTGGCCGTGCCCCGCCTCGTCCTGCACTTTGGCGATCAGGATGGTCTTGCGCTTGAGGCTGGGCGCGCGGGTGATCCAGGCGCCTTCCGGGAGCATCCCCACGACCTCGCTGTGCGCGTGCTGGGAAATCATGCGGATGAGCTGGCGGCGGTACTCGGCGGGCATCCAGTCGCCGGGTTCGATCTTCTCGCCGCGCGCGATCCGGGCATTGAAGGCGGCGTGCTGCTCGGCCGTTTCCTGAGGGTGCAAGTCGGTGGGCTGCATCTGGGTCATGGGGCTACCTCCTGGGTTCGCGGACAGTCTACCTAACGAGCGTTAGGTTCAGTGTACAGAAAGCTAGAAAAGTCCACAGGGTCACGGTTACAAACGCCTCATGAGCGGCAGTCGGGGGTAGGCTCGGCCCATGCGGCAGAACATTGGCGGTTCGTCTCCCTGGGAGCCCGTGGTGGGGTACTCGCGGGCGGTGCGGGTGGGGAATGTGGTGCATGTGGCGGGGACGACGGCCACCCATTCAGACGGCGAGGTGATCGGCGTGGGCGACGCTTACGCACAGACGCGGGCGGCCCTGGACATCATCCGCGCCGCGCTGGAAGCTGCCGGGGCGGGGCTGAGCGACGTGGTGCGGACCCGCCTCTACGTCACCGACATCACCCGATGGGAGGAGATCGGACGGGCACATGGCGAGGTCTTCCGCGACATTCGCCCCGCCTCCAGCATGGTGCAGGTCGCCGCGCTGATCGACCCCCGGCACCTCGTGGAGATCGAGGCTGAGGCGATCATCACGGGGGAAGCGTGAGGCCTCTGCTCCCGCCGCCGGGTGCGCCGCGTCTCGGGCTGGGCCTCGCGGCTCTGGGACGCCCCGGCTACATCAACCTGGGGCACGGGCAGGACGTGGGGGCCGACAAGGATGTGGAGGTGCTGCGGGCGCGGGCCTGGGAGGTGCTGGACGCGGCCTGGTCGGCGGGCCTGCGGTACTTCGACGCCGCGCGCAGCTACGGGCGGGCCGAGGAGTTCCTGGGGGGCTGGCTCAAAGCGCGCGGCCACGAGGCGACGGTGGGCAGCAAGTGGGGCTACACGTATACGGCAGACTGGCGGACCGATGCCGAGACACACGAGGTCAAAGATCACCGGCTCGCCACACTGGAAACGGGCGTGCTGAAAGACGAACGGGTGCTGGCGCGGCTGGCCGAACTGGCGGCGGAGGGCACGCGCGTGGGCCTGAGTACCAGCGGGCCAAAGCAGGCGGACACGCTGAGCAAGGCGCTGGCCGTGCGGGTGGACGGCGTGAATCCCTTCAGCGTGGTGCAGGCGACCTGGAATCTGCTCGAACCCTCGGCGGGTGAGGCGCTGGCGGAAGCCCACGCGGCGGGCTGGAACGTGGTGGTGAAGGAGGCGGTGGCGAACGGACGGCTGACCTCACGCGCGGAGGTGGCGCCTGCCCTCGCGCACCTCTGCGCCGAACAGGGCACCACCCCGGACGCCGTCGCCCTGGCCGCCGCCCTCGCCCAGCCCTGGGCCGACGTGGTGCTGAGCGGGGCGACGACGGTGGAGCAGCTTCAGAGCAATCTCGCCTCTTTACGGTTGACCCTGGATCTGGAGGCGCTAGGTGACCTGGCGCAGCCACCGGAACGGTACTGGGGGGAACGGGCGGGGCTGGCGTGGACGTGACGGGGCTTGTGGCGTGTGAAGGCCCAGGCTCCCGCAAAAGCGCCTGCCTCTACAAGCCACGGGCCACGCGCCACAAGCCTATCCTCCCCCTGATGATCGTCGCCATCGGACACGACCTGATTGAAATTGCGCGCATCCGCGGCATGCTCACGCGCGAGGGACGGCGGGCGGAAAAGCTGTTCGCGCCGACCGAACTCGCCTATTGCGCGCGCCTGGCCGACCCTGTCCCCAGCCTCGCCGCCCGATTCGCCGCGAAGGAGGCGTTTCAGAAGGTCTGGCCGCGTCCGCACGGCTGGCGGGACGTGTGGGTGGAGCGGGAGCGGACGCCGGACGGCCCGTTTCCCTTCGCGCCCCCGGTGCTGGGCTTCGCGCCGGAGATCGCGGCGGAGCTGGAGGCGCGCGGCTGGGTGACGCACCTGACGCTGACGCACACGAAGGAACACGCCTCGGCCATCGTGGTGCTGGAGGCGCGGTGATCCGCCTGATCGCCACCGACCTCGACGGCACCCTGCTGCGCCCCGACCTGACGGTGAGCGTCCGAACACGGGCGGCCCTGGACGCGGCGCGGGCGGCCGGGATTCACGTCGTTCCGGTGACGGCCCGGCAACCGCGCGGGGTGCGCCGGATCGCGGAGGCGGCGGGCTTTCACGAGTACGCCCTCTGCGGCAACGGCGCGCACGGCGTTCACCTCACGACCGGCGAGACGCTGTTCGAGGCCCATGTCCCCGAGGCGGTGCAGCGGGCCGTCGCGGAGGCCCTCGCCGCGCGCGTGCCCGGCGTCCTGTTCGTCAGCGTGCGGGAGGGCGGCGAGGTGTTTGTCGCGCAGGACGGCTATGCGGCCATCGCGCATTTCGAGGACCACAAGCGCGAACCGGGCGAGATGGGCACCTTCACGCTGGAGGACGTGCTGGCGCGGCCCAGCCTCAAGTTCATCGTGCGGCACGCGGCCCTCACCCCGCGCGAGTTGCTGGCCGAGTTGCGCGCGCTGAACCTGGGCGGCTTCGCGGTCACGCATTCCGGCGCCCCCTTTCTGGAGGTGCTGGCCGAGGGAGTCAGCAAGGCCTGGGGCCTGGAACAGCTCTGCGCGCGGCTGAACGTGGCGCGGGAGGAGGTGCTGGCCTTCGGGGACGCGCCCAACGACGCGGAGATGCTCGCCTGGGCCGGGCGCGGCGTGGCGATGGGCAACGCGGAATCGGAGGCGCGGGAGGCCGCGGACGAGGTGACCCTCACGAATGCCGAGGACGGCGTGGCGGCGGTGATCGAAAAGCTGCTGGCCGGGCAGGGCACCTTCAGCCGGACCGAATCGTCGCTTCCCTGACGGCGCACCTCCCCGGATTCTGCCTACGCTGGAGCATGAACACGCTGCTGCGGCCGGTGACGTTGTGCCTCACGCTGCTCGCCCCGGTCAGCGTGGCCCAGACCTTCCTCCTGCCCGCTCCGGCCCCGGCCACGGCGGCCGAGCAGGCGGCCCTGACCCGTGGCCGGGCGCTGATCGCGGACTTCTATGCGCTGCGGGTGGAGCGCATGTGGCAGGTGTTCACGGCGGAGATGCGGGCCAGGTGGGGCACGCTCACGGAGTTCCGCACCTACCGTGAGGCGGGCGCGAAAACGTTCGGGGCCGAGCAGCGCGTGCTGCGCGAGCAGGTCTTCACGGACGCGGGAACGACCTACTACATCCGCAGCGCGACCTTCGAGCGGGACGCCCAGACCATCTGGGACCTGATCGTCGGCTTCGACGCGGTGGGCCGCGTGAGCCTGTTTGCCATCGCCGCCGAGGGCGAGCAGGCCCCCGAACGGTTGGCCTGGGCCGCACCCTAGAGCGGCGATCAGCCACCCGGAAAAGCCCAAGGAACTGCGCCGCCTTGCTTGCACAAACTGGTTGAAAAGGAAGACAGCGGCGGGAGGGAGCGGAGGACCTTTCAACCGCCCCACCCCTCTCCAGGCCCGAGTGCCGGAAAAGCGCAGGCTCGGGCTGAGGCTGGCTCCTTGCCCGCTGTCTCAGTTCAGCGTCCGCTCCCCCGGCACCTCCAGCACGAAGGGCGGAATCGGCACCTGCGCCCGCACGCCCCAGGCGTCCTGCATCACGTAATAGCCCTGCATCCGTCCGGGCGTGTCCTGCACCGTCACGAAGGAGTCGTAGACGAAAGCACCCCCGGGCGGGATCACCGGCTGCTCGCCCACCACGCCCTCGCCGTCCACGACCGTCTCGCGGCCCCCGGCGTCGAGGATGTCCCAGTGCCTCGCCAGGAGTTGCCAGGTCTGATCGCTGTGGTTCTCGACTTGGATGACGTAGCTGAAGACGCGGCGCCCGGGGGTGGAGTGCGCGGGGAGGTAGGACACGTCCACGCTGACGCGCACGTCCGGCCCGGTGGAATAGCTCGGATGGCTCATGCCGCGAGCATAGCCTCACGGCGTAGACTCGCCCCTGTGAATCCCCAGCCTGAATCCAGCCCGCCCGCCCTGAACCAGGATTTCCTGTTCGCCCTGCTGCGCGAGGCGGGCCCCAGCGGCTTCGAGCGCCGCGCCGCCGACGTGTGGAAAAAGGAAGCGGCCACCTTCGCCCGCGTCAGCGAGGACCACTACGGCAACGTGTATGCCGAACTCGGCCCGGAAGACGCGCCCGCCGTCGCCCTGCTGGGCCACCTGGACGAGATCGGCCTGATGGTGAGCCACGTCGGGGACGAGGGCTTTCTGAGCGTGCTCGCCATCGGCGGCTGGGACCCGCAGGTGCTGGTCGGGCAGCGCGTCCGCCTGCTCGCGCCGGAGGGCGACCTCATCGGCGTGATCGGCAAAAAGGCGATTCACGTGATGGAACCCGAGGACCGCAAGCACGCCAGCAAGCTTGAGGACCTGTGGATCGACGTGGGCCTGAGCAAGGAGGAGGCCCAGGCCCGCATTCCGGTCGGCACCGTCGGCGTGATCGAGCAGGCGCCGGTGATGGTCGGGGACAGGATCGTCAGCCGCGCGCTGGACAACCGGGTGGGGGCCTTCGTCGTGCTGGAGGCGCTGCGGGCCCTGCAAGGCGCGGACCTGAAACACCGCGTCGTGGCCGTGGGCACCAGCCAGGAGGAGATCGGCAGCTTCGGCTCGCAGGTGGGCAGCCACCGGCTGAAGCCCGTCGCGGGCGTGGCCGTGGACGTGACGCACGAAACCAAGCAGCCCGGGGTGAGCGAGAAGAAGTACGGCGTGGTGCCCTTCGGCTCCGGCGCGAACCTCAGCGTGGGGGCCATGACCAGTCCGGTGATCCTGCGCCAGATGATCGCCGCCGCGCAGCAGGAAGGCATTCCCTACACCCTCAGCGCCAACCCGCGCCTCACCCACACCGACGCCGACACCATGATCCTGTCCCGCTCGGGCGTGCCGGGCGCCGTGGTCAGCGTCCCCAACCGCTACATGCACTCGCCCAACGAGATGGTCGATGCCCGCGACGTGCAAGCCTGCATCGACCTCCTCGCGGCATGGGTCAGGGGACTGGATGCCGAGCCGGACTTCACGCGCTGAGAGAAGCTCTGAGCCATGAGGAAGGGAATGGCCCGCCGGAATAACGCCAGCGGGCCATTCCTTGGTTCGTCTCAGACCGCCTGAATCTCCCCCACCCCCGGCCGCGCGTCCAAGACCGCATCCGGCACGCCCGCCAGCGCCTCCCGCACCACCTCCAGCCCCGCGCCGGGACGGTGGCCCTGTTCGCTGAGCGTCCGCTTCCAGTGCCGCGCGCCGGGCTGTCCCGCGAACAGGCCGAGGGTGTGTTTCATCATGCGGTTGAGGGGCTGGCCCTGTTCCAGTTGCGCGGCGACGTAGGGCAGGAAGGCTTCGATGGCCTCACGGCGGGTGGGTAGAGACACATCCTCCCCGAACACGTCGCGGTCGGCGGCAGCGAGGAGATAGGGGTCCTGGTAGGCGGCGCGGCCGATCATCACGCCGTCGGCCCAGGCCAGATGCTCCTGCGCGGCCTCCAGCGTCAGCACGCCCCCGTTGAGCACGACCGTCAGGTGCGGGAAGTCGGCCTTGAGTTGCCGCACCACCTCGTAGCGCAGCGGCGGAATCTCGCGGTTCTCCTTGGGCGAGAGGCCCGAGAGCCACGCCTTG
The DNA here is from genome assembly GCF_004758605.1 of Deinococcus metallilatus. Taxonomy (NCBI): domain Bacteria; kingdom Thermotogati; phylum Deinococcota; class Deinococci; order Deinococcales; family Deinococcaceae; genus Deinococcus; species Deinococcus metallilatus. Next base: position 2,514,409 of record NZ_CP038512.1, read on the forward strand.
CGCGCGTGGACGATGAAGGTTTCGCACTCGGCCTCCGCCACCGTCCGCACGAAGCGTGTGAGGTGGTCGTAACTGTCCAGATCGTCGATGCCTATGCGGTGCTTCACGGTCACGGGGAGAGAGGTCGCGCCGCGCATCGCCTCCACGGCGCGGCCCACCACGTCCGGCGTGCCCATCAGGCAGGCGCCAAAAGAGCCATTCTGCACGCGGTCGCTGGGGCAGCCGCAGTTCAGGTTCACCTCGTCGTAGCCCCAGTCCTGGGCAATCCGGGCGCACTCGGCCAGCGCGGCCGGATCACTCCCGCCCAGTTGCAGGGCCACCGGATGCTCGACTGACCCGAAGCCCAGATGCCGCTCGCGGTCGCCATGCAGAATCGCGCCGGTCGTGACCATCTCGGTATAGAGCAGCGTGCGGCGCGTCAGCGTGCGGTGAAACGCGCGGCAATGCCGGTCGGTCCAGTCCATCATAGGAGCGACCGAGAGCGTGTGGGGCGGGCGGAGGGGGGCCATCATCAGCCCGCCAGTGTACGGGAAGGGGGCGGGGGGAAAAGTGGGGAGGAGTTCTCCCTTCGGCTTCCAGACACCCGCCCCATAGCACCCTGTACCTTCACGAACGCGCAAGGCGAGTCCGGCCCCATGCTGGAGGAGTTCTCGCCCGAGAAGAAGGCCGCCCCGCGCGAACACGGCTACGTCGGCGGCAAGGTGCCGAGCCTGGGCTAAAAGCAGCTCAGGCCAGGTCCAGCACCAGCACGTCCTGCGGCCCGGCACGCCCCCCCAGGTAAGGCTCACCGTCCACGCGGAATCCCGCCTTTTCGTAGGCGCGGCGGGCGGCGGGATTGCGCTGGTTGACGCTGAGGGCCAGCAGGCGAATTTCGGGGTGGTGGTGGCGGAGCCAGTTCGCCAGGGCGTGCAGTGCCCCGGTGCCCAGACCCCCGCCCTGCCGTTCCCGGTCGATAAAGAAGGCGCGCAGGCCCACACTGGGCGCCCCAAAGTCGCGTCTGGCCACCGCGCCCGGCGTGAAGTCCAGGCGGAAGGCGCCCACCACCTCTTCCCCCGCCTGCACCAGCATGGGCACGCTGCGGGGGTCGGCCTCGGCCGCCTGGAGCAGCCCGGGCATCTCGCCGGAAAAGCGGACCTGTTCCGGGTGGACGCGCAGGGCGAGGACGGCGGCGCGGGTGGCGGCGCTCACGGGCTGGACGGTCACGGCAGGCGGCACCCTGGCAGCCTACCCGGTTCTCCCCGCCGGAAGCTCAAGGCCTCATCATTTCGGTGGATGCGCCCCTCACTCCGGGCACCTATCCTGAAAACATGAACGTGACGCGTCACTTCAGCGACACCCGAACCGGAGAGGGCCGCGTCCGGTTCCTGATCCGGGGCGGGCACGTGCGGCTGGTGGCGGAGGGACCGGGCTGGCAGTTCGAGAGCACGCACGCCACGCTGGAAGACGCCGCGACCTTCCTCGCGGTGGTGCCCGGACTGCCGCAGACGCTGTACGAGCAGGCGCTCAACGATCTGGAACGGCAGACGCAACTGGACGGCGCGGCGTAACCACAACGCCAATAAAAGGGCTGGGGCAGAACGCTCCGGCCCCTGATCTTTTACCCCGCCGCCCCCACCGCCCGTTCCGCTTCCGGGTTCGTGGCGGCGCGGTCCAGATATGCCCCCACATCGGGCCACTCAATGATTCTAAAGCGGCTGTTGCGGATGGCGGGCGTGAATCCGGCGTCCACAGCAATGCGGATCAGTTCACGCACCGTCGCCTTGTGCCGCCCGTGCCCGCCCGCCGCGCTGACCACGTTCTCCTCCATCATGGTGGAGCCGAGGTCGTTCGCGCCGTAGTAGAGCGAGGCCTGCGCCACCTTGAACCCCTGCCCCGGCCACGACGCCTGGATGTTCGGCACGTTGTCCAGCGCGATGCGGGCGATGGCGAGTTGCTGGAGGTACTCGTGGGCGGTGGCGCCGGGCGCCCTGCCATGCAGGCGGGTGTGTTCGGTCTGGAGGGTCCACATCGCGAAGCCGGAAAAGCCGTTGCCGCCGTACAGCGCGTTCGCCCGGTCCTGCTGCTCGCGGATTTGCAGGAGGTGGCGGGTGCGCTGCGCGTAGCTCTCGCCAAAGCCGATCACCATCGTCGAGATCGTGTAGAGGCCCTTCCGCTGCGCCGCGTCGATGATGCGGAACCAGTCCTCGCTGCGGATGCGGGCAGGGGCGGCCTTCTTCCGCACCTCGTCTTCCAGAATCTCACCGCCCGCGCCCGGCAGACCGTCTAGGCCCGCCGCGATCAGTGTGTCGAGCAACTCGTCCAGGCTCAGGCCGAACGCCCTTTCCATGAACAGCACTTCTTCGGGCGAGAAGGCATCGATCTTGATGCTTGGGTGCTGCGCCTTGATATGCCGTAGGAGGCCCGTGTAGTAGTCCAGGGGCAATTCGGCATTCACGCCGCCCTGCATCAGGATGCGGGTGCCTCCCACCTCCTCCAGCTCGGTGATCTTGGCGCTGATCTGGTCGTAATCGAGCGTGTAGCTGTCCGCCTGCCTGCGCGTGCGGTAAAAGGCACAGAAGTTGCAGCCCACGTTGCAGATGTTGGTGTAGTTGATGTTGCGGTCGATCAGGAAGGTCACCACGTCCGGGTGGGTGCGCGCGAGGCGCAGTTCGTGCGCGACCGCCGCCACATCGGGCAGCGGCAAGTGATACAGCGCCTCGATCTCGGGGGCGCTCAGGCGCTCGCCGGACGCGGCCTTCTGAAGCAGTTCGGCACCCGCAGCGTGCATAGGCGCAGTCATGGGTGCAGGCTAGCACCAGAGAGGGGCGGCAGGCGTCCCGCGAGGGCGCTTGGGGGCGTCACTCAGGACTGACGCGCCCCTATGGCGGGGAAGGGCGAGGGAGTTGAGAAAACGTGGTGCTGGGACGTTCTGCCCGTTCACCCCCTCTGCTTCGCAGCTTTGCAAGTCCCAGCCTCTCGCGGTGCGAGCTGTACCAGTCCCCCCTCAAGGGGGAGGAGAAAAAACAGCGTCCCACACGCTTTCTTCTTCCCAATCGCGGAAGTCCTAAGCTGAACGCTGCCCCTCACTCCTCCTCCTCCTCCGCCAGTTCCGGCCAGCGTTCCAGAATCAGCGCCGTGAAGGCCTCCACGACCCGGGGATCGAAGTGGGTGCCGCTCTCGGCGCGGATATGGGCCAGCGCCCTTGCCGGGGTCCAGGCGGGACGGTAGGGGCGGTCGTTGGTCAGGGCGTCCCACACGTCCACCACGGCGAAGAGCCGGGCGGGCAGGGGAATGGCCTCGCCGCGCAGCCCCCGGGGGTAGCCGCTGCCGTCCCATTTCTCGTGGTGCCCGTGGGGGATGTCCAGGGCGGGGCGCAGGAACTGGATGGGCGACAGCAGTTCCAGGGCGAGCTGCGGGTGACGCTTCATCACCGCCCACTCCTGCGCGTCGAGCGGACCGGGCTTGTGCAGGATGGCGTCGGGAATCCCCATCTTGCCGATATCGTGCAGCAGCGCCCCGCGCCGGAGGTGGAGCATGTCCTCGGGGGGCAGGCCGAACGCCTGGGCCAACTGCACGGTCAGGTCGGTGACGCGGCGGGTGTGGCCCTCGGTTTCCTTGTCGCGCAGGTCGAGCGCCCGGGACCAGCCCTCCAGCGTCTCGTCGTAGGCGCGGGCGAGAAAGGCACTCTGGCGTTGCAGATCGCGGTACAGCCGGGCACTCTCGCTGGCGATGGCGGCCTGGTCCGCCAGGACCCGCAGGAACACGTGGGTCTGCGGGTCGGGTTCTTCCCCCTGCCAGGCGTACTCCAGCACACCCAGCACCTCCCCCTTCGCGCTGAGCGGCAACGCCTGGTAGCCCGCCGCCCCCATCCGGCGCGGCCACGTCCCCGGCCCCGTCAGGGTAGAGGTCTGCACGTCCGCGATTCGCAGCGGATGACCTTCCCGCACCACCTGCGCCGCTGGCCCCTCGCCGCCGCCATCCGGGGCAGCGGAAAGGGGACCGTCCAGACCCCGCGTGGCGACGTACTCCAGCTCGGAGGGCTGGGGCCCGCACAGGCCGACGGTGACGGCGCTCACTCCCGGCTGCGCGGCGGCGATGGCCGCGACACGGTCCATCACCTGACCGAGGTCGGGCGCGGTGCTGATCACCGTGTCGAGGTCGTGCAGGGCTTCGAGGCGGGCGAGGCGCTGGCGGGTGTCCTGAAAGAGCCGGGCATTGTGCAGCGCGGTGCCGAAGTGGTGCACGAGGGTGGACAGCACGTGCAGCCGCTGCGGGGTGTACACGCCCGGCACCCGGCTGAGCAGCAGCAGCAGGTTGGGCCGGTCGTGCACTTCCCGGTTCGGCAGTGGCACGGGAATCACGGCGGCACTCCGGATGTCCTGGGCCTGCGCGTCGGCCCACCACTCCCGGTGGCTGTCCGGGTGCAGCACCGCCGGGCCGTCCAGCGACAGGGCGGCCAGCGTGGGGTGGGGGCCGGGCCACTCCGGGCCGAGGTCGGGCAGCGGCTGGGGCCGCGTGGACAGGGGAAGCAGGCGGCCTTCCGGGGTGAGGGCGGCCACCCAGGCACAGGCCGCGTCGAAATGTTCGGTGGCCGCGTCCACCAGCGCGTCAGCCAGCGCCGCCTCGTCGAGGAGCTGGGCGAAGCGCTGCGCGGTGAGGTTCAGGACGGTCAGGTCGCGCACCCGCGCGGCGTTCTCGGCCCGCAGGTCAGCGTTCAGAAAGGCCAGCGCGGCCTGTTCCGCGATCCCCATCAGGAGTTCCTGGTCCTCGGGCGTGAAGGGCAGCGGATCGAGCAGCCCGACATACAGACCGGCCAGGAAGTTCCCGTCGCGCCCCATGCTGATGCAGAGCGCCTGGCGGTACCCCAGCCGGGCCAGCACCGGCACATCCTCCGGATGGGTTTCCGACAGCAGGACCGCCCGCGTGCCGATCCCCAGCTCGCCGGAGCGGACCTGCGGGGGAAGCAGCGGAGGACGGTTTCGCACGTCCGGCAAAGCCGCGCCCGGATGCTCCTCGAAGCCCACCCGCGCCGCCCGGTACCACTCGCCCCGCTGCGGATCGTGCCGGATGATGCTGACGCACCCGCGTCCCAGCGCCACGCGGGTGCCCTGCGCGACCACCTCCGCGACCTGTTCGGGGCCCAGCGGGCGGTTGAGCTGCGCCGCCAGATCGGCCAGCACGCTGGCGCGGCGGGCTTCCCGGCGGGCGGCCTCGTACAGGCGGCTGTTGTGCAGCGCGGCGCGCACGTAGCCCATAAAGAGCCGCACCGTCTCGGCCCGCTCAGCGGTGAAGGTGCCGGGCAGGGCGCTCGTCAGGACCAGGAGGCCCAGCAGTTTCCCTTCCAGCAGGATGGGGTGCAGCAGCATACTGCGGACCCAGCGCCGCTGCGGATGGTCCACCCAGGCGGGGGAGGTGCTGACATCTTCCACCACGCAGGGCACGCCGCGCAGCACAGTGGGCGCCAGCCCCGGGAATTCGCTGAGGGCACTCATCTGCGGCATAGCCCGCGCCTGTGCCGGGGCGTCCGGCCCGTACTGGCGCAACAGGACATGCAGCGTGTCCCCGTCCGGGCCAAGCAGCATGACGCTGGCGGCATCGAAGGGCACGATGCGCCCCACGCTGTCCACCAGGCGGGCCAGCACCTCGTGCCGGTCGAGGGTGGCGGTCACCGCCGCGGCGGCGTCCAGCAGCGCGGCTTGCAGGCGCCGGGCCTCGCGCTCCTGCGCCTCGGCGCGCACCTGCCCGGTCACGTCCTGGGCGGTGCCGTATAGCAGGGCAGGCTGGCCGTCCGGACCGAACTCGGCGCGGCCCCGCACCTCGATGACGCGCTCCTCGCCGTCCGCCCGCAGGAGACGGTGTCGCAGGGACAGCCTCGCCCCGCCCCAGTCCCCCACCAGGGCCGCCTGCACCGCGCCCCAGTCCTCGGGATGGGTGTGCGCCAGCCACGTCGCGGTATCGGGCAGCCCCACCGACAACCCCAGCAGGTGAAAGATGCCCTCCGACCAGACCAGCGTGCCGCGCCGCAGGTCAAAGCGCCAGGACCCCAGCCGCGCGAGGGCCTGCGCCTCGCTTAGCAACCTCTCGCGGTCCGCCAGGGCCTGGTGCAGCCGGAGGGTCTCCCCCACGTCGCGCAGCACCCCGAAGGCCACCCGTGCCCCGGCCAGGTGGGTGGGCGGCTGCACGCTGAGCAGCACCGGGCGCACCACCATTTCCGGTTCCCCGGTGGACGGGTGCCCGGCGCCGCGCAGCTCGGCCAGCCGCTCCAGTGGGGCCGCAGGATCCGGGTCTTGCAGGTAGCTCTCGACCGCACAGGCACTCTGCGCGTCGAGGTGGGCCAGCAGCCCCGGCAGCGTGGTCGGGGCGGTGCCCAGCCACTTCGCGAGGACCGGGCTGACCTGGAGGGCAGGCAGGCTGGAGGCCGCCTGGGTCCAGGTGAAGGTGGCGGTTTCGGTCGCCAGACCCGGCAACCCGGCGCCGGGCGGCCGCACGGTCAAGGGAGCAGGCGCAGGCAGGGGCGCGTCCCCCTCCGGAAGCAGCCGCAGCGCCACGCCCAGGTGACTGGGCTGCCCAGCGGGGGTGCGGCGGACGACCTGCCACTCCGCCTCCACCTGCACGGTCCCGCTGAGGGACCGGCTGGCGCAAGGCCCCAGGCGAAAGCTCATCCGCCGGACCTGCGCGTCGCCCACCCGCACCGCCCGGGCCAGCTCGCGTTTCAGGCTGCGCCGGTCCTCGGGCTGGGCCAGGTGCAGCCAGCTCTCCAGCGGCACCGGCTGCCCGGGCGTCCAGCCCACCCACAGCCAGTCGCCCGACAGCGGATACATGGTGCCGCTTGCGAGATCAAGCAGGGCCACGTGAACATCGGGGGTGGGGAACGCGGTGGGCAGCATCAGGCTTCACCCCGAGTCTGACAACCCAGCTCTTACAGTTCTCTACACACGCCCAGCTCACATTCCCGGGCTGTCCGGAACGAGCAGCAGCGCCGTATCCGCCTTGACCGGCAGGGCTTCCCACGGCACCTCCGGCGTCACGCGGTAGCCCTCGGCCGCGCGCAGGCGCACGAACTCGCCGTGCGGCAGGTCCAGCAGCGCCTCGCCCGTCAGGCAGGTCAGCCAGCCGGAGACGGCGGGGCCGCTGGCCTTGCCCTTCAGCGCCAGCACCCGCAGCAGCCCGCCCGGCAGCGCCACCCACTCGCCCGGCGTCCCTGCCGCCAGCCGCGCGAGGTGGAGTGCCCGGGGCGGTTCGGGGTGATTGAGCCGGGGGCGGTTCGGCACGCTCCTACGCTCCCCGCGCCGCCTGGTTCAGTTTCTTGCTGGCCTGAAGCGCCATGCCCTTCGCCTTCTTCACGTCCAGCCCCAGCGCGGGCGCCACGTCCTCCACCTTGCGGCCCTGCTCGCGGGTGGCGGTCACCAGCGCGCGTTCCGGCTCGCTCAGGACGCCCAGGTGCGGCTTGAGGTCGGCCCAGGTGAAGGTGGGTTTCGCGGTCGTCTTCGGCGCGGCCGGGGTGGCCGCCTTGCGGGGGGCGGCGGCCTTTTGGGCCATGCCGGTTTTCGTGGCGGTCTTTTTGGGGGCGGCCTTCGTGCCCGCCTTCGCTCCGGCACGGGCTGGCTTCGCCGCCTTCTTCTGCCCGGCCTTCTGCTGTCCCGCTTTTTTCTGGGGCGCCTTGCCGCGTTCTTCCAGAATCTCCAGGGCGCGTTCGGCGGTCAGGTTCGCCTCGTCCTCGCCCTTGCGGAGGGTCGCATTGCGTTCGCCGTCGGTCAGATAAGGCCCGTAGCGGCCCGACTTCAGCAGGATGGGGGCACGGCCCTCGTACTCGAAGGTCTTCAGGGGTGCGGCGGCCGTCCCCCTGGCCCGGAACCGCGGCTGCATGAAGAGCGCCTCGGCCTCCGGCAGCGACACTGTGAAGAGTTGCTCGTGCGTGGCGAGGCTGCGCGAGTCGTTCCCGCGCTTCAGGTAGGGGCCGAACTTGCCGTTCTGCGCCCAGATTTCCTCGCCCTCCGACACCCCCACCAGGCGCGGGAGGCTCAGCAGGCGCAGCGCCCGCTCCAGCGTAATCGTGTTCAGATCGTCGCCGGGAAACAGGCTGGCGGAGCGGATGGGCGGATTGCCCTCGCCCAGCGTGACGTAAGGGCCGTAGCGTCCGGCGCGGGCCACCACGGGCTGCCCGCTGGCCTCGTCGGTGCCGATCACGCGGTCCCCGGTGGGGCGGCTCATCAGCTCCTCGGCCTTCTCAAAGGTCAGTTCGTCCGGCGCGAGGTCGTCGGGGAGATTGGCCTTTTGTTCGCCGCGCTGCATGTACGGGCCGTAGCGGCCCACCCGGACCTCGATGCCGCTGCCTTCCAGCCTGGGCACAGCGATGGTGGCGATGCCGCGCGCGTCGATCTCACCCATCTTGGAGTCGATCAGGGGCCGCAGGGCCATCCCCTCGCCGCCCTCGCCCAGGTAGAAGCGGCGCAGGTACGGCACGCGATGTTCCCGCCCACCCGCGATGTCGTCCAGGTCCTCTTCCATCTTCGCGGTGAAGTCGTAGTCCACCAGCCGCCCGAAGTGGTGTTCGAGCAGCGCCGAGGTGGCGAAGGCGGTCCAGGTGGGCACGAGCGCCTGCCCCTTCTTGACCGCGTAGCCCCGGTCCTGAATGGTGCCCAGGATGCTCGCGTAGGTGGAGGGGCGGCCGATTCCGGCGGCCTCCAGCGCCTGCACCAGGCTGGCCTCGGTGTAGCGGGCGGGCGGCTGCGTCTCGTGGCCTTCGGGTTTCACGCCCTCGGCGGTCACGCGCTGGCCTTCCTTCAGCGGCGGCAACGGCGTCTCGCGATCTTCGAGGGCGGCGGTGGGGTCGTCGCTACCTTCCACGTAGGCGCGCAGGAAGCCGGGGAAGTCGATGGTGCGGCCAGAGGCACTCAGGCCCACGACTTCACCTGTCACCGCCGTTCCCGCCAGGCGCACCCGCAGGCTGCGGCCCCGCGCGTCGGCCATCTGGCAGGCCACCGTGCGTTTCCAGATCAGGTCGTAGAGGCGCCACTCGTCGCCGGAGAGTTCGCTGCGGAGGGAATCGGGCGTGCGGAAGCTGCTCCCGGCGGGACGGATGGCCTCGTGCGCCTCCTGGGCGTTCTTGGCCTTTTTCGCGTACACGCGCGGCTGCGGGCTGAGGTAGGCCTCGCCGTACATCGCCTTCACCTGGGTGCGGGCTGCGTTCACCGCCTCACCCGAGAGGTTGGTGGAGTCGGTCCGCATATAGGTGATGTACCCCTGCTCGTAGAGCCGCTGCGCCGCGCGCATGGTGCGGGTGGCAGCAAAGCCCAGCTTGCGGCTCCCCTCCTGCTGGAGCGTGGAGGTGATGAAGGGCGGGTAGGGCCGCTGCGTGAAAGGCTTTTCCTCGGCGCTGGTGACGGTGAGGGGCTGTCCTTTCAGACCTTCCGCCAGGGCAAGCGCCGCCGCCTCGTCCAGCAGGCGCACCTCGGCCCCCTTCTTCAGCTTGCCCGTCAGGGGGTCGAAGTCCTTGCCGGTCGCCAGCCGCTGCCCGGCCACGTCGGTGAGGCGGGCGGGGAAGGTCGCGCCTTCCGCCGTCGCCGCCGTCACCAGCAGATCCCACCACGTCCCACTCACGAAACGCATCCGCTCGCGCTCGCGCTCGACCAGCATCCGGGTCGCCACCGACTGCACGCGGCCCGCGCTGAGCTTCGGGGCCACCTTCTTCCACAGCACCGGGCTGACCTCGTAGCCGTAGAGGCGGTCCAGGGCGCGGCGGGCCTCCTGCGCCTCTACCAGATTGGTGTCGATGGCGCGGGGATGTTCGATGGCCTGCTGAATGGCTTCCCGGGTGATCTCGTGGAAGACCATCCGCTTGACCGGCACCCTGGGCCTCAGTTCCTGATAGAGGTGCCAGGCGATGCTCTCGCCCTCGCGGTCGTCGTCGGTGGCGAGGATGATCTCGTCGGCCTCGGCGGCCAGCTTGCGGAGGCGGGCGACGTGCTGGCGTTTTTCGGGGGACACGACGTACAGGGGCCGGAAGTCGTCCTCGATGTCCAGGCCGAGGCGTGCCCAGGCCTTGCCCTTGTACTTCTCGGGGATGTCGGCGGCACTCCTGGGCAGGTCGCGAATGTGCCCGATGGAGGACTCCACCGCGTACCCCTTCCCGAGGTACTTCTCGATGGTTCTGGCCTTGGCGGGCGACTCGACGATCACGAGGGTTCTGGACATAAATAAGGACACTCCCGGCGGGAATTGACCGTGAGGGTAGCATGGCCCCCCACGCCGTCAAGGGGAGCCTGATTACCAGCGTACCCGGCCCCCACATGAGCGGAGGGGCCCTTTTCTTCATGCTACGCTCGCGCCACATGCGCGCCCGAGGCTCCACCGTCACGCTGCTGCCGCTGCTCACGCTGGCCGCCCTGCTCCTCGGGTTCCTGCTGCTGCCCCCTTCCCGCGCGCCGCGTGCCGAGCGCCCCCATCCGGTGCTGGTGGTGCTGGGCGCCGCGCAGTACGCCGGACACCCCAGCCCCGCCTTCCAGCGCCGCCTGGACCACGCCCTCGCGCTCTACCATGCAGGCGGCGTGCGGACCATCGTGGTCACGGGAGGCAGACGACCCGGTGACCCCCACAGCGAGGGCGAGGTCGGCGTGACCTACCTGACCCGCCGGGGCATTCCCCGCACGGCCCTGATCGCCGAGACGCGCAGCCGCACCACCGCCGAGAACCTGCGGAACGCCCGCCGCCTCCTGCTCCCCGGCACACCTATCACCCTCGTCACCGACGAGGCCCACACCCCCCGCGCCCTGGCCCTCGCCCGCGCCCTGGGCCTCAGCGCGAACGCCAGCGCCAGCCCCCTCGGTCCCCACCCGGACCGCCGGTATCTGCTGCGGGAGAAGCTGGCTTTGGTGGCGTATGCGCTGCTGGGGGTGAGAGGGTAGGGATTAGGCGTTAGTGGGCTGAAGCAGTGGCTCTGAGCTATGGGCTTTGAGCTACGAATAAGAAAAAGAGGGCGTAGAGGAGGCTTTTTGCTCCTCCCCCTTGCGGGAGAGGCTGGGACTTGTCTGCGGAGCAGAGGGGGGTGGCAAGCGCCGCTTGCCCTACCGCCTCAGCCGCCGCAGCACCCCCGCCACCTCGGGCATCCGCAGGGCGAGCGCGCCCACCAGATACGTGCCCAGGCCCACGCTTCCAGCAACGGCAAGGCCGATCATCCCGGGCACGATGAAGCCGGGAGCGGGCATCAGGTGCGAAACCAGCCACGCCAGGACGCCTGCCCCCGCCGCCAGCGGCACGACGCGGGCCAGGTGCGCGAGGACGGCCCGGACCGGAAAGCCCAGCTTGAGGTGATACATGCCGATCAGCGCCGCCGACATCAGGACGCCGCTCACGGTGGTGCTCAGGCCGAAGCCGATCAGCCCCAGCCGGGGCACCAGCAGGCGGTAGAGCATCACTTCCAGCACGAAGCCAGCCGCACTGACCAGCACGGCGGCGCGGGTGCGTTCACGGGCGTAGAAGGTCCGCAGCAGGATGGTCACGACCGCCCAGGGCACCAGGGCCAGCGCCCAGCCGGTCAGGATGCCCGCGCCCGCCTCAAAGCGCGGCACGTCGAAGCCGGGGCGCAGGTTGAAGAGGCTGACGGCGTAGGGGGCGAGGGCCACCAACAGCGCGCTCATCGGCGCGGCCAGAAAGGTGGTGGTGCGGATGGCCTGCACAGTGAGCGCACGAAACTCTGTCCAGTTCTTCTCGGCGGCATATTGCGAGAAGCGCGGAAAGAGGGCGAGCGCGGGCGAGACGACGAAGAGGCCGTTCACCATCGTAAAGAGGGCTTCGGCATTGCTGTACCCGGCCTGGGTTCCCTGATGAAACAGTTGCCCGTTGCTCAGCAGGCGCGTGACGTAGACGTTCAGAATCTGCCGCGCCCCCGCCGTCAGCGTGAAGGGGGCCATCTGCCGCAGCACCCGCCCCAGCGCCGGGTGCCGCATCAGCGCGGGCGTGGGCAGCAGGCCAAAGCGCCGCAGGGCGGGCAGTTGCACCAGCAGTTGCGCCACACCGCCCACCAGCCACCCGAACGCGAGCCAGGTGGCGGTGTCGGGCAGGAGCAGCAGCGCGGCAATGGCGGCGAGGTTAAAGGCCACCGGCGCGAAGCTGCTCTCGCGGAAATGCTCGTCGGCATTCAGCAGACCCATCGCCACCGACGCGAGGCTGATCAGCATCAGGAACGGCATCACCAGTTGCGTCATGTAGATCGCCAGTGCCCGGTCCACGTTCGGTGTGCCCGCCAGCAGCAGGTCCACGATCCACGGCGCGGCCAGGATGCCCACCGCCATCAGCAGCAGGTTCACCGCGATCAGCACTCCGCTGAAGGCCGAGGCGAGCTGCCTGCGCCCCGCCTCGTCCAGCGACTTGTATACCGGAATGAACGAGTTGACGAGCGCCCCTTCCGCCAGCAGCTCACGCAGCAGGTTGGGGATACGCACCGCCACCAGAAAGGCGTCCAGCAGCGTGTTGCCGAACAGATTCATGATCTGCTGGCGCACGATGCCCGACAGCCGCGACCCCAGCGTGCCCGCCATCACGATCAGCGTGTTGGCCCGCAGCGACTTCCTGGGGGCAGGGGCAGGCGAGGCGGGGCCGTTGGGTGACAGGCCAGGATCGGGCGCGGCGGGCGGGACGGTCACGCGCCCAACTGTAATGCAGCGGCCCGGGGGGAAAGGTCAGTCAGCCGGGACCGCTTTCGGGGCGCCCGGGAAGCAGCGACCTGGACCCCTCCCCAACGCCTCCTCCCCTGTGCTATATTTCCCGGTGCCCAACCGGCCAGAGCCGGAAGCAGCCACGCGCGGAGAGGTGCCAGAGTGGTTGAATGGGTCGGTCTCGAAAACCGAAGTAGTCGCAAGGCTACCGTGGGTTCGAATCCCACCCTCTTCGCCAGAAAGCCGCCCCTGACTTCATGGTCGGGGGCGACGCTTTCTGGAGCGGCCCGACCTGCCGATCCAGTAGGCCCTTTCACCGATGCGGCCCTGCCTTCTTCTCCCCTACCCTCGGAAGCGATGCCCGAACATCCTGATCCCGCGCCGCCTCGGAAGATGCACGAGGACGAGGTGGAGACGGACGCCGCGCTGGTGCGCCGTCTGCTGGCCGCGCAATTCCCGCAGTGGGCCGAGCTGCCGCTGCACGTCTTTGCCTCGGCGGGTAGCGACAACTCGATCTACCGCTTGGGCGACGACCTGGCGGTGCGGCTGCCCCGCCGCATCGGGAAGGCGGGGCAGGGGGAAAAGGAGCTGACGTGGCTGCCGAGGCTGGCTCCACATCTGCCGCTGGCAGTGCCCGCGCCCCTGGCCGTGGGCCAGCCGGGGGAGGGCTACCCGCTGAGCTGGGGCGTGTACCGCTGGCTGCCGGGGGAACCAGCCTTCTGGGAGAACCTGGACGACCTGCCGGGGGCGGCGCGCGACCTGGCGGGCTTTATCCGGGCGTTGCAGCGGCTCGACCCTACCGGCGCGCCGTTGGCCGGGCCGCACACCGGCGAGCGCGGCTCCCCGCTGCTCAGCCGCGACGACTTCACGCGGGAGAACATCGCCCGCCTGCCCCCCGATCTGGATCAGGCGGCCCTCACGGAGGCGTGGGAGGCGGCGCTGCGGGCGCCAGTCTGGTCGGGTGCGCCCGTCTGGATTCACGGGGACCTGAAGTCGGACAACCTGCTGGCCGAAGGCGGGCGCCTGAGCGCCGTGATCGACTTCGGCGCGCTGCGAGCAGGCGACCCGGCCTGTGAGCTGGCGGTGGCCTGGAACTGGCTGGACGCCGGGGCGCGGCGGGCCTTTCGAGAGGCTGTCGCCTGCGACGAGGCCACCTGGGTCAGGGGACGAGGCTGGGCACTGTCGATCTCCGCCGCCGAGATTCCCTACTACCTGCACACCAACCCCGCAATGGTGGCGCGCTCACGCTACGCGCTGGGGCAAGTGCTGGGCGAACCGACATAGGCCACCCGGCGGATGCCCCGCCCCGGCCTCCATGTCACCCTGACCCCACCATGCTGAAGAACCTCAAGTAAAGGCACACCTTCTCCGCAGCTCCCCCGCCGTACCCTGGGGTGATGCCGGAACGTGCTCCCAACCGCCGCGCGGAGAAAGTCCGGGCGGCCCGGGATGCCTTTCCCTACCAGCGACAAGCCACGAGCCATAAGAAGGAAGTGAATCACCATAGATAAAGTGCATGGCAACACGTCGGGCCTGCGCCCGGCCCAAATGAAAGCCCTCGGCCACCTGTACCGCCGCCGCATCGAGCCGGGTCGGGTCGGGTCGCCCGAACTTGCGCGCAACCTCGCGGAACTCTCGAACGACATCCGCCGGGAGATCAGCGTGCTCATCGACCGCCGGGGCCGCGTGATCAGCGTCTCGGTGGCCGACGCGAAGGGGGCGGAGCTGCCCGACCTGCGTCTGGGCGAGCACCGTCTGGCGGGCTTCCACCTGCTGCACACCCACCCGCGCGGCGGGGCCCTGAGCAAGAGTGACCTCTCCACGCTGTTCCTGAAGCGGCTCGACGCCGTCAGCGCCATCGAGGTGCGGGACGAGGGACAGCCCGGCCTGGTCCACACCGCGCACCTCACGCCGCCCGGCACCGTCGGGGAGGAAGAGGACTGGCGCATCCTGCCGCCGGTGCCCTCCTTCCAGATCGACGACTTCGACCTGGGCGCGCAGGTGTCGGCGCTGGAGGAAGAAATCGCCCGTGCCGCCCGCACCCGCCAGGCGCAAAAGGACCGCGAGCGCGCGATTCTCGTCCAGATCGACCAGGGCGAGTTCGACGCCGAGGAGCGGCTGGAGGAGTTGGCTGAACTGGCGCGGACGGCGGGCGCGGAGGTGGTCCACAAGGAACTGGTCTACCGCCGCAACCTCAAGCCAGGCACGCTGGTGGGGGCGGGCAAGCTGGAGGAACTCACCAGCCGGGCGTACCACCTGGACGCCGACCTCTTGATTTTCGGCCAGGAACTCGGCCCGGCGCAGGCGCGCGAGATCGAGGCGGCGACGGGCCTCAAGGTGCTGGACCGCACCCAACTCATTCTGGACATCTTCGCGCTGCACGCGCAGGGCGTGGAATCGCGGCTTCAGGTCGAGCTGGCGCAACTGCGCTACATGAAGCCCCGGCTGCTCGGCGCGGGCGCGGCCCTGTCGCGCATCGGCGGCAGCGCGGGCAGTGCGGCGGGCGGCGCCATCGGCACGCGCGGCCCCGGTGAAACGAAGCTGGAGCTGGATCGCCGCCGCATCAACGACCGCCTCTCCTTCCTCGAAAAGCAGCTCGAAGACGTGGCGGTGCGCCGCGAGGAACGCCGCAAGGGCCGCGCACGCAACGATGTGCCGGTCATCTCCATCGTCGGCTACACCAACGCGGGCAAGTCCACGCTGCTGAACGCCTTTACCCACGCCGCCGAGGAACCCCGCCGCGTGCTGGCCGAGAACAAACTCTTCGCCACCCTGCGCCCCACCAGCCGCCAGGGTTTCATCGAGGGCATCGGCCCGGTCATCTTTACCGACACGGTGGGCTTTATCCGCGACCTGCCCAGGGACCTCGCGCGGGCTTTCCGCGCCACGCTGGAGGAAATCGGGGACGCGGACGTGCTGCTGCATGTGGTGGACGTGGCGAGTCCGGGGGCCGACCAGCGCCTGGACGCGGTGAACCGCATTCTGGACGATCTCGGCTTCCGCGAGTTGCCGACCGTCATCGCGCTCAACAAGGCCGACGCCGCCGACCCCGACACGCTGGAACGCGAGGTGGAACGCACCGGGGGCATTCCGGTCAGCGCCCTCAGGAACCTGGGCCTGGCGGACCTCAAGGAAGCTCTGGCCGACGCCGTCGCGGGCGTGCAGCGGCAGGAACTCGCGCAGCGGGAAGAGGCGCGGGAGCGGGCGGCGGAGTACCGCTGAGGCCGGAGCATTCCCCTCTTTCGACCGATGACGCCTCTCACTTCCGGGTGGGAGGCTTTTTTTCATGTTCCGTTCGCGCCTCGCCTGGCTGTACCTGCTGATAGTCGCGCTGATCTGGCTGCTGGGCGAGTGCATCGGGGAGCGAACGGGGCCGACGCTGCTCCTCGCCTACGCGCCCGCCGGGCTGTGGCTGCTGCCTGCGCCATTTGTGCTGGCGTGGACGCTGTGGCGGCGGCGAGGCGCGGCCGTGGCGCTGGTGGGCCTGCTGCTGGCCGCCTCCGGCGCGGGCCTGCTCCACTGGCGACCGCAACAGGACGGGACGCTGCGGGTCGTGACGCTCAACGTGGCGCGGGGGACTCAGGGGACGCCGGAGCGGCTGGCGGCGGCCCTGCGGAGGGCGGACGCGGACCTGCTGCTCCTTCAGGAGACGAACTTCGTGCGGCCCGGGTTCCGGGGGGAACTGCTGGCGCGCTTGCCCGGTTACATCGTCCGGGCCGGTGGCGAAGTCCTGACCCTCTCGCGTCTGCCGGTCGAGGACGCCCGCACCTATGCCGTGCCGGGAAGCAGACGGACCTTTCTGGAAACGCGGGTGCGCTGGCGGGGGCAGGCGGTGCGGGTGGTGAACGCGCACCTGGGAACGGTGCTGGTGTCCAGCGCGCTGAAGGGCGACTTTGCCAGGGTCAGGCAGACACGGGACGTGCGGAGCGAGCAGGTGAAGCTGCTGGCGGGCCTCGCGGAGCGGGAGCCGGGGCCGCTGCTGCTGGGCGGCGACCTGAACACGCCGCCGCGGGGCCTGGCCTACCGGCGACTCCGGCAAGCCTTCGGCCCGGATGCCTTCGACCTGGCGGGACGCGGCCCCGGCTGGACCTTTCCGGGCCTCTTCCTGCGGATCGACCACGTGATGACCAGGGAGCTGACACCCACGCGGGCACGGGTGCTGGCAGGCGCCGGAAGTGACCACCGTCCGCTGCTGGTGGAGTTCGCCCCGGAGCGAAGATGAGAACCCGGGCCACGTTCCCTGGTCCGCTTCGAGAGAAGAAGGAGAAAGACATTAAGTTTTTCACGGCCTTTTCTACGCCTCCTGGCCCGCCTGTCACCGGAGAATGCCCAACAGGTTTCTGAACCGCCAGCGGTCAGGGACACTTTGGGGATGGTCCTTGCTCCTGGCAGTCTTGCCGCGTTCAGGTTCCTGAGGCCGGAAGGCGGGGAGAAAGGCGGCCCTTCTTCCGCCCGTCCCCGGGGGACCGGAGGTGGTGTGAATGGAGAATCTGGAATTGTGGGTGGGCGTCGAGCCGACGGTCAGCCGCGTGGGGGATGAAACCCTTGACCAACTGGCCTTGAGTGGTTTCGACCGCCGACCGGAGGACCTGGATCGCCTGGCCGAGCTGGGCGCGGCAGCGATGCGCTTTCCGCTGCTGTGGGAACGCACCGCGCCGGAGGGGCTGGACCGGGCCGACTGGAGCTGGGCCGACGCCCGCCTGGCCCGCCTCACCCAGCATGGGGTGAAGCCTATCCTGGGGCTGGTGCATCACGGGGGCGGCCCACGGCATACCCATCTGCTTGACCCCAGCTTCGTGGACGGCCTCAAGGCGTATGCCCGAGCGGTCGCGGAGCGTTACCCGCACGTCAGCGCCTACACGCCGGTCAACGAGCCGCTCACCACCGCCCGCTTCTCGGCGCTGTACGGGCACTGGTATCCCCACGCGCGGGACGAGAAGAGCTTCTGGAAGGCGCTGATGCACCAGCTCCGCGCGACCGTGCTGGCGATGGAGGAAATCCGCCGGGTGAACCCGGAGGCGGCGCTGATCCAGACCGAGGACCTGGGGCACAGCTCCAGCACGCCCCGCCTGAAGGGACAGGCCGACTTCGAGAACGAGCGGCGCTGGCTGAGTCTGGACCTGCTGCTGGGCCGGGTGGACGAGGCGCATTCCATGTGGGATCACCTGCGCTGGGCCGGGGCCAGCGAGCAGGAGGTGCTGTGGTTTGCCGAGCATCCCTGCCCGCCGGATGTGCTGGGCCTGAACGTGTACGTGACCAGCGAGCGGTTCCTCGACGAGCGGCTGCATCATTACCCGCCCCACACCCACGGCAGCAACGGACGCGAACAGTACGCGGACGTGGAGGCGGTGCGGGTGCGGGGCGAGGGCATCGGCGGGGTGGGCGCGCGGTTGCGCGAAGCCCACGCCCGCTACGGGCGGCCGCTCGCCATCACCGAGGTGCACCTGGGCTGCACGCGCGAGGAGCAGCTCCGCTGGCTGCACGCGGCCTGGCAGGACGCGGAGCAGGTGCGGCAGGAAGGCGCCGACGTGCGGGCCGTGACCGCCTGGGCCGCGCTGGGCGCCTTCGAGTGGAACAGCCTGCTGACCCGCCGCAGCGGCCATTACGAGAGCGGCCTGTGGGACGTGCGGGCGCCCGAGCCGCGCCCCACCGCGCTGGCGCGGCTCGCCCGCGAACTGGGGACCGGCCAGCCCCCCAGCCACCCGGTTCTCACCGGGCCGGGCTGGTGGCGGCGCGAGGATCGCCTGATCTTTCCCGCCTTTGGGCCGGTGCGGGGCGCGGGCCGGGCCGGGCGCCCGCTGCTGATCACCGGCGCGACCGGCACGCTGGGCCGCGCCCTGGCCCGCGCCTGTGAGCAGCGGGGCCTGCCCTACCACCTCCTCTCCCGCCAGGACCTCGATATCGCCGATCCCCGCTCGGCGGCGGCGGCGCTGGGGACCTACCGCCCCTGGGCCGTCGTGAACGCGGCGGGCTACGTGCGCGTGGACGACGCCGAGCAGGACCCCCGCAACGACCGCGAGAACGCCACCGGGCCGCGTGTGCTGGCCCACGCCTGCGCCGATCAGGGCGTGCGGCTGCTGACCTTCTCGTCCGATCTGGTGTTCGACGGGCGCAAGGGCACGCCCTATGTCGAATCGGACCGCCCCAGCCCCCTGGGCGCCTACGGGCGCAGCAAACAGGCGGCCGAGGAGCACGTTCTGGAGGCGTTGCCGGAGGCCCTGGTCATCCGGACCAGCGCCTTTTTCGGGCCCTGGGACCCCCACAACTTCGCGGCGTGGGTGCGGCGGGAGCTGCGGGCCGGGCAACCGGTGCGGGCGGCCTGTGACCAGGTGGTGTCGCCCACCTCCGTCCCCGACCTCACGCACGCCGCGCTGGACCTGCTGATTGACGGGGAAGGCGGCCTGTGGCACCTGGCAAACGCCGGGGCCGTGAGCTGGGCGGAGTTCGCGCGCCTGGTGGCCGGGATGACGGGTCTGGACGCCGAGCTGGTGGAGGCGGTGCCCACCTCCGCGCTGGGCCTGAGCGCCGCGCGGCCCCCCTTCAGCGCCCTCACGAGTGAACGCGGCTGGCTCATGCCGGATCTGGAAGACGCCCTGCACCGCTGGCACGCCCACACCGAGGACGAGGAGCAGGAACGGCTGGCCGCCGACTGATCTCCCCCGTGTCGGGGAGACGCCACAACCCAGAAAGGGTTACATTTCTCCCATGACCCTCGACGCCCAGCCCGCTCCCCCGCTGTCCGGCGCAGCCGTGACCGACGCCACCCTGATCTTCAACAGCAACGCGGGCGGCAGCGGGCGCGCCAGCCCCGACCGGCTGGTGGAGGCGCTGTATCAGCAGGGCTACCGGCCGGTGTACCGCGCCACCGATGACGAGGCGGACCTCGCGGCGGCGCTGCAAGAGGCGCGGGGCACGGTCTTCGTGGCGGGCGGGGACGGCACGGTGCGGGCGGTGGCCCTGCGCCTCGCGGGGCGGCCAGGCCTGCGCCTGGGCATCCTCCCGATGGGGACCGCGAACAACGTCGGGCGGACGCTGGGGGTCGCGGGGGACCCGCTGGACGTGATCGCCAGCTACGCGGGGGCCGGGACCGTGCCCCTCGACCTGGGCCGCGTCTGGGCCCCCTGGGGCGAGGACCTCTTTCTGGAGGCTTGCGGCTGCGGCGCCTTCGCGGAGGTGCTGGCCGAGTACGACCCGGAAGGGGGCAAGAGTCCGCTGCGGGCGGTGGGCGCGTTGACCTCCACACTGGGCAAGTTCGACCCCCTCCCGCTGGCCCTCACCCTGGACGGGCAGCCGCAGCCGGAAGTGCCCTACGCGCTGGTGGAGGTGATGAACACCCGGGCGACCGGCCCCCGGCTGAAGCTTGCCACGACCGCCGACCCCACCGACGGCCAGCTCAACGTGATCCGGGTGGACGCGGGGGGCCGCGAGGGGCTGCTCGCCTACCTGGCGGCCCTGGCGCGGGACAGCTTCGAGGAACTGTCCAGCGTGGAGAATGTTCCCGTTCGCCGCATCGAGATTCCCTACGTGGGACAGGCCTTCCACGTGGACGGCGAGGTGCGGCCCGCGCAGCCCGGTGTCCGTGGCGTGGTCCGGGTGGAGGTCTGGCCGGGCGCCCTGTCCGTGCTGGTCCCGCGCCAGCAGGAGGGATGAAGGTGACCGCACTCCCCAACAACCTCGTGTTCCGGGACGGCGTCCAGGTGATGCGGATAGACCTGCACACCCACACCGAGGTCAGCCACGACTGCCAGACCCGCCTGCGCGACATTCCCGCCTGGCTGCTCCGCACCAATACGCGCGTCATCGCCGTCACCGACCACGACCAGCAGCGCGGCGGCCCCGAACTCGCGCGCCTCGTGGCCGACCTGGGACTGGACGACCGCCTCAGCATCATCCCCGGCGAGGAGGTCACCACCTCGGAGGGCGAACTGATCGGCCTCTTTCTCAGGGAACGCATCCCGCCGGGGCTCACGCCCGAGGACACCGCCCGCGAGATCAAGGCGCAGGGCGGCCTGGTGATGCTCCAGCACGGCTTCGACCCCCTCAAGCGTTACCGCCTGCGGCCCGAGGCGACCCTGCGCATCGCGGACCAGATCGACATCGTCGAAACCTTCAACTCGCGGCTGTCGCGCCACCACTGGAACCGCGTGGCCGCCGAATGGGCGCGGGAACGGAACCTGCCCGTCTGCGCCGGGAGCGACGCCCACACCCTTCAGGACATTGGCGAGGCGTGGGTGGAAACCCCCTTCCGGCTAATTCGGACGCCCGAGCAGTTGATCGCCGCGCTGCGGGAAGGCGTGGTCGGCGGGCACTGGACCCATCCGGTGTACGCCTACGGCCTCAAGCAGTGGCGGAATCTGAACGGGTGGTTCCGGCGGGAGGGCTGACCGTTCACGGGGCGGGCACGCCGTAATGCGCCCACGCCGCCTTCAGGTCCGGGTGGGGAATCAGCAGCCGGGCTTCCGGGGTCGCCATCCAGGCCAGCATCCAGCGTGCAGCGGCCTGCAATCCTCCGTCCAGTGCCCGCGTCAGGTCCGCGTGATAGGGCGGCACGCCACCCTGATCCCATTCCAGCTTGTCGGCCAGAAAGACCACCTCATCCAGCGGGGTAGGGGCACTGTGCAACGTCGTGTGAAAGCGAACGGCCTGCAAGACGCCCGCATCCTTGACGCCGTACAGTTCGCGGGCCAGCACCTCGCTGAGTTTGGCGTGCAGCAGCATCGGCACCTGCCGTTCTTCCGGTTCCACGGACAGGCCGAGACTCAGGCAGAGGTCCGCCATCCCGCCCCACTCAAAGATGCCACCGAGATCGTGCAGCAGGGCGGCGGCCTCCGCCCGGTCGGGGTTCACACCGAAACGCCCGGCCAGCCTGCGGGCCTCACGCGCGACACGCGGGATATGCTCCCGGATACGTTCCCGCCCGTGGGCGGCCAGCAGCGTGTCCACGTCATACACGAGGTTCCCGGTCGGCGGAAAGCGGGAGAGCAGGTCAGGCAACACTTGCGTAGCGTAGCGGCACTTCCGCCGGAAGTCTCAAGAAACATCGTGCAAAGGCTCAATATCTCCCCCGCAGCCTTCTGCTACACTTTCTGGTGCTGGAGAAATCCAGTGCTGGACTCACTGGGGGTGACCCGGTTTCGACAGGGGAACTGAAGGTGATGCTGCGTGTCGAGGTGCCGTTGGCCTCGTAAACAAACGGCAAAGCCATTAACTGGCGAACAGAACTACGCTCTCGCTGCTTAAGTGAGACAGTGACCGCCTAGCCCGGCCTTTGGCGCGGCGCGAACTGAACCAAAAGAAGGCTAGCCCCGGCGAGGTTCCATAGCCGCAGGCGAAAACAAATGGAGATAAGGTCAGGCGCAGCCCGCCCGCTGGCGATTCCTGACCCGACAATCAAACAGCGGGATACACACGTAGACGCACGCTGGAAGGACTCTTGGACGGCGGTTCGACTCCGCCCACCTCCACCAAGGCAGCCCCGCCCCGAAAGGCGGGGTTTTTTCTATACTGGGCTGCGGGCCGGGATGGCGGAATCGGTAGACGCATCCGACTTAAAATCGGCCGCCCTTTGGGCGTGCGGGTTCAAGTCCCGCTCTCGGCACTAGCAGAAAAGCCGCGTCTAGAACGCGGTTTTTTCATTGCCGTTCGCCGGTTTCCGGCTCCTCCACGTCGAATGCGAGGACAGAAGGCTCCGACGTGATGCGGAACCGTTGCCGCAGCCCGTCAATCACGCGGCGCTGCTCGTCACTGTTGCCCTCGATGCCGTTGGGTACCTCGTCGGTCACGTGTGGGAACGACACGCCTTCCACCTCGACCCCCGGCGTGCCGTCCTCCAGGGTCACGAACCGCGCGGGGACGCGCCCGCCGGGAAGCACCATCACGAAGTCCCTGTCCATCCACTGACCGTAGCGGGCAGGCACACGGGGACACATGAGGGCGGGGCGGGAAGGTCCTTTATCCTGCGCGCCGGGCTTCTTACAGTTCGGCCCGCGCCTCACGCAGCAATTCGGAGAGGCGGCTGAGGCAACGGCTGTACTTCTTGGCGTAGGCCCCGTGACGGTAACTCTCGTCGAAGAGGCGTCCCAGCGGCGCACCCGTGAAGGCCGCGTGCAGGCCCAGGTCATACAGCTTGTCGATGAAATGCACGAAACGCAGGGCGACGTTCTGGTCGGGCATCGGCGCGAGGTCGGTGATGCCGAGGGCCTCCACCCCCGCCAGCAGCCGGGCGAAGCGGCTGGGATGCACGTCCAGCAGGAGGCGGCCCAGGTCGCGGTGGGTGACGACCGCCAACCTCGCCTCCGGCTGCCGCGCCCGCCACGCCTGGAACTCTTCCCCGGTGAGGGGCTGGGCGGGCATGTTGCCACGCTGGCGGTAGTCGGGGCCGTCCACCCGGCGCGTCTCGAAGCGGTCGGCGATGCCCTGAATCTGCCGCTGGAAGTCCGAGGCGTTGAAGCGCCCCTGCCCCAGCGCGCCAGGTTCGGTGTTGCTGGTGGCGATCACGCTGGTCCCGCCCGGCATCAGTTGCCCCAGGAAGGTGTTTGCCATGTGGGTGTTGCCGGGGTCGTCCAGCTCGAATTCGTCGATCAGCAGCAGGTCGTGGCCCCGGAAGGCTTCGACCGCGCGGGTCATCCCCAGCGCACCGATGACGAACATCAGGTCCTGGAAGCTCATCAGCGCGCGTTTGCCCTCTGCCGCGTGGTACGCGCTGGCGAGCAGGTGCGTCTTGCCCACACCGAAGCCGCCGTCGAGGTACAGCCCGTGCCCCTCGGGCTTGCTGCGGCGGAACAGGCGGAAGCCGCCGGGCCGCACCTGGGCACCCTTCAGGAAGGCTTGCAGGCTGGCGCGCGCCTCCTCCTGGCTGGGAAAGTCGGGGTTCGGGCGGTAATTCTCGAACCGCACATCCTGAAAGCGGGCGCTGGGCGCGAGGCCCGCCGTCAGTTCATCGGGGGTGAGGCCAGGGTTGCGGGAAAGGAGGTCAATCATGGGGAAAAGCGGTCAGCTTGAAGCGGTCAACCGTCAGCAGGAGTGCCGGGATGGAGGTGATCTGCCCCTGGCCCCTCAACGGTGCACTTCCAGTTCCACCTTGAAATTCCCGCGCCGCGTCTCGTTCACCACGCGCTTGAAGTCGATCCGGCCGATCCCCTCGGCGCTGAGGCTGTCGCCCTCGCGGATTTCACTGCTGGCGCGGGCGGGCTGGCCGTTGAGGCGCACCTTGCCGCCGTCGATACCCTGCTGAAAGTAGGCGCGGCTGACGCCGAAGCCCTTCGCGCCGACCACGTCCACCCGCATCGAGGGCACCACGACCTCGCGGATCTTGCTGCCGCGACCGGCCGTCTCACCGACCTCCTCCACCTCGACCTCGCGGCCCCCCAGTTCGGTCAGGGCCGCGAGAGTTGGCGCGGCCTTGCCGGTCGCGGCGATCAGGAAGGAACCGCCGCGCTCCTCGCGCACGTCGCCGAGCTGGTCTTCGGGGAGGTTCAGGCGGCGGAGCTGCACCATGAAATCCTGCACGTCCCAGGGGGGGCCGCCCGCCTGAGGGGTCACGCGCAGGACGGTCACGCCGCTGTCCACCTCGGGGATGTGGGCGGGGTACAGGGTCAGCACCACCCGCCGGGCGTCGGGAAAACCGCCCGCCAGCATGGAGCGCACCTCGTCGTCTTGCAGCAGGCGGCGGTCGAGGTCGTCGCCATCGAGGAAAGGCGTCCGGACCACGCGCCCACCGCGCGCCTGCGCCACCAGCGTGGGGAGCTTCTGCTTCATGCGGGCAGGATAGCGTCGGGGGCGGGTCCGGCGTGTGGGAGCGGTCAGCCTTCAGCCATCAACAGGAACAAAGCCCAGGACTTCCGCGAGATTCTCGCTTGGAATATCGGGGGATTTGAGGAAAAGGAGCTCTGGGAGGTCATGTACATTCACCCCCACCCGGCCTCTCGCGGGGCGAGCTGTGCCAGTCCCCCGCAAGGGGGGAGGGGGGAAAACACCGGTTCACACGCTCTCTTTTCTGAACCGCATAAGTCCTGCGCTGAGAGCTGACCGCCGAAAGCTGAACGCTTCCCTTACACTGACGCCCATGCACATCGCTGAGCCGTTCGGAGTCCCGGGAGCACCGCTGGAAACGCTCCACGCCGTCCTCGCGCGTCTGGAGGACACAGGCGCGGCGGACGGACGGCTGATCCTGATCACCGACCGGCAGGGCGAGCGGCTTCAGGCGCGGTACGCGGCCCTGCTGACGTTCGGCGGGGAGGCAGAGGCGATCATCACGGCGGCGGCCTTCGGCCCGGCGTATGGCCCGGCAGGCGCGCAGGCGCTCGCGGACCTGACCCGCTGGACACAGGCACGCGGCTGGCCGGTGCGCGAGACGGTGCTGAGCGCGTCCGACTTCGTGCGCGTGCTGGCCGAGCCGGACGTGGACGAGGTCGAACGGCTGATCGCGGCGAGCAACCCCAGCGATCCGGCGATCTACACGACGCTCCCGAAGCCGCCCCGCGAAGAGGACGAGTGGGCGTGACGCGCCGTTAGAGGATTTGTCCAGATTCCAGCGTGTTCGGAACTGCACCGCCGACGCTTCCATCTTCCCAAATCCTCAGCCAAACTCACTCGCTTCGCTCGGCCAGAATACCGTGAGCATTTTGGACCGTGGGCATTTTGGCAAGTGCTCTAGACTGCCCCCATGTTGCTGTACGGACGGAATCCGGTGCTGGAAGCCCTCAGGGACGGGCGCGTGACGGAGGTGCTGGTCGCGCGCGGCGTCGAGGAGGCGTTCGTGCGCGACCTGAAAGCATTTGACGTGCGGGTGAAATTCGCCCCGCGCATCGAACTCGATCAGATCGCGGGGACCACGCAGCATCAGGGCGTGATCGCGGAAGTGGAAGACCTCGCCTGGGCGGCTGTGGACGACATTCTCGACCGGGCCGAGGCACGCGGGGAGGACCTGCTGATCGTGCTGCTCGACGGCATCACCGACCCCCGCAACTTCGGCGCGATCATCCGCTCGGCCGAGGTGCTGGGCGCGCACGGCGTCGTGGTGGAGGAACGCCGCAGCGCGCCCCTCTCCCCGGTGGTCGCCAAGACGGCCGCGGGCGCGACGAGTTATCTGCCGGTCGCGCAGACGAAGAACCTCCCGCGCCTGATCGACCAGCTCAAGGAAGAGGGGGTGTGGGTCTACGGCGCGGCGGGCGAGGCCGCGCAGGACCTGGGCCGCACCGACCTCAGCGGCAAGGTCGCCCTGGTGATCGGCGCCGAGGGCGAGGGCCTGCGCCGCCTGGTGCGCGAGAAATGCGACGCCCTGGTCCGCATCCCCACGCGCGGCCAGGTGCAGAGCCTCAACGCCTCGGTCGCGGCGGGCATCCTGTTGTACGAGGCGGCGCGGGCCAGGGGGAGCAAATGACTTGGCAGGTCGAGCGCGTCGCCAACGAACACCTGACGCTGGAGGTGCTGCCACAGATCGGCGCGAGCGTGCTGAACCTGCGGGCGGCGTCGGGTCGCCCGGTGCTGCGGCACGTGAACTTGGATGACGTGAAGACCAGCAGCCAATGCGCCAGCTTCACGCTGCTGCCGTACTCCAATCGCATCCGGGACGCACGTTTCACCTTTGAGGGGCGCGAGGTGGAGCTGCGGCCCACCACCAAAGACGGCCTCGCCCAGCATGGCGACGTGCGGAACCGGCCCTGGCAGGTCACGCGGGTCAGCGAGCGGCACCTCAGCTGCAACTTCGACAGCCGCCACTTCAACGACATGAACTGGCCTTGGGCCTTCACCGCGCGGGTGGAGTACATCCTGCACGGCCCCCACCTCGACACCAGCGTGACGCTGACCAACGTGGACAGCAGCGAGATGCCCGCCGGGATGGGCCTGCACCCCTACTTCACCCGCCTTCAGGACGGCGTGGACCCCTGCCTCAGCTTCGGCGCGGCCCTCGCCTACGACACGGACGAACGGCAACTGCCGACCGGCGGCGCACACCCGGTCCACCCGGACGAGGACTACCGGGCGCCTTCCCGGATCGGCGCACGGCAGCTCGACCGTGCCTACACCGCCTGGGACGGACTGGCCCGGCTGGACTGGGGCAAGCGGACATTAACGCTCACCGCCGACCCCGTGTACTCGCATCTGGTGGTCTTCACCGCGCCGGACGGCAGCCTCGCGCTGGAACCCGTCACCCACGCGACCGACGCCTTCAACCTCGCCGCGCGGGGCGTGAGCGGCACCGACATGCGGACGCTCACGCCGGGGCAGAGCCTGGCGGGGACGGCGAGGATCACGCTGGAAGGCGGATGGTAGGGGGCTTGTAGCGCGTGGCTTGTGGCGTGTGGAAAAAAGAGGAAGGTGGGAAACAGAAAATGCGTCTCCCACCTTCTCTACAGGCGACCAGCCACAGGCCACAAGCCCTACGCCGCGAGCAGGGCCAGCAGCACCCCATCCTGGCCGCGCAACTCGAAGCCGGGACGGTCGCGGGCCGCCAGCCAGCGCAGGGCGTCCAGCAGGTCGTCGGTCTGGTGGACGGTTTCGGGGCCGTTCACGCCCGGCCAGATCAGGCGGTAGGCGTGGGGCGTGCCGGGCGGGGTCCAGCGTTCGCCTCCATCTTCCTTCACAAAGGCGCGTGACATGCCTTCAGGGTGCGCCGGGCAGGTGAGGTGGGGCGGGGAGGCGGGTGATCACTCGTTCAGGTCCGGGACGCTGCGCTGCCCCACCAGAGTGATCTGCGTCTCGCGCTCCTGGCCGTCCCGCACATACCCCAGGGTGATGGTGTCGCCCACGCCAGCGCGGCGGATAGCGCTGATGACGTCGTTGGCATCGCGGGTGCGCTGACCGTTCACACGGGTGATGATGTCGCCCAGA
Source organism: Deinococcus metallilatus (assembly GCF_004758605.1). Classification (NCBI taxonomy): domain Bacteria; kingdom Thermotogati; phylum Deinococcota; class Deinococci; order Deinococcales; family Deinococcaceae; genus Deinococcus; species Deinococcus metallilatus. The sequence continues at coordinate 2,541,873 of NZ_CP038512.1, forward strand.
GCGGTGAGGTTGTCGTTCTCGTCGAAGGTGGCGCCCCGCAGGCCCGCACGGGCGGCGGGACTGTTCCGCGCGATCCGGCGGACGACGCCGCCGGGGGGGTCCGTCATCCCGCTGTGGACCACGTCCAGCACCAGCCCGACCACCGGCACGTCCCGCTGCTTGCCCGCCCGCAGCGCCGTGATCAGGGCGTTGCCCTCGGTGACGGGCACGGCGTAGCTGGTGCGGGTCTGGCCGCTGTCGTCCACCCGGATGTAACTGACCACGCCGATGGCCTGCCCGTTCCCGTCGATGATCGGCCCGCCGCTGTCGCCGGGCGCGAGGGGGGCTGTCATCTCCAGCGTGCCCTGCGGGAAGTCGGCGCGGCCCGCCTCCGCCCCCAGCCGCAGCAGTTGCCCCCGGCGCGGTTGCAGGAAGTCGCCGCCGCTGTTGCCGATGGCGAGCACCGTCTCGCCCACGCGCGGCGGGCGGGTCGCCAGCTTCAGCACGGGAAAAGGCCCGTGCCCCTGCACCTGGAGCAGCGCCAGGTCGGCCTGCGCGTCGTAGGCGGTCACGCGGGCGGGCAGCAGGCGGCCCGAGAGCGTCTGCACCTGAAACAGCTTGCCGGTGCCCACCACGTGGTACGCCGTCAGTACCTGGCCCGTCTCCGAGATGAAAAAGCCGGTGCCGATGCCCTCCTCGCCCTTGCTGGGGTTCAGGCTCTCCACCCGCACGGCCGCCGGGCGGGAGCGCGTGAACAGCTCGCGGGTGCTGGCGGGAAGCTGGTTGGGGAGGGTCTGCGTGACGGGGGGCGGGGAGGGCACGGCCGCCACCGGCGGCGCGGGGCGCCACTCCGGCAGCAGGTAGGCTGCCAGCGCGAGCAGCAGCAGCACGGGAAGCCAGGGCAGGGGGCGCACGCCAGAAGTGTAGAGCGGCCCCGGATGAGACAGGGTGCCGGAGGGCACGGAGGGGCCGCCAGCACGCTACCCTCTCCCCCATGCCCCCCTCCCCGCCGCGCCACTGGCTCCTCAAATCCGAACCCGACGTGTTCGGCTATCTCGACCTCGTGCGCGTGGGGCGCGAACCGTGGAACGGCGTGCGGAATTACCAGGCGCGCAATTTCCTGCGGGAGATGCGGGCAGGCGACCTCTGCCTCTTCTACCACTCGAATGCCCGGCACTCCAGAGTGGGGCCGACCGGCGTGGCGGGCGTGGCGCGGGTGGTCCGGGCAGCGTACCCGGACAACCTGCAATTCGACCCGGACAGTCCGTATTACGACCCGAAAAGCACGCCGGATAACCCCCGCTGGAGCATGGTGGACGTGGCCCCGGTCCTGGCCTTCCCGGCCGTGCTGCCGCTGGACACGCTGCGGACGCTCCCGGAGTGGCAGGACTCGCCGCTGACACGCAAGGGCACCCGCCTGAGCGTCCTGCCCGTCACCCCCGAGCAGTTCCGGGCGGCACTGGCAGCGGCGGGAGTGGACCTTCCAGATGCCCATCTCGTTTGAACCGCTCGCGCCCGCGCACCTGCCGCTGCTGCACCGCTGGCTGCAAGAGGGGCACGTCCGCGCCTTCTGGGACGACGGCGAGCGGACGGCAGACGCGGTGCGGGCGCACTACTTCCGAGTGGGGCGGGACGTGCCCGGCTTCGTGTTCCGGGTGGACGGGCGCGCGGCGGGCTTCATCCAGCGGGAGCGCGTGACGCCAGGCCACGAGTTCGCGCGGTGGGTCGCCCCCGAAGGCGAGACGTGGGGCGTGGACCTGCTGATCGGTGAAGCGGACCTGACCGGGCGGGGCCTGGGGGCGGCGGTGATTCAGGCGTTCCTCGCACACCTGCAAGCCGAGCGGCCCGCCCTGCGCCGCGTGCTGATCGACCCCAGCCCCGCCAACACCCGTGCCGTCCGTGCCTATGCGAAGGCCGGATTCACACCCCTCACCCGCCTGAGGACCGGGGACGGAGAGGTCCAACTGATGCAGCTTGACCTGCCCGCCCCCTGAACACGGCTGTCAACCTTCTGTCAGACCCCGCCTGCGAGACTGGTGCATGGCCCTTCTGTTTGCCGGACTGGTGATCGCCCTGTCGCTGCTGCTGGCTGCCCGGCAGGAGCGGCCTGGCCTGCAACATGTCCCGGTGCGCGTCCACGCTGGCCGCCGCTGAGGTCCTCCTTCTGACCCACCACGCCGGGTGGGCCGGGCCGCTCCTCCCCCCCACCCGGACCCGAATCACCGCCCGTCCCACTTGCCGGGGGCGGGCGTTAAGCTATCCCCGATGACTGCCACAGACGCCTCCCCACTTACCCTCTACCCCCTGGGCGACGGCCTGGGCAGCGTCAGCCTCGTGCAGAGCGTGGGCGACGACAAGATGATTACGAACGCGGCCAGAGTTTCCTTCGGTGGAGATTCCGACGCCCCCCTCAACGAACGCGACGAGAAACTCATTCGCTACCTGCTGCGGCATCAGCATGGCAGTCCTTTTGAACATAATCTGATTACCTTCAAGATCGTCTGCCCGATTTTTGTAGACCGGCAGATGGTCAGGCACAGAGTCGGCGTCTCAAAAAATGAAATCTCTGGCCGTTATGTCGAAATGCAGGAGCGCAACTTCACCCCGCCCTCGTTCCGCAAGCAGGCCCCCTCCAACCGTCAGGCCAGTGTGGAGGACGACGGCACGCTCGATCAGGCGGAAGCGGCGCGCGTGTGGGAGGAAGCCTGGCACCAGGCTTTCGGGGCGTACCAGGAATTGCTGCGCCTGGGCGTGACGCGCGAGCAGGCGCGGGGAGTGCTGCCGCTGAGTCTGTATACCGAATCGTATTACACATTCAACGTGCGTTCGCTGCTGCACTTCCTCGAACTGCGCGACCACGAGGGCGCGCAATATGAAACCCGCCTCTTCGCGCGGGCGATGGCCCAACTGGCCGAGCCACTTTTCCCGGTCACCTTCCGGGAGTGGCGGGCGCTGCACGCTGGGTAAGACACCCCCGGCGCCGTAACGCGACTGTGACCGGCCCTTGCTAGACTCCTCCCTGCACCACAACTGAACGCGGGAAAGGGGGGAGGATGCCCAGAGATTTGTCCATTCGTAGCCCGGGAGGCAGGTCCGGCGTGAGGCCGTGACAGCGGCAACTGCCCTGGAAGCGCGCCATCTCGTGAAGGACTTCCGGGGGTTTCGCGCCACCAACGACGTGAACCTGCAAATCCGTGAGGGGGAGATTCACGCGATCATCGGCCCGAACGGGGCCGGAAAAACCACACTCTTCAACCTGCTGTCGGGCTTTCTGCGCCCCACCAGCGGCGAGGTCGCCCTGTTCGGGGAGCGCATCGACACGCTGCCGCCGCACGCCATCGTGCGGCGGGGCCTCAGCCGGTCGTTTCAGATCAGCAGCGTCTTTCCCAGCCTGACGGTGCGGGAGAACCTGCTGGTCGCCCTGGAATCCCCGACAAACTTGCCGAAGCAGTTCTGGACACCCCTCTCGCGGCTGGAACACCTGGGGCCCCGCGCCGACCAGATTCTGGCGGACGTGGGCCTGGGGGACGCCCCCGACCGGCTGGCGGCGGACCTCAGCCACGGCGAGAAGCGGCAACTGGAGATCGGCATTTCGCTGACGCAGGAGCCGCGTGTGCTGCTGCTCGACGAGCCGACCAGCGGCATGGGGTCCGAGGGGATCAATCGCGTGATCGCGCTGGTCCGGCAGGTGGCGCGGGGGCGCACCGTCGTGCTGGTCGAACACAATATGAGCGTCGTCTCCGAACTGGCCGACCGCATCACCGTCCTGCAATACGGGCAGGTGCTGGCGAGCGGCCGCTATGACGAGGTGCGCCGGGACCCGCGCGTGATCGAGGCGTATCTGGGCGAGGAGGCGCACGCATGACCGCGCCCGCCGTCTCCCCTGCCCACGCCACCCCGCAAACGGCCCCGCTGCTCGAAGTCCGCGACCTGAACGCCTACTACGGGCAGAGCCACGTGCTGCACGGCGTCAACCTGCACGTGATGCCCGGCGAGGTGGTCAGCCTGATCGGGCGCAACGGCGCGGGCAAGACCACCACCCTCAAAAGCATCATGGGCGTGCTGAGAAGCCGCACCGGGCACATCACCTTCGGCGGCCAGGACATCACCCGGCTGCCCAGCAACCGCGTCGCCGCGCGTGGCCTGGCCTGGGTGCCGGAGGAACGTGCGATTCTGAGCAGCCTGACGGTGCGCGAGAATCTGGAACTGCCCCCGGCGAGGCCCGGCGGGTGGAGTACCGAACGCGCCTTCGAGGCGTTCCCGGTGCTGCGCGAACGCGGCCAGCACCCCGGCAGCAAGCTCTCGGGCGGTGAGCAGCAGATGCTCGCCATCGTGCGCGTGCTGCGGAGCGGTCCCAAACTCCTCCTGCTCGACGAACCCAGCGAGGGCCTCGCGCCCGTGATCGTGCAGCGCATCGGGGACATGCTCCAGACGCTGCGCCGCGAGGGGCTGAGCGTGATCCTGGTCGAACAGAACCTCAAATTCGCCACCCGGCTGGCCGACCGCCATTACGTGTTCGTGGACGGGCACGTGGTGGACGAGGTCCGCGCGGACGAGGTGGAAGCCCGCCGCGCCGACCTGTTGCGTTATCTGAGCGTTTAACTCCCACTCCCCTCTGGAGGAATCACATGCAGAAGAAGACCCTGTCCGCCCTCGTCGCCACCGCCGCCCTCGCCGCCGTGACGGGCGCCCTCGCGCAGAGCGTGAAGCTCTCGGACAACGTGGTGAAGGTGGGCGTCCTCACCGACCTCTCCGGCGTGTACTCCGAACTCTCCGGCCAGGGCAGCGTGAAGGCCGCGCAGATGGCCGCCGACGACTTCATGGCCGCCAACCCCGCCTTCCGCGGCAAGGTGCAGGTCATCGGCGTGGACCACCAGAACAAGGCGGACGTGGCGAGCAACAAGGCCGCCGAGATGATCGACCGTCAGAACGTGGACATGCTGGTGGACATGCCGACCTCCAGCGCCGCGCTGGCCGCCAGCGAGGTCGCCAAGAACAAGAAGGTCGTGGCGATGGTCGTGACCGGCGGCACCACCGCCCTGACCAACGAGAAGTGCAACAAGTACACCTTCCACTACGCCTACGACAACTACATGCTCGCCAACGGGACGGGGAGCGCCGTCACCAAGCGCGGCGGCAAGACCTGGTACATCATCTACCCCAACTACGCCTTCGGGCAGGACCTCAACCGCCAGATGACGGCGGCCATTCAGGAAAACGGCGGGAAGCTGGTCGCCCCCAGCGACGCGACGCCCTTCCCCAACACCGACTTCTCCAGCTATCTGCTCAAGGCGCAGGGCCTCAAGCCCAAGATCTTCGGCACCATGCAGGCCGGGGCGGACCTGGTGAACGTGGTCAAGCAGTACAACGAGTTCGGCCTGAAGAACCAGGGCATCGGGCTGGGGATCGGCCTGCTGTTCGAGACGGACGTGGCGGCGCTCGGTCAGGACGCTTTCGCCGGGGCCATCGCGACGGTGCCGTGGTTCTGGAACCTGGACGCCCGCAGCCGGGTGTGGGCCGCGAAGTTCGAGAAAGCCTTCGGCAAGAAGCCCACCTGGGCGCAGGCCGGGGTCTACAGCGCCACCATGACCTACCTCCAGGCGGTCGCCCGCGCCAAGACCGACGACAGCGACGCGGTCGTCAAGGCGCTCGAAGGCTACTCCTTCGACGACTTCTTCGCCCGCAACGCCACCATCCGCCCGCAGGACCACCGCGTGATCCTCGACGTGCATACCGTGCAGGTCAAGCCCAAGGCGCAGGCCAAGGAAGCGGGCGACATCTTCACCCGCGTGTCCACCATTCCCGCCGCCAAGGCCTTTATGCCGCTGTCCGAGAGCAAGTGCAAGATGTGAGGAGGTTCTGAGGGTCAAACCGTCTCAAGGTCTAACCGCCGGTCTTCCCGGCGCCGTTGGACGGTTTGACCTTCGACCTTTAGACCCATTATGAATACGCAACTTCTTCTGATTCAGGTGTTCAACGGGCTGGTGAACGGGGCCTTTTACGCGCTGCTCAGCCTGGGCCTCGCGGTGATCTTCGGGATGCTGCGGATCGTGAACTTCATGCACGGGGCGCTGTACATGCTGGGCGCGTTCACGGCGTTCGCGCTGGGGCAGGCCTTCGGGCTGGGGTTCTGGCCCAGCCTGATCCTGGCGCCGATCCTGGTGGGGCTGCTGGGCATGGTGCTGGAGCGGACGCTGCTCTCGCGGCTGTACGGGCTGGACCCCAGTTACAACCTGCTGCTCACCTTCGGGCTGACCCTGCTGACGCAGGACCTCGTCAAACAGTTCATGCTCTCGCACTACGCGGTGTCGAGCGCGCCCTACACGCCGCCCGCCGCGCTGGCCGGAGTGGTGAACCTGGGCTTCGTGGTCTTCCCGAAGTACCGCCTGTTCGTGATCGTGCTGAGCCTGGTGATCTGCCTGCTGACATGGTTCATCATCGAGAAGACGCGGGTGGGTGCGATCATCCGCGCCAGCACCGAGAATCCCACCGTCACGCGGGCTTTCGGCATCAATGTGAGCAAGTGGGTGACGGGTGTGTTTGGCGTCGGCGTGGGTCTGGCGGGCCTCGCCGGGGTGCTGGCGGCGCCGATCTACTCGGTCGAGCCGTACATGGGCGCCGAACTGATCATCACGACCTTCGCGGTGGTGGTGATCGGCGGGCTGGGCAGCATCCTGGGGAGCGTCATCACCGGCTTCGCGGTTGGGGTGCTGGCCGCGGTCGGTTCGGCGCTCTACCCGCCGATTGCGAACACGCTGGTCTTTATCCTGATGGCGCTGGTGCTGCTGGTGCGGCCCAGTGGCCTCTTCGGGCTGCCGGAGGGGGCGAAGTGACCGTCCTTCCCCGCACGGCCGCCCGGACGGACCGCCAGCGGATGACGCGCGCCGCCTGGCTGATCGGCCTGGGGATCGTGCTGCTGATCCTGCCCCGGCTGATCTACCCGGTCCTGGCGCTGGACATCCTGGCCTGGGGCCTTTTTGCCGTCGCTTTCGACCTGCTCTTCGGCTTCAGCGGCCTGCTGAGCTTTGGGCATGCCGCCTTCTGGGGCACCAGTGCCTACGTGACGGCCTTTTTGCTGTCGCACGGGCAGAGTGTGCCGGTCGCCATGCTGGGAGGCACGGCCTCAGCCCTCCTGATCGCCGTCCCCATCGGCTACCTGAGCGTGCGCTCCATCGGCATCTACTTCAGCATGATCACGCTGGCCTTCGCGCAGATGATCTCGTTCGTGGCGCTGCAATGGACGGACGTGACCGGGGGTGAGAACGGCCTCCAGGGCTTCGCGCGGCCCAGCTTCCTGGGGCTGGACTTCAGCGACTCGACCACCCGCTACTACTTCTGCCTGGTGCTGTTTGCCATCGGCTTCTATGTCGCGTACCGCACGGTCCGCAGTCCCTTCGGGCAGGCACTCCAGGCGGTGCGCGACAACGAGCAACGGGCGCAGAGCATTGGCTACAACCCCACCCGTTTCAAGTTCACGGCGTTCCTGATCAGCGCGGCGCTGGCGGGCCTGGCGGGGAGCATGTTCACCTTCGCGCACGGCGTGGTCAGCCTGGACGTGCTGAACTGGCGCACCTCCGGCGAGGTCGTGATGATGACGCTGCTGGGCGGCACCACCACCCTCTTCGGGCCGGTGATCGGCGCGGGCCTGGTGCTGCTGCTGCGCGACACCCTGACGACCGCCAACCTGCCGGTCGGCATCGTGACCGGGCTGGTGTTCGTGCTGGTGGTGCTGTTCTTCCGCCGGGGCGTGGTGGGGACAGTTCAATACTGGCTGAGGCGCAGATAAGGGGAAGCGGACAGCTTTCAGCCCTTAATGATCAGCCAGAGAAGCACAAGCCCCCGCCGAGGCGCGGGGGTTTTTGTTGCGGGAAGGTGCTACAAAGGACGGGACTTCACCAGTACAGCGCAAGGGAGGATGCATGAACCTGAGCGGCAAGACGGTCTTGATCACGGGCGGCGCGTCCGGACTGGGGGCGGGGACGGCGCGGATGGTGGCGCAGGCGGGCGGGCACCCCGTCCTGCTCGACCTGAACGCGGAGGCCGGGGAAGCCCTGGCCCGCGAACTGGGCGGCCTTTTTCAGCGGACGGACGTGACGAGCGAGACCGAGGTGACGGCGGCCATCGACGCGGCGCGGGAACGCTTCGGCGGGCTGCACGGCGCGGTGAACTGCGCGGGCGTGGCAAGCGCGACGACCACCGCCGGGAAACGCGGGCCGCACCCGCTGGACCTCTTCGAGCGCGTGGTGCGCGTGAACCTGATCGGCACCTTCAACGTGGTGCGCCTGGCTGCCCAGGCCATGCTGGACAACGCGCCGAACGGGGAAGGCGAGCGCGGCGTGATCGTGAATACCGCTTCTGTCGCGGCCTTCGACGGGCAGGTGGGCCAGGCGGCCTACGCGGCGAGCAAGGCGGGCGTGGCGGGCATGACTCTACCCATTGCCCGCGACCTCTCCCGCAGCGGTGTCCGCGTGGTGACGATTGCGCCGGGCATCTTCGAGACGCCGATGCTGGCCGGGTTGCCGGAGGAGGTGCAGGCGTCGCTGGGCGCGCAGGTGCCCTTCCCGTCCCGGCTGGGCCGCCCAGAAGAGTACGCCGCGCTGGTGCGGCAGATTTTCGAGAATCCCATGCTGAACGGCGAGACGATCCGCCTGGACGGCGCGATCAGGATGGCCCCAAGATGAGCGGTGCGGCGGGAGCAGAGGCCAGGCGGGCCGCCCGCGACACCCTCGGGGACGCCCTGCACCGCTCGGTGCGCCGCCAACCGCACAAGCTGGCGCTGACCTTCGGGGGCCGGGAGTGGACGTATGCCGAACTGGACGCCGCCGCCAACCGTGTCGCCCACGCCCTGATCGAGGCGGGCCTGCAACCGGGCGAACGGGTGGCCGCCTTCGGGCAGAACAGCGACGCCTACGCGCTGTTGTGGCTGGCCTGCACACGCGCGGGCCTGGTTCACGTCCCGGTGAACTACGCGCTGCGCCGCTCGGAACTGGAGTACATCCTGCGGCAGTCGGGGGCGCGGGCAGCATTCACGGACCCGGCTCTGACGGACGCGCTGAATGAGGCGCGCGCTGATCTGGACCTGGCCCTCGTCGGCACCTTTCACGGCGGGAGTGAGGCGGACGTGCTGACCTGGGCAAAGGATGAGGCGCGGCCAGTCACCCCGCCCGAAGTCGAACTGGATGCCTCCGCCCTCGCGCAACTGCTGTACACGTCCGGCACGACGGCAGCCCCAAAGGGCGCGATGATGACGCACGCCGCCTTGCACTCCGAATACCTCAGCAGCATCGTCGCGCTGGATTTCCGTGAGGAGGACGTGGTGCTGGCCGCCCTGCCGCTCTACCACTCGGCGCAGATGCACGTGATGCTGATGCCGCAACTGCTGGTGGGCGCGACCATCCACCTGATCCCCGCGCCCGCCGCCGAACCCACGCTGGAACTGATGGAGCGGCTGAAGGTCACGTCCTTTTTCGCGCCGCCTACGGTGTGGGTGAGTCTGCTGCGCCATCCCGACTTCCAGACCCGCGACCTCTCCAGCCTGCGGAAGCTGTACTACGGGGCGTCCATCATGCCCACGCCCGTGCTGACGGAGATCATGGCGCGGCTGCCGCAGGCGGGCTTCTACAACTGCTACGGCCAGAGCGAACTGGCCCCCCTCGCCACCGTCCTGGCCCCGCACGAACACGCCGAGCGCCCATCATCGGCGGGCCGCCCGGTGCTGAACGTGGAGACGCGCGTGGTGGACGAGAACATGCAAGACCTGCCCCCCGGCCAACCCGGCGAGATCGTCCACCGTTCGCCGCACCTGCTGGTGGGCTACTGGGACAAGCCGGAGGCGACGGAGGAAGCCTTCCGGGGCGGCTGGTTCCACTCGGGCGACCTGGGAGTGCTGGACGAGGGCGGCTACCTGTACGTGGTGGACCGGGTGAAGGACGTGATCAACACGGGCGGCGTGCTGGTGGCCGGGCGCGAGGTGGAAGAAGCCCTCTACACCCACCCCGCCGTCTCCGAGGTGGCGGTGATCGCCCTCCCCGACGACCGCTGGGTGGAGGCCGTCACAGCCGTCGTGGTGCTGAAGCCGGGGCAGTCGGCGACGCCCGACGAACTCTGCGATCACGCCCGCACCAGCCTGGCGGGCTTCAAGGTGCCCAAGCGGGTGCATTTCGTAGAGTCGCTGCCGCGCAACACGGCGGGCAAGATTCTCAAACGCGAGCTGCGCGAGCGGTTCAGCCAACAGGAGCTTTGAATGAGCGAATCCGTGATTCTGGAAGCCGTCCGCACGCCCTATGCCCGACGCGGGGGCGCGTACCGCGAGGTGAGGCCCGACGCGCTGCTGGCCTTCACCCTGAATGGCCTGATGGACCGCGCCGGACTTGACCCCGCCCGGGTGGAGGACGTGGTGACGGGGGCGGTGACGCAGGCGGGCGAGCAGGGCGCGAACATCGGACGGCTGGCGGTGATGATGGCGGGCTTTCCCGTGGAGGTCCCGGCGGTCAGCCTCAACCGTATGTGCGGCAGTGGGCAGCAGGCGATTCACTTCGCCGCGCAGGGGGTGGACGCGGGCGATCAGACCTACGCGGTGGGCGGCGGCGTAGAATCCATGACCCGCGCGCCCATGTTCAGCGACATCGGCGGCGGCTTCGAGCGGCTGAACCCCGAACTGCTGGGCAAGGTGGACCTGATTCACCAGGGCGAGAGCGCCGAGCGGATCGCGGACCGCTGGGGGCTGACCCGCGCCGACCTCGACGCCTATTCCGCCGAGAGTCACCGCCACGCCGCTGCCAGCCGCGCTCTCCACGCGGAGCTGCTCCCCGCGCCCGGCCTGAACGCGGAGGGTGAAGCCTTTACCCTGTCCTACGACGAGGGCATCAGGGAGCAGATTTCCCCGGAGAAGATGGCAGCCCTGAAACCGGCCTTCCGCGAGAACGGCGCCGTGACCGCCGGGAACGCCAGCCAGATCAGCGACGGTGCGGCGGCCGTGCTGGTGGGGGACCGGGAAGCGGCCCTCGCGGACGGCCTGCGCCCCCGTGCCCGGTTCCGTGCCCGTGTCGCCGTGGGTGACGACCCCACGCTGCAATTGATGGGTGTCATTCCCGCCACCCGCAAGGCGCTGGCCAGGAGCGGCCTGACCCTCGCGGACCTCGACTGGATCGAGATCAACGAGGCCTTCGCATCGGTCGTCCTGGCCTGGATGCGCGAACTGGGCGCCGACCCCGCGAAGGTGAATCCCTGGGGCGGGGCCATCGCGCACGGGCACCCACTGGGCGCGAGCGGGGCGGGCCTGACTGCCAAGATGCTCGCCGGGCTGGAGGCCACCGGGGGCACGCTGGGCCTTCAGGTCATGTGCATCGGGCACGGGATGGCGACGGCGACGATCATCGAGCGGGTGTAACTGCGCTCTTTGGCGGATGTGCCGCTGGGGGCCAGGCCTCAGGCTGGACGGGTGACCTTCACCGTCCTCTCCGGCCCGCTGCCCGACCTTCCTGAACTGCTGGCCCTGTATGCGTCGGTCGGTTGGACGAGCTACACCCGCGATCCGGAGGCGCTGGCCCGCGCCGTCCGGCAGTCGGGTTTTGTTTGGACCGCGCGGGATAAGGCGGGCGAGTTGCTCGGCCTGGTGCGGGGCGTCACGGACGATGTGAGCATTCTGTATGTGCAGGACATCCTGGTGCGCCCGGACGGGCAACGCCGGGGCGTGGGTCGCGCCCTGCTGGAAGCCGTGCTGGAACGGTACGCCCAGGTGATGCAGATGGTGCTGCTGACCGACGACGGACCGGGGCAACTGGCCTTCTACCGGTCGCTGGGCTTCCACAACACGCGGGAACTCGTGAAGATGCCGACGAACGCCTTCTACCAGGACCGCCGTTTCAAGCTGTCCTAGCCGTCACCTTCCGCCTTCAGCCCCCGAATCTCCTCGATAAACCGCTCCAGGCTGTCAAAATCGCGGTAGACGCTGGCGAAGCGGATGTAGGCCACGTCGTCCAGGGGGCGCAAAAAGGTCATCGCGCGGCGGCCGATCTCCTCGCTCCCGATCTCGGACGCCCCCACCTCGTCCTCGAAGCCGTAGGCGAAGGCGCGCAGCAACTCGGGGTCCACCGGGCGTTTCTCGGTGGCGAGGGTCAGGCCGCGCAGCAGTTTGTCGGGGTTGAAGGCCTCGCGCTGGCCGCCGCGCTTGACCACCATCAGCGGTTCGAGTTGCGCGCGTTCGTAGGTGGTGAACCGCCGGGCGCAGCGCAGGCACTCGCGGCGGCGGCGGATGCTGGCCCCGTCGTCACTGGGGCGCGAATTGACGACCTTGGAGTCGGGGGCGGAGCAGTAGGGACACTTCAACGGGCATTCACTTCCGTGACGCGCAGCCTGGGAACGGACGGCAGGGGCACTTCCAGCACGTTGCCCCGCAGGTGGGCGAGGGCGGGCGTGGCGAGGGCCAGCACCGCGTCGGCCAGCGGACGGTCCAGGGCCTCGTCACCGCTGCTCGCGCGCGAGGGCAGGATCAGATTCACGCGCAGGTCCTCGTCGTGGGCATGTTCGACCAGGCCGCGCAGCGCCCCCCGCTGGGGGTACACCTGAAGGCCCGCCTCGTCCAGATGGGGGCCGACCAGGGTCAGCCAGGTCCCGACCAGGCGGCGGCGCACGATCTGGGCGATGGCGACGCTGCTCTTCACGTTGCAGTTGAACAGTTCCATCCACTCGCTCTCACTCAGCAGCGTGAAGTTGGTATGCGCGCGCTTGTCGGCCAGATGAACGATGCCGTGCAGCGCCCCGAAAATCTCCAGAATGCGGTTCTGTGCGCTGAGCCAGTCGAGCGGCACGCCCACGTCGGCCTTGATGGGGATGGCAGTGCCACCCGCGAGTTCCAGCCCGCTGGCGGCGACGGCCAGCGACTCGCTGTTTCCGCCGATCAGGACCACGCTCGCGCCCGCCCGGGCCAGCGCGGCGCTGATCGTCCGGCCATACCCCTGGTCCGCGCCGGTCACCGCGATGACCTGTCCAGTGAGCACCGGCCCGCTGCCAAAGGAAAGGGTGGAGGCCGCAGTCATACCCCCAGCATAGCGCCCCTCGGGGCAGTCTAAAGGTCGAACCGTCTAACGGTCCAACGGCTCAACCCGCGTTGGGAAGAGGCCGCAGAGCCTCGGTCGGCGGATCGCCCGCGCGGTGGCCCTTGCCACAGGGGTCGCACCAGTAGGCCTGGTCGCCGTCGCGCAGGTCGTAGAGGGTCAGCGGCTGACCGCAGGAGGGGCAGACGTGGGCGTACCCGCGTCCGCTGACGGGATAGACAGCGTCCCCCGGACGGAGGGACTTATTACGTAACGCCTGCTTCATATTCTGATGATAGCAGAAGAAGGCGGGGCGTGTCGCCTCCTCGCCGTGCAGCACGTTCCTTTTGCCAGGCCGCCGGAACTAGAGGTCCACCTCGTCGGTCGGCTCGTCCTGCAAGTCGGGCTGGACCGCACCCACGCCCACCCGCCGCCGCTTGCGGAGCATGGCGGGTTCCTTGTCCAGGTTGAACACGAAATGCCGGGGCCGCCGCTCGCGCAGCCAGGTTTCGAGGGCGACCAGACGGGGCCGGAAGCGGATGAACTCGCGCAACTGCCGGATGGGGACGAAGCGGGCCTCCTGCACGTCGCGGTCGGGGTCGCGGGGGGCCAGCGTGCCGCCCACCTCCCGCCCCGTGTAGAAGAACTGGAGGTGGTGCCCCCAGGTTTCCGCCTGGAACTCCACGATAAAGGCCAGATCGCGCAGCTCCACCACCAGCCCGGTTTCCTCGTAGGTTTCGCGGCGGGCACCCTCCTGCACCAGTTCTCCGGCCTCCAGGCCGCCTTTCGGCAGCGACCAGCGGCCCCGCTCGCGCACCAGCAGAATCTCGTCGCCACGCAGGACGATGCAGCCCACGCCGATGCGCGGGTCGGCCAGCGGGCGCCCCCGCTTCTGCCCGCGCTTGCTGGGCGGGGCGGGAATGGGCACACTCGTCGCGTTCGACACCTGACCGGGGGCTGGGGTGCTGTTCTGGCCCGGTGTGCGTCCCCGCCGACGCCGACGCCGCCGTTGCCCGCCCGCGCCGCCAGCAGCCACCTTCACGTCCTCCGGCATCAGACGCCCTCCGGCGCGAGGTCGTTGAAGCGGACGTGCGCGCTGTGGAACTGCAATTTGACCGTGCCGACCGGGCCGTTGCGCTGCTTGCCGATAATGATCTCGGCGATGCCCTGCTGATCGGTTTCCTTGTTGTAATACTCGTCGCGGTAAATAAACATCACAATATCTGCATCCTGTTCAATCGCACCTGATTCTCTCAAATCAGAGAGCATCGGTCTATGATTCGGCCGCTGTTCTACAGCACGGCTGAGCTGACTCAGAACAATAATCGGCACTTCCATTTCACGTGCCAGGCCCTTCAAACCGCGCGAAATGGTGCTGATCTCCTGCTGGCGGTTGTCGCTGCCGCCACTGCTCTTGCCGCCCGACATCAGTTGCAGGTAATCGATCACCACCAGCCCCAGCTGCCCGTGCTGCGCCGCGATGCGCCGGAGCTTGCTGCGCAGGGCATTCAGCGTCAGGTCCGGCTCGTCGTCGATCACCATCGGCGCGTCGGCCAGGCGGCCCGCGGCGTGGGCCAGGCGCTCGAAGTCGCGCTCGTTGAGCTGGCCGCTCCGGATACGATTCATGTCCACCCGCGCCTCGCTGCATAGCATGCGGAGGGCGAGCTGCACCGAGGGCATTTCCAGGCTGAAGACCGCCACCGTCTTCTCGCCGCGCAGGGCGACATTCTGGGCGATAGAGAGGGCGAAGGCCGTGTTGTGCAGGCAGATGTCGGCGGCGATGAAGTTCGCGTCCCCCGGCACCGTCAGGTCGTACACCTGCCGCTCGCCCACGTCCTCAATCTGAACGATATCGTCCCAGTACAGCGCGTCACTGCCCAACAGGGTGAGGTGGGGGTCGTCCAGGACGGCGGCGTAACGGGCAGCGCGAGACTGCGGGAGGCTGCGCCGGGTGTGGGCATTGAAGCCGGATTCGGTCTTCTCCCCGGCGGCGCGGGCGAGGGCCATCAAACTCAGCCCCCGTTCACCCGCCGCCCGCCGCACATGCACCCAGGCTCCGGCAGGCGGGTGGCCGACGTTGCTGCGGGTTCCGGCACTGACGGGAATGCGACGTTCCGCCTTCTCCCCCAGCCACCCGATCTGCGTCTGGTAATCCGCCACGCTGCGTGGGTCGGTGATCTCCACCCGCCAGGAACGCTCCCCCTTGCGCCACAGCTTGCTCACGATGCCGAAGCGCACCAGCGCGTGATGTACGTCGCGGGCCAACGCCTCACTCGCCACCGTGAACTCGATGCGGGCCTTCCCAGCCAGCGCGTAGATCGTCCCGTCGCAACTCAGCAGCACGCGGAGGAAGGCGGCGAGAGATGGGCGGGTGAGGGTCCAGACCACCGACGGAACCTGTTTGGCATCGGCGTGTTGGCCCGATACCCCGAGTTCGCGGAGCCACCCGGTCAGAGGGTTCGGACGGTCCTTGCGCTCTCCCGGCTGCCAGCGGCGGCTGAGGCGGTAATCATTGCCCGTCCGCGCGTCGGCGGCCATCTCCACTTCCGGAAACTCGGCGGCGAGGCACGCGCGGAAGTCCTCCACCAGGACGGGGTCGGCATTCGTCCAGCGGGGGCTACTCTGCGTCAGGCCCCCTTCGGCCAGCAGGTAGGCGAGGAGGCGCACACGCTCCGGGCTGAGGGCATCCTGCTGCCCGAAAACCGGGACCGCACGCGGCACGGCGATCCGGTCCCCGACCTTCAGGTCATAGAGGGGCGTCCAGCCGTCCACGCCCAGGAAGGGGTGGTGAGGGGTCGTTTCCACCACGCGGCCCGTGCGCGTCGTGACGCGGCGCACGGCCTTCACGCCGCTGTCAATCCACGCACCGACGCGCGACTCGCGCACCGTGCCGTCCGGAGTCACGCTCAGGACGGTCGGCAGTTGCCGCCGCACGAACGTCTCCACCGTGATTCGCTCCCCGGTCCCCGGCACGTCGATCAGGGTGCCCGCCGTCACGCACTTGCCCATCGAAGGCCGGGCCGCCAGAACGTTCAAACTCCCCTTCTGCAAGCCCGAAATCTGCTCGTCGAGGTCGCGGAAGCCGCTGCTCACGCCGTCGGGGATGCCCTTGTTCTGGTGCAGCAGGGTGATGTACTCGAAGGTGTCGTGGACCACCTCGCCCATCGCCTGGAAGGCCTCGCCCTTCTTCTTCTGCTCGGCCACCTCGAAGATCATCTTCTCGGCGCGGTCGAGCAGGTCTTCCAGCGGCAGTTGCCCGTCGTAGGCGAGCTGCATCGCCCTCCCCGACGCGCTGATGAGCTGGCGCAGCGTGTGCTTTTCCTGCACGATGCGCGCGTAGTGTTCGGCGTAGGCGGCGGTCGGCACCTGATCCGACAGGCCGATCAGGTAGGTTAGACCGCCCACCTCGTCGAGCTGCCCCTGCACGCGCAGATGCTCGCTGAGGGTCACCAGGTCCACGGGTTCGCCGCGTTCCTGAAGGGCGCGCATGCCGCTGAAAATCTTGCGGTGGCCTTCGCGGTAGAACATCTCGGGGGCCAGCGTGTCGCCCAGGCCGGTCAGCGTGTCGTTGTCGAGCAGGATGCTCCCCAGAACGCTGATCTCGGCGTCGTTGCTGTGCGGGGGAACGCGCGGTGTCAGTTCCATGCAGGGCCTTTCGCGCACGCGGCAGGAAAGCGCCGCCCGAACAAGTCGGGGCGCGCCGCGCGTGCAGAGGGTGAAGTGGAGTGGGGGCCAGTGATGAAGACGGGTCGCCCCATTCGCCCAGGGGAAACCGGGCCGAACTGCCGCGCATCATACCACTGCCGCCTGTCAGGAGGCTGACAGGTGACGGGGGGGGTAGCCCCCTGCGGGGGATCAGTCGTCCAGCACGTCCGCGCCCAGTTTTCGCAGGTCGCTGTCAAAGCTCGCCACCGGCAGGGCCAGCGTCCGGCCCAGAGCCGCAAGGTAGGCATCGGCGAAATCCACGCTCTGTTCCTTCAGCAGCCGCAGGGCCTCCGTCACCGCCTGTTCTTCCAGCGCGCCCACCCCCGGTAGGGCCAGCACTTTCAGCAGGCCGCCTGCTATTTCTGCACGGGGCAGCTTGTAAAAGGACTTCAGGGCGTAAAAGCACTCCGCGAGAATGGCGGGCGGAATGATGAGCTGGACTTCCCCACCCGCCGCACGATCAAACAGGGCGGAGGCGCGGGCAGTCAGGTCCGGGTGGTCCTCCAGCACGAAACGCAGAATGACATTGGCATCAATCACGACTCTCAAAGGCCATACTTCCTTGCCACCGCTTCCTCAACGGCGGCGCGTTCTTCAGCGCGAGTGGTGCCGGGCCGGGCCGCGTGTTTGAAAATCCCGCGCACGTCCTCCACCTTCGGCGTACGTTCCACCGACGCCGTAAAGCCGTTTTCCGTGAGGCTCAGAATCAGCCGATCCCCGGCTTGCAGATGCAATGCCTCGCGAATCTCGGCGGGAATCGTGACCTGTCCCTTACTCGTCAGTGTGGCGCGTTTCATCGGGCCTCCTGCCTTACAAGCCAGCACTGCCTTACCTTCAAGGAAGAAGCTGCCACCAGTCTTCTACCAGCAGGTCGGGGACGCGCGTGAACTCGGCAGTGTTGTGCGTGACGAGTGTCAGGTGGCGGGCGAGAGCCACACCCGCGAGTTGAAGGTCAAACGGCCCAATGGGTTTGCCAATGGCAGCGAGGTGGGCACGGAGGCGGGCCGTATGAGCAGCGTCGTGTGCATCGTAGGGCAATACGTGAAGATCACCGAGCAGCGCCGCCCAGACCTCACCGAATTTCTCGCGGGCGGCAGGCTTCCGCTCGAAGCCATACTCGATTTCCATCATCGTGACCGTACTGACGGCCAACCACGCAGGGGGCATCCGCTGAAAGCGCGACATGACCTGCGGATGCCGCTTAAAAAAGTCGCTGACGGTATTCGTATCCAGCAGGTAACGCATCAGAACAGGTCCCGCTCTGGCGCGGGCAGAACATCATTGCGGTCCACCTCGAACGCCTCGGGGTCATACTCGCCGCCCTGCATAAATCGCTGAACATCCCCGCTCCACTCGGTCCGTTCGCCATACGACAGGGGCACGAGCTTGGCCGCCGGTTTGCCGTTACGGGCGATTACCACCACTTCGCCGCCCTCGACAGCATCAACGAGTTTGCTGAACTGGTTCTTGGCGTCGTACAGGTTCACCGTCTGCATGATTCACCTCTTCTGGCCTAGTCTAGCCTAACCAGGAAGGTGAACTGTGAGGCTCCGGCATATTCCCCCAATACCCCCGCCGCCTGCCCATACCGTAAGAGTCCTGTTAGGCATTCCTGAATACCGTGATGCCAGCAAGGACGGGAGATACCCGCACCTGCCAGCGCTATAAGCGGCCCGAGGGACCTTCTCCCGATTCCTTTAACCCGACGGCCACCGAGGAGAGAACATGAAGAACGGAACCCAGGGCTTTACCCTCATCGAGCTGCTGATCGTGATTGCGATTATCGGGATTCTGGCGGCGGTTTTGATTCCGAACCTGCTGAACGCGCGCAAGGCGGCGAACAACAGCGCTGCTCAGAGCATTGCACGGAACGCAGTGACGCAAGCGGAATCTCTCCGCGCCAACAGTCAGCCGCTCTCCGGTACCACTGCGGCGACTGCGGTGAATTGCGCTACTGCTCCTGGTACCGGAGCCACGGCTGCTGGTCTGGGCATGACCCTTCCCCCGTCGGTTACGTCCTGCAAGGTTTACTCTGATGCCAACGCCAGTCACGCTTTGACGCAGAGCAGCAACGGCCAGTACTACTACTTCGATGGCCAAGCCCTGCAAGGTCCTGCGGCCACCGCACCGACCACTTGGTAAACGCCATATAACAACAGGGCGCAGTCTCAATGGCTGCGTCCTTCGCTATGTACAACCCTCGAGTAGCTCACGGGTGAGACATAGGTCATGTTTCCCACGTACTCCCGCTCCCCTTGTCGCAGAGGGTGAACTCTTCCCCAGAGACGACCCCCTTTGCTCCTACCAACACCCGCAGTAAGAATTCTGTGAGTGATTTTTCTCCATTTTATGTGTAGTACTCTGACGAAGCGAGGAGATGAGGTCGGTCTTATGGATCGTCTACCTATCAGGGAAGAGATGCCGGTGTTCCGCTTCCCAGAAAAGCCTCTCTCACTAGCACTATGAGTACCGGTTTTCGTTGTGAGAACCAGCTTCACAAAGGAGTGTTTTATGCGTAAAGTTGCTTCCCTGCTGGCCGCCCTCATCCTCTCTAGCCCTGTCCTTGCCATTAACTCCACCCAAACTGATTATGATCACGCAAGCGCTGACGTGATAGCCAGTGGTAGCATCGGTGATGGCGTGAGCTTTACTATTGACGAGAGCCAGGTTACCCTGCCTGTCGGTCAGATGAAGCCCGGCGCGACTTACACCGTCAACATTCCCGTTCAGAACACGAGTGCCAACAGCATTGACGCCACTGCCACCGCCACCACCACCGACGGTGCTACTTATGTTGCTAACGTTGACGGCACGGGGACCAGCTCGGCAACTATCGGCGCTGGGGCCACCGGGAACCTGATCTTCAGGGTAACCCTCAGCAGCAATGCCAACGTGCCCGCTGGTGCCACTGTGACCATCAAGTTCACAGTGAACGGCACCTTCACTCCTGCTTCCTGAGAGCCGCAGGGGGTCGCGGGACATAATTTCATAACAGGCCCAGCTTGAGCAGGACGAGTATAGCTCGTCCTGCTCTCATAGGAAGTCATGAAAAAAATCTTACTGTTACTCCTTAGCCTTCTCGGAGATGCGAGCGCACAAATCATAGCGCCCGGAGTCAAAATTACCGTAACGCCAGGACAGCCCCTCAAGTACGAAGTTGCTCAGAAGATTCTTGTGCAACCCAATCGCCTGGAAACTCGCCTTCCAAGCGGATACACGGTCGGAACGCTAGTTATTACGCTCTTCAGCGAGGTGAATGCAGAAGTCCTATTGAAATTCAGTGACCCACGCTTGGCGATGCGAGGGAGTACCGACTCTCCCTTGAGTCTTGCCGCCTACAGCCCCCAAAGCGTGACGCTCATAGCCAACGGAGCGCATAGCGGCACCATCACTATCAGCAATACCGAAGGGAAGGTGCTGGCGCAGGTCCCTTATACCGTTGCACCCACTAAAACAGTGAATCAGAGTGTCTCCCTCAACTACTCTCCTACGACAGACTGGGGGAGTGCCACATACAGTATCAGCGGCGTCCCACAGTCCATCCTCGACCCCCGCTGGAATATCAACTTCAACGTGAACGTCAGGCCCAATACTGGAAAAGTGGGCGGCAGTGTTGGCATAAGCATCAACTGGTAATCCTGCTCGGTTGCGATGGATGCCTTGCAGCAGACGGTGCGGATCGGGGCCTGAACCAGCCAAGTCAAATTACCCCCAGCCGCTTCTCTTCCTCGTACACTCTTTCCAGCACGAACTCCTTGAGGAGTGTCTGGTAGGAGGTACCTTTCAGCTCTGCGAGGTGGCACAATCTCCGTTCCAGATCGGTGCCGAGGCGGATGCTGGTGGGGCGGGACTTGCGGGGGCGGGTGGGGAGCAAAAGGTCAGTGTTGGTGTGTTCTCGGCTGAGCAGGTGTTCGGCCAGGGAGTGCGTGCCCCAAAACTCCGCCTCCTCGGCTTCGCTGGTAAAGGCGGGAATCTGGCTCATATCGGTAATGATGGTGAACTCACTCATGGGGGTCATCTCCGGTAAGCGCGGCGCTCGCTCGCATTGGCTTCACGGGCGGTGACGACCCGAAAAAGGTCGCCGCGCCGGGTGAGGATGATGGTCAGGAGACGGCCCCCTCGGTCTTCCCGGTCACGGCCTGACGGCGTTCACCGTTCTGGGCGCGGTAAGCCGGAGTAGCCACGCGGTTGAGTACGGTGGCGGCCTCTTCCGCTTCTTCAGGGTCAACACTAGGCCACGCGACATCGTCAATGCTGACAGCATCCCAGTCGAACCTTACAGCCTACCCTTAACACTTTTGTAGCTATAAACATCTCCAAGTACAGAAGAAGCGGAAGGCTGGAGCGGCCTCCTCTACCCCCTCTCTCCCCGCGCTACCCTCTCCCCATGACCTCCTCCGCCCTCAAAGAATGGGATACCCAGTGTCAGGCGCTCACCTCGGGCGAGACGGCCCTCCTGATCCGCAAGGGCGGCATCATGGAGACGCACGCCGGTTTCGAGGTCGAACACCGCGAATTCCTCCTCTACCCGACCTTCCTGCACCAGAACCCCGCCGAGCTGCGGCCGGACTTTCTGCCGCTGCTGCGCGACGATCCCCAGCCGGGCCGCCTCGTGCTTCCGGCGCTGGCGGAGGTCGTGGCAGTCCATAAGGTCGAGTCGCTGGAACAGGCACTGGCGCTGGAGCCGTACCAGGCGCTGACGGCGGGGGCCATCGAGCGGCGCTTTCACTACCGGGGCCGCCCCTGGGTCCACGCGCTGCTGCTGCGGGTACGCCCACTGCGGGAACCACTGGTGCTGACGGAAACGCCGGAAATGCTCGGCTGCGTGAGCTGGGTGCCGCTGCCGGATGTGGCGCCAGACGCGGGGGCGCCCGTGCTGGATGAGACGGAGCTGGCGCGCCTCCGGGCAGGAGTGGAGGCGGCAGTCAGCCGTTAGCTTTCCCAAGGGCTGACGGCTGACCGCCCAAAAGAAGAAGGAGGCCCGTAAGCCTCCTCCGTCTCGCCGCCGCGCTTACTGCGGGTTGATGGCGTCGAGGTCGTAGTTGTTCAGGATGGTGGTCTGGATGTCGGGCGTGCCGTTGTAGATGTTCCAGCCGTACTTGGTGCCGCTGAAGAACTGGTTGTCGCGCCCAGCGTACACCAGCAATTTGCCGTTGTCGCGGCTGAGGACCACGTCCCCGGTGTTGAAGCGGCCGTCATTGTTGGCGTCGCGGAAGACGATCACGCGATAGGTGCCGTAGGGCACGTTGCGGGGCAGGGCCAGGGTGTAGCCGCCCGACAGGAACTTGTCGATCACCTGGGGTTCGGTCCCCACAGCGGTGTACTGGCCGTTGTTGTAGCCCACCACCGCCAGGCCGAGGTTCTGGTTGGGGCTGAAGCCGCGCAACTGCCCCGACACGGCGGCGCTGCGGGTGCCGAAGATGCTGCACGAGCTGAGGGCGACGGTTCCGAGGGCGGCCACGGCAAGGATCTTTTTCATGGGATACCTCCTTGGTTACTCCATTCACCGTACCCAGGCAAGCGCGACCATCGCTACGGGGCAACCTTTCCCGCTGGACTCATGGTTTGCTCACGGAGGGGCAGTCGGGCCGGGGAAAGCTGACGCGGCCTTTAGGGGTTGGGGGCCAGGCGGGGGAGTGGGCGGCTATAGTGACGGTCATGCACCAACGCCCCTTTACTGCCCTGGCCGCCGTCTACGACGCGATCATGGCGGACGTGGAGTATGACCACTGGGCGGACTTCGTGTTGACCTACGCGCGTGACGGGGGGCTGGAGGTCCGTTCGGCGCTCGATCTGGCTTGCGGCACCGGAGGCTTCACGCTGGAACTGTGGCGGGCGGGCTTGTGGGTGCATGGCGTGGACGGCAGCCCGGAGATGCTGGAGGTGGCGCGCGAGCGCCTGCCCGCCGAGGTCACGTTGAGCGTGGGCGACCTGCGGACCTTCGAGCTGGGCGAGACGTTTGATCTGGTTACCTGCGTGTTCGACAGCCTGAACAACCTGCTGACTTCCGCGGGGCTGGGACTGGCTCTCGGGCGGATGCGCGCGCACCTGCGGCCCGGGGGCCTGCTCGCCTGCGACCTGAACACCCGGCTGGGCGTGCGGGAGCTGTGGGAGGAGAACGCCATCGAGGGGCTGGCCCAGACCGAGGACGGCCGCGAGGTGCATTACCACTGGTCGCACCAGTACGACGCCCAGGCCGACGTGGGCGTGGTGCAGGCCTTCTGCCGGGTGGAGGACGGCGCGGGCGGCTGGGAGGAATTCACCGAGGAACACCGCGAGCGCGGGTATGACCCGGCGGACCTCGAACCGCTGCTGACGGCGGCAGGCTTCGCGCGCTGGGAAATCGTGGAGTACCCCGACTATGCGCCGCCCTCGGCCGACACTCCCCGGGTCTGGGTGTTCGCATGGGCCTGAAGGTGCCCGTGCTGGGCGCGGGGGGCTGGGGCACGGCCCTGGCGGTGACGGCGACCCGGGCGGGCCGGGAGGCGGCGCTCTGGACACGGCGGGCCGACTTCGCCGCGCGGCTGGCTGCAGAGCGCGAGAACCGCGAGTATCTGCCGGGCGTGCCGCTGCCGGAGGAGGTGAGCGTGACGCCCGACCTGGGCCGGGCCGTGGCCGGAGCCAGCTTTGCCTTGATCGTCGTGCCGAGTGTGGGCGTGCCGGACCTGCTGGCCGCGTTGCCCCGCGAGCTGGGCGTGGTGCTGTGTGCCAAGGGCCTCGCGCCGGACGGGGGACGGCTGACCGATCTGGCGCGCGGGCTGGGCTTTGCGCGGGTGGCTGTCCTGAGCGGCCCCAACCACGCGGAGGAGATCGGCCGGGGCCTTCCCGCCGCGACGGTCGTGGCGAGCACGGACCCGGCGCTGGCAGGTGAGGTGCAGGCGGCCCTCCTCTCCCCTTCCCTGCGGGTGTACACCAGCAGCGACGTGGTCGGCGTGGAACTCGGCGGCGTGCTGAAAAACGTGATCGCGCTCGCGGCGGGCCTGGTGGACGGGTTGAACCTGGGCGACAACGCGAAGGCGGCGCTGATGACCCGTGGCCTGCGCGAGATGAGCCGGTATCTGGTTTCGCAGGGCGCGCACGAGGACACGGTGTACGGCCTGAGCGGTCTGGGCGATCTGGTGGCGACCGCGACCAGCCGACACAGCCGCAACCGCGCCGCCGGAGAAGCCATTGCCCGAGGCGACCGTTCCTTTATTGGGCCGCAGCAGGGCGGCAAGGTCGTGGAGGGCTTGCGGACGGCGGGGCTGCTGGACGCCTGGGCCAGCGCCCACGGCCATGACCTTCCCATCGTGCGGGCGGTGGCAAAGGTGGCGAGCGGCGAGTGGACGCCGGACGCAGGCGTCGTCAGTCTGATGGGCCGGGATGCGAAGGCCGAACTGGAGGGCTGAGGTGAGCCTGGCCGAACAGGCCGAAGCCTTCGCGCTGCCGTTTTACGCTGAGGCGCACCGGGCCTACCACAACGCGGCCCACGTGCGCGCCCTGCTCACAGCCCTCGACTCAAGCGGCGTGCTGACGCCCACGCTGGCGCTGGCCGCCTGGGGCCACGACCTGATCTACGATCCCCGGGCGCAGGACAACGAGGAATGCAGCGCGCAAGCGTTCGGGGCGTGGCTGAATTCGCATGGGGCAGACGGGGCGCTGGTTCAGGAAGTCACGGCCCTGATCCTCGCCACCCGCCACACGGCCCCGCCGCAGACCCGGGCGGAAGCCCTGCTGGTGGACGCCGACCTCAGCATCCTGGGCGCGGACGCGCTCACCTTCGCCGCCTACGAAGCCGCCATCCGCCAGGAATACGCCTTCGTCCCCGACGCCGAGTACCGTGAGGGGCGGGCACGGGTGTTGCGGGGCTTTCTGGAACGGGGGCGGATTTACGTGACGCCGGAGTTCGCGGGACTGGAGAAGCAGGCACGGGCAAACCTCGCGGCCGTTCTCGCCCGGTTGGCATAGAAAAAACCGCCCCACGGAGAGGCGGTCTGCTGGCTCTAGGCGTTCAGTCGGCAGCCGTGCCGTGCTGACCCGCCTGGACGTTTTCCTCGTTCTTCTCGCGTTCGAGTTTCGCCTTGATCTTCTTCAGGCGGAAGCTCTCCTCGCGTTCGCGCTGGTCGAGCACCCCGCGAATGAAGCGGATGTCGTCCTGAATGCCGGGGATCACGACCTGCTCCAGCGCGTTCACACGCCGGGAGGTCTTCTTGATCTCCTCACCGATGCGGCGCAGCTTCGTCTCGGTCGCGGCGACCTTCACGATGGCCTCCATCACGCCGCCGAAATCGGTCGCGGCCTGGATGGTGCGCGCCCCGACGTTGATCGGGCTGAAGCTGGCCTGCTGCGTGCGCTCGGGGACGTTGATGCGGGGCACCTTCACGCCGTAGATGCTCTCGATCTGCATATCGACGGCGTAATCGCCCGTCCCCGCCAGACTGAGGCTCTCCACCGCTTCCGGGCTGTCCCACGCTTTCGCGCCGAACAGGCTGGTGTAGGCCCCCTTGCTGACGCCCGCGAGCTGCTCGCGCGCGCTCAAAGCGTCCTTCACCAGCGCGAAGAACTCCCCGATCAGCGCGTCCCGCTTGCGCTTGAGGAGGTCCGCGCCGCCGGTCGCCGTCTTGAGGCTGGCCTTGCTGGCCAAAAGGGCGCTGCGGGTGGGACTGATCTGTCCTGCCATATGTTCACCTCCTTCGTCGGTGAAGCTTTCAGCGGTCAGCTTTCAGCAAGCAGCGGCTGATGCTTCAGCTTACCCTACTGACCACTGATAGCTGACGGCTTTAAATCCTGCTCCCCCGCCACATCTCGTCGATCTTCTCCCCGTAGTACTTGTCGATGCTGTCCTTCGACAGACGGGTGAGCTGGCTCTGCGGCAGCTTGGAGAGGATGCCCCAGGCGACGGTCAGGCTGTCGTCGATGCTGCGGTCCTGGTTGCCCTGGCCGATGAAGTAGTTCTCGAAGTCGTCGGCAAAACGCAGGTACAGCTTGTCCGTCTCGGTCAGCGCGTCCTCACCGGTGATGGCGACGAGCTTGCGCAGGTCCAGGCCGTTGGCGTAGGCGGCGAAGAGCTGGTCGGACACGTTCTTGTGGTCCGCGCGGGTCTTGCCCTTGCCGATGCCGTTGCCCTGGAGACGGGACAGCGAGGGCAGCGGGTTGATCGGCGGGAACACGCCCTTGGCGTTCAGGCCACGGTCCACCACGATCTGCCCTTCGGTGATGTAGCCGGTCAGGTCGGGGATGGGGTGGGTGATGTCGTCGTCGGGCATCGAGAGGATCGGAATCTGGGTGACCGAACCGGGCTTGTCCTGCACCACGCCCGCGCGCTCGTAGAGGGACGCCAGGTCGGTGTACATGTAGCCGGGGAAGCCGCGGCGACCAGGAATCTCCTCGCGCGCGCCGCCGATTTCACGCAGCGCCTCGCAGTAGTTCGTCATGTCGGTCAGGATCACCAGCACGTGGTAGCCGTGCTCGAACGCCAGGTACTCGGCGGTCGTCAGGGCCATGCGCGGCGTCAGCAGACGCTCGACGGCGGGGTCGTCGGCGCGGTTCAGGAACAGCACCGAGCGGGCCAGCGCGCCGGTGCGCTCGAACTCCTGGGTGAAGAACGAGACTTCGCGCTGGGTCAGGCCCATCGCGGCGAACACCACCGCGAAGTCGCCCTCGTGGCCGGGCACCTTCGCCTGACGAGCGATCTGCGCGGCGAGTTCGTTGTGGGGCAGACCCGAGCCGGAAAAGATCGGGAGCTTCTGCCCGCGGATCAGCGACGTGTTCACGTCAATGGTGCTGATGCCGGTCTGGATGAACTCCTCGGGCTTGGCCCGGGCGGCGGGGTTCATCGGCTCGCCGTTGATGCTGAGCCGCTTTTCCGCGACCACCTGCGGCAGCCCGTCGATGGGGCGGCCCAGGCCGTCGAAGCGGCGGCCGATCATTTCCTTGGAGACGCCCAGGCGGGCCACGTCCTCCACCAGGCTCACGCTGGCGGTGGCGAGGTCCAGCCCGCGCGTTTCCTCGAACACCTGGATGACGGCGTTCTGGTCGGACACGCTGATGACCTGCCCGCCGCGCGTCCGGCCGGTGCCGTCCTTGATGTCCACGATGGCCCCGTAGGCGAGGTCCGAGGCCGCGTTCACGAACAGCAGCGGTCCGGAGATGTACGCGACATCGTTGTATTCCTTCTTCAGGAGGCTGGTCACGCTCTTACTCCTTTGAACGTGGTGTCGAGTTCGTTCATCACGCTGTCACTGTAGGCCGCGAAGTCCGCCTCGGGCACGTAGCGCGCTCGGGAAAGCTTCTCGATCACGGGGTTCTGGATGATCTCGTCGATGGTGGCCCCATTTCGGAGCGCCGCTTCGGCCTCGTCGTAGAACTTCAGCATCATCTTCATCAGGCCGTAGTTCTTGGGCATCGAGGCGCTGGCGTCCACCGGGTCGAAGCCGTTCTGCTGGAGGAAGTCCTGGCGCAGCATCCGGCCCGCCTCGATCACCAGACGCTCCTGGTCCTGAAGCGCGTCGGGACCGACGAGCTGCACGACTTCCTGGAGGGAGGCTTCCTGCTGGAGGATGTTGCCGATGCGCTGGCGCAGCTCCGGGAAGTCCTGGCCGACGTTCTCGCGGTACCAGGAGTCCAGGATCGGCGTGAACAGGCTGTAGGAGCCGTTCCAGTTGATCGCCGGGAAGTGACGGCGCCGCGCCAGGCCCGCGTCCAGACGCCAGAAGGCCCCGGTGATGCGCAGGGTCGCCTGCGTGACGGGTTCGGACATGTCGCCGCCCGCCGGGCTGACCGCGCCGATCACGCTGACCGCGCCGTCCTCGCCCGCCAGGGTCTTGACGGCCCCCGCGCGCTCGTAGAACGCCGCCAGCTTGGCGCCCAGGTAGGGCGGGTAGCCTTCTTCGGCGGGCATCTCTTCCAGGCGGGAGGAGATCTCGCGGAGCGCCTCGGCCCAGCGGCTGGTGGAGTCGGCCATCAGCGAGACGCTGTAGCCCTGGTCGCGGAAGTATTCCGCCAGCGTGATGCCGGTGTACACCGAAGCTTCACGCGCCGCCACCGGCATGTTGGAGGTGTTGGCGATCAGGATGGTGCGGTGCATGAGGGGCCCGCCGGTCTTGGGGTCTTCCAGTTCCGGGAACTCCACCAGCACGTCGGTCATCTCGTTGCCGCGCTCGCCGCAGCCCACGTACACCACGATGTCGGCGTTGCCGTACTTCGCCACCGACTGCTGCGTCACGGTCTTGCCCGAGCCGAAGGGGCCGGGAATCGCCGCCGCGCCGCCCATCACCAGCGGGAACAGCACGTCGAGAATCCGCATCCCGGTGAGGAAGGGCAGGCTGGGGTCGAGCTTCTGGGCGACCGGACGCGGCGCGCGCACCGGCCAGTAGTGCGCCAGGCGCAGCTCGCTGCCGTCTTCGAGGCGCGCGATGGTGTCGTCGATGGTGTACTCGCCCGCCGGGGCAACCCAGGTCAGCTTGCCGCTCTTGTCGGGCGGCGTCAGAATCTTGTGGGTGAAGCTGAATTCCGGCACGGTGCCCAGGATGGCGCTGCCCGTGACGGTATCGCCCGCCTGCACCGTGGGGGTAAAGGCCCACTTCTTGGTGCGGTCGAGGCTCGACACCTCGATGCCGCGCGCGATGAAGTCGCCCGAAGCCTCGCGGATCTTGTCGAGGGGGCGCTGAATGCCGTCGTAGATGCCGTTGAGCATCCCCGGCCCCAGCTCCACGCTGAGCGGGAGGCCGGTGGTTTCGACCGGTTCACCCACGGTCAGGCCGCTGGTGTCCTCGTACACCTGCACGAAGGCGGTGTCGCCGTCAAGGCGGATGATCTCGCCCACCAGGCGTTCCTTGCCCACGCGCACGATGTCGTACATCTTCGCGCCGTACATCCCGTCCGCGATCACGGCCGGTCCGGCGATGTTCTGCACGACGCCCTGCTTGTTCTGCGTCATTGTGTCTCCTTCGGAGAGGTCCAAGAGTCTAAAAGTCGAGCGGTCAAACAGTCTAGATGATGCCCAGAACGGCGTTTGTGCCTTAGGCCGTTCGACGGTTTGACCGTTCGACCCTCAAAGCTTGATGTCGAACCCGATGGTGTCCCGCACCAGCTTGCCCATGTACGCCTTGGCGTCCACCGTGTCGGAGGAAAAAGCGTCGGCCAGGCTGGGGATCGGCAGCAGGATCGGGAGGTCACGGCCACGCATCACCCGGGCGACCGAGCCTGCCGGATCGGGGATCAGGCCCTGGTCCACGGCGATCAGGCCGTAGTTGCCCTCGGTGATCAGGCGTTCGAGGGCCTGCTCGGCCGCGCCGGGCGTGGTTTCGACGACTTCGGTGCCCGCGAGGCGGTAGCCGGTCGCGGTTTCGTGGTCGGTGAGCACGACGACCTTATACATCGGCGAGCTCCTTCCTGAGTTCGTCGGCGGGGAGGTTGTAGTACTTCCCGCGGCCGATGAGGCGCAGCTTGGCGATCTCCTGTTCCTTGCGGCGCAGGTAGTCGAGGACGACGCCCGCCCCCAGCGCGTCACTCATGGCGACGTTGCGGGAGGCCTCGTCGAGCAGACGCCGCGCGACGAATTCGGCGCTGGCGAGGTCCGGCGCTTCCAGGATGGCCTGGAGCTGGGGGTCCCCCACCGTGTTGTCGCCGCCCGCGATGCGCAGAAAGTCGCTTTCCGACACTTCCCGGCCGCCGGGGATGAAGTAACGGTTGGTGGCCGCCGTGCCGCGCAGTTGCCGCGCGATCAGCAGGTTCCGCACGTCGATCTCGCGCGTGAAGTAGCGCCGCACGTTCACGCCGCGCACGCTGGCGAGCACCGCGCGGTAGTACCCCTGGTCGAGGGCGACTTCGAGGTCGAGCAGGCTGCCCGCGCCCCCGCTGACGGCGGCGCGCAGCACCCCGCCGATCTTGCCGCCCGCCACCGCGAGCGTCTGCGCCAGTGAGGCCACGTCGGTCGCGCTGGCGGCGGCTTGCAGGACCGGCCAGGGGATGGTCCCGGCGGGCACCAGGCCCGCGAGGATCTCCTCGCTGCTGCGGCCCGCCAGGACGCCGCGCACCAGCGTCTTGATGTTCAGCACGTCGTAGCGCAGCAGCAGGGCTTCCACCTCGCGGGCGGGCTGGCCCACCGCGATGGAGCGCAGGTGCTGCACGCTCCGCAGGTAGTTGTGGCTGAGGGCGGCGTCGAGTTCCGCCAGACCGGCTTCCTGCGCGGTCGCTTCCCCGAGGTCCTCGCGCAGCGGCGTCTCCGACACGCTCCGCAGGTACTCGGCGTAGTTCGCCGCATTCGCGGCGTCCTCGATGACGCGGCCCGGCAGGAGGTCGGCGCGCAGCATCCGCACGCGCCCGTTGATGTAACCGTAAGCGTTGGTCAAGGCGGACTTCCTTTAGCTGTTCAGGAGGCGCGCGACCTCCGCCGTCAGGGCTTCGCGGCCGGATTGCAGGCGGCCGAGCAGCGTGTTCTGCACGCTGGTCTTGCCGCCGCGGCCCACCAGCCGCACACCCGTCTCGACGGCGGGGTTGGGGCGCACCTCCAGGTGCAGACCGAGGTGCGCCAGCGCGGCCTGGGCCGCCGCCACCTCGTCGGGGTGGACTTCCACCACTTCGGCGCTGGGGAGGGCGGCCTGCGCTTCCTGGATCAGGCGCGCGAGAATCTGCGGGTACTGCGGCGAGGCGGGCGCGGCGCGGAGCTGGGCTTCCGCCTCCTGAAAGGCGCGGGTCTGCGTCTGGTCGGCGGCGGCCAGCCGCTGGGCGTTCATTTCGAGGTCAGCGGCGCTGCGGGCGCGGGTCAGGCCCGCCTGGAGTTCCGCGTCGAGGCTGCGCTTCTGGCTTTCGAGCAGGGCGCTGGCACGTTCGCGCGCCGCCGCGAGGATGGCCGCGGCGCGTTCCTGCGCCCCCGCGCGGATGCGCGTGATCTCATCGCGCGTTTCATGTTCGAGGATGTCACCGAGGCTCATCAGGTCGCCTTACCGCAGGAGGAAGAAGCCGACGAAGCCGAAGATCACGAGCGTCTCGGGCAGCACGAACCAGATCAGCATCTGACCGAACTTCTCGGGGCGCTCCGCGACGACGCCCGCCGCG
Source organism: Deinococcus metallilatus (assembly GCF_004758605.1). Classification (NCBI taxonomy): domain Bacteria; kingdom Thermotogati; phylum Deinococcota; class Deinococci; order Deinococcales; family Deinococcaceae; genus Deinococcus; species Deinococcus metallilatus. The sequence goes on from NZ_CP038512.1 coordinate 2,572,628, forward strand.
GCCGCACCGATGGGACCCTGCGCCAGGCCGGTGCCGACCGCGCCGAGGCCCAGCGCGAGGCCCGCGCCAATAGCGCGCAGGCCGACGGCCGTGGCGTCAGTCGCGCTGGCGGCGGCGTCCTGGGCGAACGCGACGGAAGCGAGGAGCAGGATGGGCAGGACTTTGAACAGGTTCTTCATAGGTTTCCTCCGGTGGTGCCGTGGTGATGGCTGAGATTTATTTGCGGACGCTCGCACGAGCGAAGGGGACGTAGCGGGGGCCGCTCTCCTGGTAGAACCCGGTGGGGTTCAGGAATTCCAGGTAGTGCAAACGGAGCGGCTGCATGATGTGACCGATCAGGGTCAGGGCCAGGAAGAAGCTGTGGACGAACAGGCCGATCAGGATGCCGAGAATCGGCCCGATGACCGGCAGGACGCCGCCCAGGCTCCAGCCCAGGTCGGTCGCCAGGTTCGCGAGAATCGCGGCGGCGACGCCCACGGCGAACAGACGGGTGAAGCTGATGATGTTCCCGCCCTGCGACAGCAGTTCGATGGGCAGGATCGGCACGTCCCTGATGATGCGGATGTAGCCGACGACGAACACCAGGAAGCCCGCGAGCATCACCAGCACCAGCGGGTTCCCGAAGTTGCCCAGCGCGCCGAAGTCTGCCCCGATCTTGGAGATGTAGGCCAGCAGGATCAGGCCGAGCAGCCCGCCCATGATGGCGACCGCTTCCCAGAAGTGGCCGGTCTGGCCGTGCTTGCGCGCGAGCTGCGCGCGCAGGCCCCAGGCCCAGAACAGGTAGATGATCCCCACCGCCAGGCAGATCAGCATGATCACGCTGGCGAAGCCCGCGTCGGTGCGGGGGAAGAGAATCGGGATCAGGCCGGTCGCGTGCTCGCCGCCCGCGCCGACCTGCACGCCGTAGATGCGCTGGATCAGCCCCGGGTTCAGGTAGAACACGTGCAGTTTCTCCAGCACGTTGCCGAAGAATTCACCGGTGAGGAAGCCCCACAGGATGGTCCACAGGCTCATGGTGCGGATCACGGTGGACACCTGCTGCAAGGTGGCCGGGTCGAGGCGGATACCCAGGAAGCCCAGGTCGAGGTCCTCACCCCGGCGGCCGCGCGCCTGCATCCACAGGGCCGCGAGCAGGAAGATCAGGCCGAAGCCGATGTCAGCGACCACGAAGCCGAAGAACAGTGGGAAGAACGCCGCGATCATCCAGGTCGGGTCGAAGGTGCCGTAACGCGGCGGCTCCGAGACGCCCAGCAGGAACTCGAAGTTGCGGGCGTAGGGGCTGTTGCGCAGCTTCACCGGGATGGTTTCCGCGTGGTGCTCGTCGGCGGGCTGGACCTCGTACACGACCTGGCCCTGCATCCCGTCCATCGCCGAACGGAAGGTGCCCATCGATTCGTCGGGCACGTAGCCCTGGAGGACAAAGCCGTACTTGCCGCGGGCGGTCTGCGCGCGGGCGTCGTCGATGGCGACGCGGTCCGCGAGAGCGTCGCGAATGGCGTACAGCCTGGCGCCGTGCGCGGCCGCGAGGCGGCGCTTCTCGGCCCGCACCTCGTTCAGGGCGGCCGGGTTCGCGCGCGCGATCCGCTCGAACTCCGCCTGCACTTCGCTGACGGGCAGCGCGTCGAAGCGGCCGGGCAGGCGCAGTTCGCCCACCCGGGCGCGCGACAGGGCGGCGCGGGCCTTCTCGCGGTCGGCCCGCAGCACCGCGACGGCGGCGGCGATGGTGTTCTGGTTCACCCGGTCACTGGCGAGGGCGGAGCGGTCCCCCAGGTCCTCGCGCAGCGCCGCTTCCACGGCGCTCAGCTCCTCGGGCGTCTGCACCGTAAAGGTCAGCAGCGCGAGGCGGCGGCTGGTGTCCACCCCACCTGCCAGGCGGGCCAGGACACGCACGACCTCACCGTACGAGGTCTGCGTGTCGAGGTCGGACTGGAGTTCGGTTTCCCGCGCGTTCAGCACGGAGGCGGGCTGCGCGACCTCCTCCACCCGCGCCGTCCACTCCCCTTCGGGGGGCAGGGGGGCGGGCGCGCCGCGCAGGGCGCCGAGTTCACCCAGGGTGCTCTCGACGCGGGCCAGGAGCCGCTCCGAGCTGCGGCGCTCGTCGGCGGCCAGGCCGCCCAGCGGTCCCGTCTCGAAGCCTGCCGCGCTCAGCGGAACGATGTGGAGCACCCCCGCCCGTTGCAGGGCGGCCATGATCTCGCGGCTGTCACGCTGACGGCCCGCGACGATCACCTGGTGCATCGGGCTGATCACGGCAGCACCGCCCGCAGGATGCCCTCGACGGCGGCGCCGAGCTTGCCCACGCTGCGGGCCTGCACGGCGCTCACCTCTTGCTGCGCGTTCGCGCGGGCCTCGCTCCGGATGCGCTCCGTCTGTTCGGCCAGCACCTGCTCGAACTCGCGGCGCATCTGCGTGGCCTGCGCCTGGGCCTCCTGCTGCATACGCGCGGCCTGCGCCTCGGCGGCCTCGATCTCGCGCTGCGCCTCCGCCCGCGCGGCCTCAAGCTGCGCGTCGAGGGCACGTTCGCGGGTCGCGAGTTCACTCAGGATTCGACTAGCGGCGTCCAAATCGCTCCTCCTTTCTCCAGCTCACACGGCTCCAGCTCACAGGTCCTCCGGCGTCCGGCTTCCGTGGTTCACGGCGCTCCACCCACAAGGAATGGAGCGCACAAGGGCATCAGCCCGGTTGTGGAATCACAAGCCTGACGAAGCTTTCTGTCAAGGCCCCGCAAATAGTACCATAAGGCCCGTTCAACATGAGGAGGGACAATAGCCCTCACAAGCACGGGAAAGAGCGTCAGGAGCGTCGCCTTCCGCGTCTTCTCTTTGGCCATGCCCATCCGTCACCTCCGCCGGGGAGGCACCCTCGCCCCGTTTCGGTCCCGTCCCCACGGGCATCATGCCGAGGGAGCAGGTGGTCTGTCGATGACTCCCGAGGTCATGGGCAGCGGACAGGAGGGGAGCTTCTCCCCGGGAGAAGCACGGCCGAGCGGCCAGTCGCCGCCCAGAAATACCGGAGCCCCCAGGCCGGTTTCGTTCTCGCTGTAGCCCTGCTCGCTGTGGGCGCTGAGGTCGATGCCGACGACCTCCTGGCTGGCGGGCACACGCAGGGGGGTGAACAGGCGGACGAGGCTCAGCAGGGCCAGGGACCCCAGGCCGGTGTAGGCGATACTGACCACCACGCCGACGATCTGGATGACGAGCTGTTCCCCCACCGGCTTGCCGCTGCCGGTCGTCCAGGCCAGCACGCCGGTCAGGAGGGCACCGACGATCCCGGCGACGCCATGACAGGCGAACACGTCGAGGGCGTCGTCCGCGCGCAGGCGGCGCTTGGACTGCACGGTCCAGAAGCTGGCGGTCGCGCCCAGCACGCCGACCACCAGGGCGGCCCAGGGACTGACAAAGGCGCAGGCGGGCGTGACGGCGACCAGGCCGACGACCAGCCCCGTGGCGGCCCCGACGGCGGTGGGCTTGCCGCTCCGGCGGCTTTCCCAGGCGAGCCAGGTGAGCAGGGCGGCCGCCGGGGCGACCAGGGTATTCAGAAAGGCGAGGCCCGCCGTCTGCCCGGCCCCCAGCGCGCTGCCCGCATTGAAGCCCAGCCAGCCGAACCACAGCAGGCCCGCCCCCAGCAGCACGAAGGGGACATTGTGCGGCACGTGGGCGGTCCGGGCATACCCCAGGCGTGGCCCGAGCACCAGCGCCGCGACCAGGGCACTGACCCCCGCCGCGATATGGATCACGGTGCCGCCCGCGAAATCCAGCGCCCCAAGCTGATAGAGCCAGCCGTCCGCGCTCCAGACCCAGTGGGCCAGCGGCGCATAGATCAGCAGGCTCCACAGGCCGCCGAAGCAGAGGAACGCCCCGAAGCGCATCCGCTCGACGACCGCGCCGCTGATCAGGGCGAGCGCGATGATCGCGAACATCGCCTGGAACGCCGCGAAGACGGAGGTGGGAATGGTGCCGGTCAGGCCGCCTTGCAGGCCAACCAGCCCCAGGTGGCCCAGGCCGCCCACCAGCGCGTTGCCACCCTCTCCAAAGGCGAGGGTGTACCCGGCGAGCATCCAGAGGACGCCGACCAGCCCCATCGAGACGACGCTCATCATCATGGTGTTCAGCACGCTCTGGGCGCGGGTCAGGCCGCCGTAGAAGAAGGCGAGGCCGGGCGTCATCAGCAGCACCAGGGCCGCCGACACCAGCATCCAGGCCGTGTCGCCCGTGTTCAGCTCCGGGCGGGCCGTCTGGGCGAACGCCGCGCCGCCGAGCAGCCCCAGCAGAGGAAGGATTTTCTTGAGCATGGCAGGCCTCCTCAGACCGGAAAGCCCGGCGTGAGCCTGGTTTCGGTGACGGGCGTGAGGGCGGCGGCATCTTCCTCGCCGGTGCGGATGCGGATCACGCGCTCCAGCGGCTGCACGAAAATCTTGCCGTCCCCGACCTCGCCGGTGCGCGCCCCCTGGCAGATGGCCCGGATGGCGACCTCCACGAACGGCTCACTGACGGCCATCCGGAACTCCACCTTGTCGCGGAACTCGATCATCACGCGGGTGCCCCGGTAGTGTTCGACGATCTCCTGCTCGCCGCCGTGCCCGGACACGCGGCTGAGCGTCAGCCCGCTGATCCCCGCCTGAAACAGCGCCTCCTTGACCTGCTGCACCCGCTCGGGGCGCACGACCGCCGTGATCAGTTTCATGCCGTCTCCTTTTTCGAGGACAACTTGCAGAGAACGGTCCCTGCCTGCCGCAAGAGTAGGCAGATTCGTACGGCATGTCAAAGGAATTTCTGCCAGATGTACATACCTTTGGAGACAAAGTGCATAATAGAGCGGAGATTCACCTCCTGTGAGTGCCGAAAAGTGCAGCCCGGAGCGCCAACGGCGGACATGAGACAAGGCAAAGGAGCCGGGGGAGAAGCTGCTCCAGCCTCTCCCCCGTCGTCAAGGACCGCAGTTCAGCGCAGGTAGGCCACCAGCAGGTCCACGCCCGCCCGCAGGTCCTTCGCGTGGACGGCCTCCACAATGGTGTGGATGTACCGCGTCGGCACGCTGAGGGTGACGCTGGGGACGCCTGCCCGGGTCTTCTGGATGGCCGCTCCGTCCGTCCCCCCCAGCGGCAGGACTTCGAGCTGATACGGGATGCCCTCGCGGTCGGCCAGGTCCACCAGTTCGTCGACCAGCCAGCGGGTCGAGATCATGGAGGAGTCGAAGACCTTGATGCCGATCCCGTCCCCCAGGCGCGTGACGGCCTCGTCCGGCCCCACGCCGGGCGTGTCCACCGCCAGCGTCACGTCCAGGCCGATGCCGAGCGTGGGTTCCACCCCGTAGGCCGCGACGACCGCCCCGCGCAGGCCCACCTCCTCCTGCACGCTGAAGACGGCCACCACGTCATGGCGGGGCGGGGTATCCGCGAGGCGGCGCAGCGCCTCCAGTTGCAGGAACACGCTGGCGCGGTCATCCATCGCCTTGCCGACGATCAGGTGGCCGACCTGGCGGGCCGTCTGATCGAGGGTCACCATGTCACCCACCCGCACGCGGCGCCGGACCTCCTCGGCATCCAGGCCGAGATCGACGAAGAATTCCTTGATCTCGGGCACCTTCTTGCGGTCTTCCGGCGTGGCGATGTGAACGGGCCTGCCCCCCGGCGTCAGCACGCCCGGCAGAGGGCCGCCGCGCGTCTGCACCGTCACGTTGCGCGCGAAGAGGTTGCGGGGGTCGAACCCGCCGAGCGCCTGCACCCGCACAAAGCCCTTGTCGTCGATAAAGCGCACCAGGAAGCCGATCTCGTCCATATGGGCGCTGAGCATGATGCGCTCGCGGCGGTGTTCCCCCCCACTGGCCTCGCCCTGGCCCTTCTTCAGCGCGATCACGTTCCCGAGCGCGTCCACGCGCACCTCGTCGGCCAGGCCTTCCAGTTCGCGCAGCACGAAGTCACGCACCGCGTCCTCGTTGCCGGGAACGCCGTTCAGGTCCGAGAGTTGGCGGAGCAGGTCCAGCCGCAGTTCAGTGGTGGTCACGTGGGCCAGCATACGCCGCACCCGCCGCCCCGGGTTCCGGCTGGGGCGCAGGTTCCGGCTTGGGGCGCAGGTCGGTGCCGTTGAAACGGGCCTGCCCCTCCGCCAGCCCGGCCTGCGCCCAGACCTCCACCGCGTCCGCGCCCAGCCGCACGAGTTCCGCGAGCGTGCCCACCTCCTCCGCGCGCCACCGGCTCAGCACCCAGTCGGCCGGGTCCCAGCCCGCCGGAGGACGCGAGATACCGATCTTCAGGCGGGGGAAGTCCGGCGTCCCCAGCACCCGGATGATGTCGCGCACGCCGTTCTGCCCGCCGTGCCGCCCTCCCAGGCGGAACTTCAGCAGGCCAAAGGGGCTGTCGAGGTCGTCCTGCACGACCAGCAGCGCGTCACCGCCCAGCTTGTAGAAGGCGAGGAGCGGCCCCACCGCCTTGCCCGAGGCGTTCATGAAGGTCTGGGGCTTGACCAGCAGCACCTTCGCGCCGGCCGCCGACCCGACGCGCACCTCGGCCACCTCCGCGTCCTTTTCCTTGCGCCACACGGCCCCCCAGCGGCGGGCGACCTCATCCACGACCAGCCAGCCGACGTTGTGGCGCGTCTGGGCGTACTGGCTGCCCGGGTTGCCCAGGCCCACGACCAGTTTCATCGGCTTCAGGCCTCCAGGCTGTCCAGCGTCTCGCGCCAGCGGGCCTCGGTTTCACGCACGCGGGCATCCCCCTGCGCGCGGGCGTACCCGGCGCGGAAGTTCGCGAAGCGGGTGTCCGAGTCGGCAAACAGCAACCCCAGCGCCTGCCGCACGTCCGAGACGTTCCGTTCGCTCAGCGTGGTGTCCTTGGCGTCCAGCACTTCGTCCAGCGTCGCCATCAGGCCCGAGAGGGGGCGCAGCCACTGGAAGGAGGGATCGTTCATGACCAGCGAGTACAGCGCGAAAGGCCCCCCCACCGGACCGTGCAGGAACTCGTACTCGCCCTTGGCGAAGTCGAGCAGCGCCGAGTGGAAGTGCCGCAGCGCCTGGGCGAGCGCCGTGAGCTTTTGCCGAACCGCCGCGTCTGAAGCCGTCATGGGGAGAGGGTAGCAGGGGAAAGGGCAGGTTTCAGGAGTGAGGGGTTAGGCGTTAGGGGTGAGAAGGTGTGGAGGCTTTCCAGTCCCCGCCCCCTGCCTGTTACCCTGACCCATGACCACCACCGACCTGCCGGAAGCGAACATTCCCGAGTTGGACGGCACCGTGAATCTCACGGACATCGAGGCACTGGGGAGAAGTCGGCTCGACCGCAACGCGCTGGAGTACTACGCGAGCGGCGCGAACGACGAGGTCACTCTGAGCGCCAACCGCGCGGGCTTCCGGGCCATCCGTCTGCGGCCCCGCGTGCTGGTGGACGTGTCGGACGTGGACGCCCGGACGGAGGTGCTGGGCCTGCCGCTGAGCTTCCCGGTGGGTATCGCGCCGAGCGCCTTTCACGGCCTCGCCCATACTGACGCGGAACTGGGCACCGCGCGGGCGGCGGCCTCGGCGGGCAGCCTCATGACCCTCAGCACCTTCAGCAACACGCCGATTGAAGAGGTGGCCCAGGCCGCCGCCGGGCGCTTCTGGTTTCAGCTCTACCTCTACACCGACCGGGAAGTGAGCGCCGAGGTCGTGCGCCGGGCGGAGGTCGCAGGTGCGCGGGCACTGGTGCTGACGGTGGACGCCCCCTTCCTGGGCCGCCGCGAGCCGAACGAACGCCACCGGTTCGCCCTGCCACCCCACCTGAGCGTGCCGAACGCCGGGAGCCGCGAGCAACTGCGCGCGATGGAATCCGAGGCCGGGTCGCAACTCGTGAACTACTTTCAGGGGCTGGTGGACAAGACCTTCACCTGGGCGGACCTCGCCTGGCTGCGTTCCATCACGGCGCTGCCCATCGTGCTGAAGGGGATTCTGACGGCGGAAGATGCCCTGCTGGCCGCCCACCACGGCGCTCATGTCTGGGTCAGCAACCACGGGGGAAGGCAACTCGACACCGCCGTGAGCAGCATCGAGGCGCTGCCCGAAGTGGTGGACGCCGTGCGGGGGCAGGTGGAGGTCTACCTCGACGGCGGCATCACGCGCGGGACGGACGTGCTCAAGGCCGTTGCCCTCGGCGCCCGCTGCGTCTTCCTGGGCCGGGCGGCGCTGTGGGGCCTGGCCGCCGGGGGTGAAGCGGGCGTGCGCCGCACCCTCGACCTTCTCCACGACGAGGTGCGGCTGGCGCTGGCGTTGTGCGGCAAGCAGAACATCGGCCAGGTGGGGCGGGATTTGGTGCGGGTGTGAATGGACCCGAAGTTCAGGCGGCCTCCGGCTCCTTCTTCCTCCCCCTTCTCGTCCGCAGCGCCTTTTCACTCTCCAGCATCCGCTTCAGCGCGGCCTCGGCGCGGGTCAGGCCCTCCAGCTCGGGTTCGGTCCGGTTGGCGCGCGGTTCATAGTCGTCCAGCACCTTGCCTTCCTGATAGCGGTCGAAGATCACCGGGCAGATGTAGCTGCTGCGCGTGACGGCGGGGGTGTTGCCCAGATCGTCGGCCACGAACTTCACGCACTCCACGATGGTCTTGCGGGCCTGGCGGTCCGACTCGGGCGCGCCCGCTTCGGCCAGGAACTCGGCGGCCAGCAGCGTGCCGCCCCAGGTGCGGAAATCCTTGGCGGTGAAGGGGCCGATCACCTCGCGCAGATAGCTGTTCAGGTCATGGGCACGGACGCGGGTACGGACCTCGTCGTCCATGCTCTGAAAGAGCCAGGGGCCGGGCAGTTCCAGCAGCCGCTCGATGTTGGTCGCCAGTGTGCGGTTGCGGACCGTCTTCTCCTGAAGGATGGAGTGCTTGCCCCGGAACTTGAAGGTGATGTCCTGCCCGCTCACCTTCACGTGCCGCTGCCGCAGGGTGGAGAGGCCGTAAGTCTTGTGCTCGCGGGCGTAGGCATCGCTGCCCACCCGGAAATGCGCGACGTGCAGCAGCCGGGACATGACCGCCAGCACCTTGCGGCGAGGCAGGCCCGAGAGGCGCAGGTCAGTGGCGGTCACGGTGCGGAGGGTCGGCAAGGCCCCCGCGAAGCGCGCCAGCCGTTGCCACTTCTTCAGCGCCCCCGCCTGCACGAAGTCGGAGTGATAGCGGTACTGGAGGCGCCCGGCGGCATCCCGTCCGAACGCCTGCAATTCCGCGTCCGGGTCGGGCGAGACGTACACGTCCGTGTAGGCGGGCGGCACCGCCAGCGACGCGATGCGGGCCAGGCCTTCCTCGTCGGTGTACTCCTCGCCGTCGGGCCAGAAGTAACGGAACTCGCCCAGTTTATTGCCCTCGCGGTGCAGGTACTCGTCGTGCAGAAGGTCGGTGCGGCCCGCCATCACGCCACCTCCGGCTCGGCGGGGAGTTGCCAGTCAATCGGCGTCTCGCCCGCCTCCTCCAGCGCCGCGTTGATCCGGCTGAAAGGCCGCGTGCCCAGGAACTTCGCCACGCTGAGCGGGCTGGGATGGGCCGACTCGATGATGACGTGGTGCGGATTCGTGACCAGTTTGGCCTTTTTACGGGCATAGGCGCCCCACAGCACGAACACCACCCGCGTGGGCTTCTCGTTCACGGCGCGGATGATCGCGTCAGTGAACTGTTCCCAGCCCTTCCCCGCGTGGCTGTTCGGTTCGCCCTGACGGACGGTCAGCACGGCATTGAGGAGCAACACGCCCTGCCGCGCCCAGGACACCAGGGAGCCGTGCCTGGGCGGCTTGAAGCCCACGTCCTCCTTCAGCTCCTTGTAGATGTTCTGGAGGCTGGGGGGCACCCGCACGCCGGGCCGCACGCTGAAGCTCAGGCCGTGCGCCTGCCCCGCCCCGTGATAGGGGTCCTGCCCCAGAATCAGCACCTTCACCTCGTCATAGGGCGTGAGGCGCAGGGCACTGAACATGTCCTGCGACGCGGGATACACCGGCCCGGCCTCCCGCTCGCGCATCACGAAGGCCCACAGGTCGCGGAAGTAGGGTTGGCTCGTTTCCCCTTTCAGCACCTCGTCCCACCCGCCGGGGAGGTGGACGGGCGGCGCGGTGCCTGGGTCGGGGGGCGGGTTGAACAGGGGGGCAGGGTCGGTCATGAGGTGGCCTCAGTCTCCCCCGGCCAGCCTGGAGGCACCCCGTCCCCTCAAGGAACGCTCAAGCAAGAGCGGGCCACCCGGTCACAGGCCGCCCGCCAGAAAGGACGGAACGCTTACACGCCCAGCCGCCCCGCCGAAGCCTTCAGAACGGGCGAGCCGTTCGCGCCGTCGAAAGCGTCGATCTCCTCAATGAAGCGGTCGAAGAGGTAGCGGCTGTCGTGCGGACCGGGGCTGGCCTCGGGGTGGTACTGCACCGAGAAGACCGGATACCGGCTGTGCGCCATGCCTTCCAGCGTCCCGTCGTTGAGGTTGACGTGGGTGGCGACAAAGGCCCCGTTCGGGATGGAGTCGATGTCCACCGCGTAGCCGTGGTTCTGCGAGGTGATCTCCACGTTCCCGGTCAGCAGGTTCTTGACCGGCTGGTTGCCGCCCCGGTGTCCGAACTTCATCTTGAAGGTCTGGCCGCCCGCCGCCAGCCCCAGAATCTGGTGCCCCAGGCAGATGCCGAAGGTGGGCAGCAGGCCCATCAGTTCCCAGGCGGTCTTGTGGGCGTACTCCAGGGGGGCGGGGTCGCCGGGGCCGTTCGACAGGAAGAGGCCGTGCGGCTGGAGCGCCATGATCTGCGCCGGGGTCGTGTGCGCCGGGACCACGATGGGTTCGATGCCCACCTCCGAGAGCCGCTCGATGATGGTGTGCTTGATTCCGAAGTCCATCAGCACGACGCGCTTGCCGTGCCGCAGCGTGGGGAAGGCGTAGGGCAGCGGCGTGGTGACCTCGCGGGTCATGTCGTGCCCGTCGATGTCCTGGTGGTCGCGGGCCCGCTGCACGTAGACCTGTTCCTCGGCGGGCGTGAACTCGCCGTAGGGGTCTTCGGGGTGCGTGTAGGACCGGTGGGCGATCACGCCCTTCACCACGCCGCCCGTGCGGAGGCGCCGCACCAGCGCCCGCGTGTCGATGCCCTGGATGCTCACCACGCCGTACTGCTGCATGAAGGCTTCCAGCGACTGCTGCGCGCGGTGGTTGGAGTACTCGCCGGAGAACTCGCGCGAGATGAACCCCCGCACATACGGCTTGTTGCTCTCCATGTCGTAGATCGCCACGCCGTAGTTGCCCACGTGCGGATAGGTGATCGTCACGATCTGCCCGTTGTACGAGGGATCGGTCATGATCTCCTGATAGCCGGTCATGGAGGTGTTGAACACGACCTCCCCCACCGTCTCGCCCCGGTGGCCGAAAGCGTAGCCGCGGTAGACCGTACCGTCTTCCAGCGCCAGGATCGCGCGTTCTTTCCGAATCATAGGAACCTCCATTCGCGCCTCACGGGACGCAGTTCATGGCGGAAGCTTTGGGCGGTCAGCCGTCAGCTTTCAGCCACAGAGCTTAGCAGGGTCAATGCCCGCCGATTGTCCGCGTCACACGGTCGGGCAGGCCACTTCACACCTCGCCCGGACATGCCAGGAGGCTTCACCCCAGCACCTTGAACATCGCGATCTCGTTGCAGTTCTCAAAGAAGGCGCAACGCTGGCACTCGCTCCAGACCTTCGGGTGGAGGTTCGTCTTGTCGATCCGCACGAAGCCGCACTTCTCGAAGAAGCCCTGCTGGTAGGTCCAGGCGAAGAGGGCGGGGAGGTCGATCTCCCGCGCCTCGCGTTCGCAGGCCTCGACAAGCTGTTTGCCCAGCCCGCGCCCCTGCATGTTGGGATGAATGGCGAGGCCCCGCACCTCCGCCAGGTCGGGGGCGAGCATATGCAGCCCGCAAACACCCGCCAACCCCCCCGGTTTCCCCTCGTGCGCCTGCGCGATCACGAGGTGGAAGTCCCGGATGGTTTCGGCCAGCAGCGCCTTGGAGCGCACCAGCATCAGCCCCCGCGCCGCCCAGTAGCCGATCAGCTCATGGACGGCGTCAATGTCGCTGAGTCGGGCCTTGCGGGTGGACAGCGGGGCCTGCGGGTGCAGGTCGGGGACGGCGATGGAGTCCAGCGACAGGAGGGTCATGGGGTACCCCCCTGCGCGATATGCGGGACGCGGGAAGCAGGGTGATCACAAACCGCGCACCGCGGCCTGCGTACCGCCTCCCCCCCTACGCCTGGCTGACCTTCTGGTCCAGGGGCCGCATCCAGGTCGTTCCACCGGGGCGCTCGCTGCGGGCACGGTACGCCTGAATCTGCGGGGCGTCGGGCAGTTCGCCCATCACCACGGCCAGGGGCACCTGCTGAAAGCCGAAATTGGCCCAGTCGCCGCCATTGCTGAACATGTAGATCGCCCGGTCGCCGCGTCCCTGGGCATATTCCACCGCGCTCATCACCAGGCGGCGGCCCAGGCCATGCCCCCGCGCTTCGGGCAGGATCGCCGCCCCGCGCAGCAGGGAGGCCCCCTCGCCATGTTCCAGGCCAATCGCGCCCACCGGATGCCCGCCCCGTTCCAGCACCCAGTAGGTCGTGCCGGGGGCCAGCGCCTCCTCGGTGTCCAGCCCGGCGTCGTGGAAGACGCGGGTGACGGTGTCCTTGTCCTGGGGACCAGCGAGGCGAATCTGAACGTTCGAATCGGTCATGGATGTGCCCTCCGGGTTCGGTCGCACGCAGGCCGCCCACGCGGGGGCCTGGCACGGCTGGATTTTGAGTGCGCGCAGCATAGCGCAACCCGGCCCCGGTGGAAGTCAGAAAGTCTTCAGCCACCGCCCACGCCCTCTCCCGGAACAGTGAGGTTCCGCTTCCAGGCCTGCTCCTCCGCGATCCAGCCCTTCAACACGCCGCTGCGGACCTGCGGAGCTTCGGGCAGCGCGGCGGCGATGGCCTCGGCGCTGGCGGGCACGAAGCCGAAGCGTCCCCAGTAATCCCCCGCCTCCTGGCTGAACAGGTACACGGTCCGGTCACCGCGCAGTGTGGCCTGCGTCAGCGCGCTCTGCACCAGGGCGCGGCCCAGGCCCTGCCCCCGCGCTTCGGGCACCACCGCTGTCGAGCGGATCAGCGAGGCTCCCTCGCCATGCTCCAGGCCGATGCAGCCGCCGGGCACGCCGTCGAGTTCGGCAATCCAGTAGGTGCAGCCCTGCGGCGTCACGCTGGAGGTATGCAGCCCGCAGCGCGTCAGCAGGTCGAGGATGAGGGGAAAATCGGCGGGCGCGGCCTGGCGCAGTTTGACATGCATGGTGTTGAGGGGCACGGGCGTGAGGGTCATCTCGGAGGCCTCCTTCAGGGGGCGGAGTTCAGGCGGGATCAGGTGGGGCGGACGTTGCGGTCCTGCATCGTCGCTCCGCCTCCCGCGCGGCCTCCTTCAGGAAGTGCCGCAGTCCTGCTCCCGCCGAAACGTCCGTGTTCCAGCGCGGGATGACGTGCAGGTGAACGTGCGGGCTGTATTTGTCAGGCCTGGGCTGCCCGCCCGCCGGGTAGACATTCCCGTCCACCGTGTACCCGTCCGGCTGCACCGCCCTCACCTCCGCGAGCAGGGCGTGGGTGGCGGCGGCCTCCTCGGGCGTGAGGTCGAAGACGGTCTGGCAGGGGCGTTCGGTGATGCTGATGCCGGAGTAGAGCGGACCCTCCGCGTACCGCGGTTGCCGCTGGCTGTAGACGCCGAGGTCGTTCTGAATCGTCCAGCCCTCCCCACTGAGGCGGCCCGCCGTATCCGGCACGAGTGGATTCTCGTCCGAATGCGCCAGCCAGCGCGCCCATTCCTCCCGCTTCGGCAAGAGCGCCCCGTCCAGGTCCACCGTCACCTTCACGAGAGCGCCGCCTTGGCCGCTTCAACCTGTTCGCGCACGCGCTCCGGGGCGGTGCCGCCGTAACTCTGGCGGGCTTTCACACTCTCCTCGACGGTGAGGGAGCGGGCGACCCCGGCATTCAGCAGGGGATGGGCCGACCTCAGTTCCTCATCGGTCAGGTCCCAGAGTTGCCGCCCCGTCCGGCTGGCGAGGCCCACCAGTCCACCGACGACCTCGTGCGCCTCGCGGAAGGGGACGCCCGAGCGGGCGAGGAAGTCGGCCAGGTCGGTGGCGGTAGAAAAGCCGCGCGCCGCCGCCGCTTTCGTTGCCCCCGCGTGCCACACCGTCTTCGGCAGCATGTCGGCATACAACCGCAGCACGACGGAGAGAGTGTCGTAGGAGTCGAACACGCCCTCCTTGTCCTCCTGAAGGTCCTTGTTGTAGGCCAGCGGCGTGCCCTTCACGACCGTCAGGAGGCCCATCAGGTTGCCAAAGACGCGCCCAGCCTTGCCACGCGCGAGTTCGGACACGTCAGGGTTTTTCTTCTGCGGCATGATCGAGCTGCCGGTCGTATGAGAATCGGGCAGCGTGAGGAAGCCGAACTCGAAGGTCGAGTAGAGAATCAGTTCTTCCGAGAGGCGCGAGAGGTGCGCGGCCAGGATCGCGCAGGCCGAGAGGAACTCCAGCGCGAAGTCCCGGCTCCCCACCCCGTCGAGGCTGTTGGCGGTGGGCCGCGCGAAGCCGAGGGCGGCGGCGGTGGCGTGACGGTCCAACGGCCAGGGCGTGCCCGCCAGCGCCGAACTCCCCAGCGGCGACTCGTCCATCCGTTCGGCGGCGTCGCGGAAGCGGCCCTCGTCGCGCTCCAGCATCGCGGCGTAGGCCATAAACCAGTGCGAGAGCAGGATGGGCTGCGCGACCTGAAGGTGCGTGTAGCCGGGCAGGATGATGGGTTCGCCGCCGTCGCTGGTCAGATGCTTCCCGGCCTCGCCTACCATGACGGCCCGCAGTGCCCGCGTCTTCTCCGCGAGGTCCAGCGCGGCCTCCTTGGTGAACAGGCGGAAGTCCACCGCCACCTGGTCATTCCGCGAGCGGGCCGTATGCAGCTTGCCCGCCACCGGCCCGATGCGGTCGCGCAGGGCGGCCTCGACGTTCATGTGAACGTCCTCGCGGTCCAGCCGCCACTCGAACTCGCCCGCGCGGATGTCGGCCAGGATGGCGCGGAGGCCCTCCTGAATCTGCCCCACCTCGTCCGGGGTCAGGATGCCCACCTGCCCCAGCATCGCCACGTGCGCGAGTGAGCCGCGAATGTCCTGCTCCGCCAGACGCTGGTCGAAGCCGACCGAGGCGTTGAACAGTTCGACCAGGCCGTCGGTGGCCTCAGCGAAGCGGCCGCCCCAGAGTTTCTTGTCCGATGTGGATTGGGTCATGGTTGCCGGTCCGTTTTCCTTCAGGTGATGCCCGAGAACAGCGTGATAAACAGCTTGACGACGAAGTAGCCCAGAATTGCGCCCCCCACCGCCAGCGCGCCCAGCAGCGTGCCGGTCCCCCGCATGACGTTCCGGCTGGTTTCCTGGCAAGCTTCCCGCGCGGGTTCAACTCCCAGCTTCCGCACATCCTCCACCGAGACGACCACATTGAAGCAGTCGGGAAACTCGACATAAGCCGTGTTGGGTGTGGCCTCGTTCAGAGCGGACACCGGGACCCGCTGAACAGCCAGCATGCCCACCCCGATCTGTGTTCTGGGCCGGTAGGCTCCTGCCGGTCCCTGAAGGGTCGGCGCGCAAGAGGATAGGGAAGCCAGGAGCAGCAGGGCCGACAGGGGCAGGACTTTTCTCTTCATGGTGTTCTCCCGCTCTCTTTTATCAGCACCGTCGGCGGGGGACTGCCCGGGTGGGCGTGGGCGTACACGGCAGCCGGGTCGACCCGGTAACCCAGGCGCTCGTAGAAGGGAAGAACGTCCAGGTTGTACTGGCTGACCGCCAGCAACAGGCGGGCGTAGCCGTCACGGGCGGCCACCTCCTCCACCGCCCGCACCAGTGCGGCGCCGATGCCCTGGCCGCGCACTTCGGGGCGGGTGGCGAGCTTGTTGAGGGTCAGTGTGTCCGGACCGTCGGGCCGCCAGCCCACGCAGCCCACGGCCTCCCCGTCCCGCCAGGCGAGAAAGCCGCCCCCCTGCCCCAGACTCCAGACCACGTCCTCCACGCGCGTGCGGCTCCAACTGCTGCGCGGGTCCATGCCCGCCGCCATCATCACGGCGTGGAAGGCGAGAGCATCGGCGGGGGTGGCGGGACGGATCACTGTGATGGCTCCAGCGTGAGACGCATTTCCGGGTTGCTCGCCTCCACGAAGCCCAGCCGTTCGTAAATCCGGCGGCCCAGCGGCGCCGCGTGCAGGCTCACACTCCGCAGGCCGCGCGCTTCGGCTTCCGCAAGGACCGCCCGCATCAACGCCTCTGCCAGCCCCCGGCGACGATGCTCCGGCGCCACGTACATGTTCATGACATACGCCTTAAGGAGTGCCGGGTCCTTCGCGCTCGGCATCTTCGGCTGGAACATCATCCCGACGCCAGCCACGATCTCGCCACCCGTTTCCACCAGACAGCCGACGTAGCCACCTGACGGAATCGCGCCGCGCAACCAGTCAGTCCAGAGCGCCTGTTGCGCTGCCGCCTCCGGCAGCGTCAGGTCACCCATGTCCACGAACATCTGCCCGCGTTGCCGGGCAACGGTCGCGGCGTCCGCGGTCGCAGCAGGGCGAATCGTGTACCCGGCGGGAAGCTCCATCGTCAGACCGTCTCGACTTCCTGCTTCCCCGCCTTCGCGTCCACCCGCGCCTGCACGCGCATCCGCAGGGCGTTGAGCTTGATAAAGGCCCCGGCGTCGTGCTGGTTGTAGTCGCCGCCCGCCTCGAAGGACACCAGGTCCTTGTCGTACAGGCTGCGCGGCGCCTTGCGGCCCACGACAATACAGTTGCCCTTGTAGAGCTTCAGGCGGGCGGTGCCGGTGACGGCCTGCGCCACGTGGTCGATGTAGACCTGCAAGGCCTCGCGTTCGGGGGCGAACCAGAAGCCGTTGTAGACCAGTTCGGCGTACTTGGGGGCCAGGGCGTCGCGCTGGTGCAGCACCTCGCGGTCGAGGGTCAGGCTCTCGACGGCGCGGCGGGCGTGGTAGAGCAGCGTGCCGCCGGGCGTCTCGTACACGCCGCGCGACTTCATGCCCACGAAGCGGTTTTCGACGAGGTCAATGCGGCCCACCCCGTTCCGCCCGCCGATCTCGTTCGCCTTTATCAGCAGCGCGGCGGGGGTCAGGCGCTCGCCATTGATCGCCACCGGGTCGCCGTTCTCGAACTCCACCTCCACGTATTCGGGCTGGTCGGGCGCCTCCTCGGGGCTGACGGTCAGCTTGAACATGTGGGCGGGCGGCTCGGCCCAGGGGTCTTCGAGGATGCCGCCCTCGTAGGAGATGTGCAGCATGTTCGCGTCGGTGGACCAGGGGTCCTTCTTGGTGGTGGGCACCGGGATGTCGTGCTCGCGGGCAAAGGCTTCGAGGTCCGCGCGGCCCTGGAAGTCCCAGTCGCGCCAGGGGGCAACGGTCACGATGTCGGGCTTGAGCGCATAGGCCGTCATCTCGAAACGCACCTGATCGTTCCCCTTGCCAGTCGCGCCGTGCGAGACGGCCACCGCGCCTTCCTTCTCCGCAATCTCCACCATCTTCTTGGCGATCAGGGGCCGGGCGATGGAGGTGCCCAGCAGGTAGTAGCCCTCGTACAGCGCGGCGGAGCGGAACATCGGGAACACGTAGTCGCGCACGAACTCCTCGCGCAGGTCCAGCGCATAGGCGGCGACAGCACCGGTGTTCAGCGCCTTGACGCGCGCCTCCTCCACCTCGTCGCCCTGCCCGAGGTCGGCGGTAAAGGCCACCACGTCGTAATCCTTCTCGGTCTGGAGCCACTTCAGGATGATGGAGGTATCGAGGCCGCCGCTGTACGCGAGGACGATCTTGTCTTTCTGGCCCTGTTGTTCGTTCGCCATGCTGCATTCTCTCCGGTTTCTGAGGGGAGGCCTGGGGACACACAGACACCCCGGCGTGACGTGCCCGGCCTGTCCGTATGGGGAAGGCCGGGGCGTCAGCGTCGGGGGGTCGGGGTCTGCATATACCTGTATGGTTATACGCCGGTGACGTATAGCTATGCAGAGGGTAACAGGCGGGGCGTGGAGGGTCAAGCCCAGGTCAACGCCCCCGGTCTGCTGCACCGGGGGCGGGGGGACGGGCGGAACCTCAGCGGATCTGGTAGTTCAGGCCGAGACGCACCCCCGCGCCCAGGCCGATCCCCGACCCCCCGTTCGAGATGGCGATGGTCGGACCGACGTTGCCTTCCACAAAGATGCTGACGGGGCCAGCGACGTTGTAGCCCAGGCCGCCCAGGACGTGGGGATACGCCGAAACCCCGGTGTACGACCCGACCGAGGCGCCCACGCCCAGGCCAAAGCCGTAGTAGGGGTTGAGGCCACCAAAATTCTGGCTTCCGGCATTGCGCAGGTAGGCCACCTCGCCGCCCAGACCGACCGAGCCCCCCCGGAACAGGTTGAGGGCGTTCAGGTTCAGGCCGTACCGCACCGCCGAATTCGCCGTCAGGTCCGTCTGGTAATGCAGACCCGCCGTGGTCCCGATATGACCACCCACCGAGTCGGCAGCAGCGGAGGAGACGGCCGTCAGGGCCAGGAGTCCGAGCAGGGTCTTCTTCATGCCCGGATCATAGGCAAAGGCCAGAGCAGAAGGAAGGTGACTTCCTTGACAAATTCTCTCCAGGTCTTTGACCGTTCATTCATGCTCGTCCATCAAACCGGGCGATGTTCCGCCTCCCGGTCAGCCTGGACAAAGCGGCCCAGCCGTTCCAGCGCCTGCTCCAGTTCCGCCTGGGATTTGCAGAAGGCGAGGCGAAACAGGCCCTTCAGGGCTGGCTCCCGCGCGGCGAAGGCCTCACCGGGAATCACGGCCACGCCCGCCCGTTCCACCAATGTCCCCGCCTCCCAGCCGGGGCGGCGGGCCATCAGGAAGTAGGTCCCGCCGGGACGGAAGACCTCCGCGCCCAGGTCGCGCAGGCCGCCTGCCAGCAGGTCCAGCCGCGCGGCGTACCCCTCCCGCAGCCCCTCGTAGAAGCCACTCTGCCGGGCGACGGGCAACGCCGCCGCGACCGCCGCTTGAAACGGCGTGGGCGCACAGAAGGAGGCCACCTGCCGCAGCCCCGTGAGATTCCCCACATAGCCGGGCGGGCAGGCCACCCACCCGACCCGCCAGCCCGTCGCCTCCAGCCGCTTCCCGGCGCTGCCGACGGTGAAGGTCCGCTCGGGCGCGAGCGTCCGCAGGCCCAGGGGCCGCTCCCCGAAGTACAGTTCGTCGTACACCTCGTCGGAGATCAGCCACAGGTCGTGCTGCCGGGCCAGGGCGGCCACGGCCTCCAGCTCCTCCCGCGTGAAGACGCGCCCGGTGGGATTGTGGGGGCTGTTGAGCAGCAGTGCCCGCGTGCGGGGCGTGACGGCGGCGCGCAGTTCGTCCAGGTCCAACGTCCAGCCGCCCTCCGCTGTCAGGCGCAGCGGGACCGTGACGGGTGTCGCCCCCGCCAGCCGCGCCTGGGGCAGATAGATGTCGAACACGGGTTCGAGCATCAGCACCTCGTCGCCGGGGCCGTAGAGGGCCTGGGCGAGGAGGCCCATCGCCTCCGTCGCACCGGTCGTCACCACCACGTCCACGCCGTCCACCCCCAGGTCCGCCCCCAGCGCGTCCCGCAGCGCGGGGAGGCCCGCCGGGGGCGCGTACTGGTCCAGGGTGCCCACCGCCTGCCGCGCCGCCTCCAGCAGAAAGGCGGGGGGCGAGTCGGAGGGGAAGCCCTGCCCCAGGTTGATCGCGCCATGCTGCGCGGCGAGGCGGCTCATGCGGGCAAACACACTCTCCTGGGAGGACCGGGCGCGCGGCAGCAGTTCGGGCATGGAGGCAGTCTGGACGCGAAAGGGGCGCGTTCAGGCGGGGCGGGTTAGGCAGGCCTCCATCCTCAGCCCGTCTCTTCCCCGCCGTCGGGGAGGACCGGAGGTAGTGGGGCCTCTGGCTTATCCTCTCCCCCGTGCCACCCTTCCTGCGCGGCCTCACGCTGGGCCTAACGCTCATCGTCGCCATCGGCCCGCAGAATGCCTTCGTGCTGCGGCAGGGGCTGGCGCGGCAGCACGCCCTGCTGGCGGCGCTGGCCTGCTCGCTCTCGGACACGTTGCTGGTCACGCTGGGGGTGCTGGGCGTCGGGGCCTTCCTCGCGCGGAACCCGGGCCTGACTGTTCTGGGGACGTTGGCCGGGGCGGCCTTTTTGCTGTGGTACGGGTGGCGGTCCTTTCGGGCGGCCAGGAAGCCAGGCACGTTAGACACGGCGGGTCAGAGTCAATCCAGGCCCCGCGCCGTGATCGCCACCGCCGCCGCCTTCAGCTTCCTGAATCCTCACGCCCTGCTCGATACGGTCGTGCTGATCGGCGGGGCCAGCGCGGGCCTGAGCGGGAGTGGACGCCGGGCCTTTCTCGCGGGAACAGTCCTGGCCTCTTGGTTCTGGTTCTTCTCGCTCTCGCTCGCCGGACGGCAGCTCGCACCGCTGATGCGCTCGCCCCGCGCGTGGCAGGTGCTGGACGTGCTGGTGGGGCTGATGATGTGGGCGGTGGCGGGGGGGCTGGTGCTGGGGCTGAGGCAGGGCTGAAGTTGTCCTGCCCGCCAGCCGCTCACGCACTCTGGCGCGTGTGGTCCACATAGCGGGCCGCCCAGATCAGCGCGGCATAAATGTCCTCGCGCTCCAGCTCCGGGTCATCGCGCAGAATCTCCTCCACTTCCACACCCGCGCCGAGTAGGTCCAGCACGTCACTAACCCGAATCCGCCCCCATCCCGCGAATGCACGGGCGTCCGCCACACTGCAAGGGGTTCACGGTGATGCCCTCAGGGAGGGTCATGGGGGAAGTGTACTGTGCGCCGAAATGCCGATGCCCGCCGCTTGCCACTGGTCTATGCTCCCTCCATGCGGACAACAGGAGGCCCAGACCGATACGCGCCTTGAAGGAGAGCGCGTATCATGGCAAAACACAGTTGGGAACGCGCCCGCTGGAAGCGGCGGGAAGCACGGCGGCGGCTGGAGGTCGGGGGATGGTGGACGGGGTGGTTTCCCCTCTTCGCCTCTGAGCAGGACAAAGAGGAATGGCAGCAGCGCGTCAGGTATGTCCAGAAACGCTTGGAGGGTTCTGTTCACGGCTGCATGAGCGAGGCCACACGCGTCAAGCGGCGTGGATGGCGGCGAGCCGGGCGGGAAATCTGCCGCCTGCATGTGCTGGGGGCACATGACGAGGCCGAGGCGCTGGACCCTCAGCCGCGCCGTCTGGGGGTGATGTGGGACATCTGGTAACTGCCTGATCTTCCACTCGTCTGCATAACCTTGCAACCTCCGGTCACGTTCCTCCCCAGCCCACGTGCTAGGCTCAGGACTCGGAATGCCTAAGCGTACCGACCTCCAGACGATCCTTATCCTCGGCAGCGGCCCCATCCAGATCGGGCAGGCGGCCGAGTTCGACTATTCGGGCACGCAGGCCCTCAAGGCGCTGAAAAAGGAGGGGTACCGCGTCGTGCTGGTCAACAGCAACCCGGCGACGATCATGACCGACCCCGACCTCGCCGATGCCACGTACCTTGAGCCGCTGACCCCGGAATTCGTGCGCCGCGTGATCGAGAAAGAACGGCCCGACGCCCTGCTCCCTACCCTGGGCGGCCAGACCGCGCTGAACCTGGCGATGGAACTCAACGCCAACGGCACGCTGCAAGAATTCGGCGTGGAACTGATCGGCGCGAACGCCGAGGCCATCCACAAGGGCGAGGACCGTGAAGCCTTCCAGGCTGCCATGAAGAAGATCGGCGTGGAGACGGCGCGCGGGAAGATGGTGCATTCGATGGAAGAAGCCGTCGAGTACCAGAAGGAAATTGGCCTCCCCATCGTCATCCGCCCCTCCTTCACCCTCGGCGGCACGGGTGGCGGCATCGCGCACACCTACGAGGACTTTCTGAACATCACGGAGGGCGGCCTGCGTGACAGTCCAGTGACCTCCGTGCTGCTCGAAGAATCCATTCTGGGCTGGAAGGAATACGAGCTGGAAGTGATGCGCGACCACGCGGACACGGTGGTCATCATCACCAGCATCGAGAACTTTGACCCGATGGGCGTGCATACCGGGGACTCCATCACGGTGGCCCCCGCGCAGACCCTCAGCGACGTGGAGTACCAGCGCCTGCGCGATCAGAGCCTCGCCATCATCCGCGAGATCGGGGTGGACACGGGCGGCAGCAACATCCAGTTCGCGGTGAACCCGGAAAACGGGCGCGTGATCGTCATCGAGATGAATCCGCGCGTCAGCCGCTCCTCGGCGCTGGCGAGCAAGGCGACCGGCTTTCCCATTGCCAAGATCGCGGCGTTGCTGGCCGTCGGCTACCACCTCGACGAGTTGCCCAACGACATCACGCGCAGCACACCTGCCTCGTTCGAGCCGAGCATCGACTACGTGGTGACGAAGATTCCGCGCTTCGCCTTCGAGAAGTTCCCCGGCACGCCCGATGCACTGGGCACCCAGATGCGCTCCGTGGGCGAGGTGATGGCGATTGGCCGCACCTTCAAGGAAAGTCTGCAAAAGGCGCTGCGGAGCATCGAGGCGGACGTGCGCGGGGCCTTTGCCGAGATGAGCGACGAGGAGTTGCGCGGCCTGCTGTACGGCAACCCCCGCCGCATCGAGGCCGTCATCGAGCTGCTGCGCCGGGGCGAGGGCGTGCCAACCCTCCACGACGCGACGAAGATCGACCGCTGGTTCCTGTCGCAGGTGCAGGAGATCGTGGACGCGGAGAAGGAACTCCTCGAACTCGGCCCCATCGCGGAGTGGAAATATGAAATCTGGCGCGAGGTCAAGCGCCTGGGCTTCAGCGACGCGCGCATCGGGGAGATCGTGGGCCTGCCGGAACTGGAAGTGCGTGCCCTCCGCAAGGCGGCGAAGGCCACGCCCGTCTACAAGACGGTGGACACCTGCGCCGCCGAGTTCGAGGCCTACACGCCTTACCACTACTCGACCTACGAGTGGGAGGACGAGGTGACGCCCACCGACAAGCCCAAAGCCGTGATCCTGGGCAGCGGCCCCAACCGCATCGGGCAGGGGGTGGAGTTCGACTACGCCACCGTTCACGCCGTGTGGGCGCTGCAAGAGGCCGGGTACGAGACGATCATGGTCAACTCGAACCCCGAGACGGTCAGCACCGACTACGACACCGCCGACCGCCTGTACTTCGAGCCGCTGACCTTTGAGGACGTGATGAACATCGTCGAACACGAGCAACCCGTGGGGGTCATCGTGCAGCTCGGCGGGCAGACGCCGCTGAAGCTGGCGAAGCGGCTGGCGGACGCGGGGGCACCGATCATCGGCACCTCGCCCGAGACGATCCACCAGGCGGAAGACCGCGCCTCCTTCAACGCGCTGTGCGAACGACTGGGCCTGCCCCAGCCGAAGGGCAAGGTGGCGGAGACGCCCGAGCAGGCCATGCAGCTCGCCGCCGAACTCGGCTTCCCGCTGATGGCCCGACCCTCCTACGTGCTGGGGGGCCGCGCCATGCGGACGGTGCGGAGCATGGAGGAACTGACCACCTATCTGGACGAGGTGTACGCCGCCGTCGAGGGGCAGCCCAGCATCCTGCTCGACCAGTTCCTGGAGGGGGCGCTGGAACTGGACGTGGACACCCTCTGCGACGGCGAAACGGCTGTGGTGGCGGGCATCATGGAACACGTGGAGGCCGCCGGGGTCCACAGTGGCGACAGCGCCTGCGTGCTGCCCCCGGTGACCCTTGCGCCCGACCTGCTCGCCCGCGTGAAGGCCGACACCGAACGCCTCGCGCTGGAACTGGGCGTGAAGGGCCTGATGAACGTGCAGTGGGCGGTGAAGGACGGAACCGCGTACATCCTCGAAGCGAACCCGCGTGCCAGCCGCACGGTGCCCTTTGTCTCCAAGGCCGTGAACCACCCGCTCGCCAAGAGTGCCGCGCGCATCGCCGTGGGGCAGACCTTGGGGCAGATCGGCTTCACCGAGACGCCCACGCCGGGCATGTACTCGGTGAAGGAGGTCCACCTCCCCTTCCTGAAGTTCAAGGGCGTCTCCCCCATCCTCGGCCCGGAGATGAAAAGCACGGGCGAGAGCATGGGCATCGACACCGACCCGTACCTCGCCTTCTACCGCGCGGAGCTGGGGGCCAAGAGCAACCTGCCACTGTCGGGCACGGCGCTGCTTCTCGGTGAAGGGCTGGACGACGTAGCCGCCACGCTGGAGGGCGCGGGCCTGAAGGTGATCCGCGAGCAGGAAGGTGACACACTGCCCGACCTCCTGATCGACGTGACTGGCTCGCCCCTTCTCCGCACGGCGCTGGAACGTGGCGTGCCGATTGTCAGCACCCGCGAAGGGGCGGAGTGGACGGCCAGGGCGATAGCAGCGGCGAAGGGGAGGGAGTTAGGGGTAAGAAGTTTGCAGGAGTGGGTGGAGAGCTAAAGTTTCGGGGCTTAATCAGCCCAGGGACACGAGTCATACTCGAGCAACCCATGCTCTTGAAATCACCTCCCCTTTTTTGCTGATCGTCGGGCTTGCCGATTGGGCTGGTTCGAGGCCGAGTTGGACCGGGCTACAATTTTTGCAATCTGCTTCGCTGATTCTGGATTTGCTTGCATTGCCGCCAATAGTTCCATTTGGTCTACTTCACCTCCAGCACCAGCCCTTGATGCAACGGCAAATAATTCGGGATTTTGCATGAATGCTGTAATTATCTCAAGCTCTTCCGATGTCTCCTCGGAGAAATCAAGAAATTTATGCTTTTTATACTTTGCAATCTCAAGAAAATGGTTATCAGGCTTATCCTGATTCTTCTCTACGAAAGCCATATATTCGCGCAGCTTCACCGAGAGATTTCTCAGGCCAGCCGTCGTGTCTTCATACTCAATGAATCTCAAATGCGAAATATCAAAAGGTACCATAGGGCCACTTCTATCCCTGATAATTATCGTGCCGATCCTGCTTGCGTGCCGCAATCCGAGTTCATAGAACACATTTGGATTCGGATACGTAACATCAGCTATTACAAAATCAGACGACATGATCCTTTCTACAATGTCTGAGCTAATCGACCCTGGCACCGCAACGTCATCAGCACGGATTACATCTATCCCAGGATAAGCCTTGAGAATAGCTTCTTTAATCAAGTTATCGTATCTAGACCTCAAATCAGCAGAAGTTACAATGCTCCCCGCGTGCACCTGCTCACCGATAGCCATAATGATAAAGCAAGTTTTTGGAGCTGTCGTCATAGGTAGATATCACCTTAAGTCCTAGATCTCACATTGCCTTATACGGATTCCGCTAAATTCCACAACAATTGGAAAAGCGCCGCTTGTTGCTCCATACCGCGGAACCCGTATTCTCTCCTACTCGCTCCGCTCGGATTTTCAGGTTTACAAGTAAACCTTTCAATCGGAGTCCATATTACATCTCCTCGCCCCAGCACAGGCCGCAGCTACAGACGGTGGGGTTGGGCGGGGTGGGGCGGCAGGGGCGGAGAGGTCAGAGAGCCAGATGCTCCCGCACCCTGGAGCCGAGTTCGAGTGACGCAACAAGGGCGAACTGCCTCAGCAATCCGCCCTCGCGCCCCTGCTGGCGCTCAACTGCCAGAGGTGGTCGTGTTCGTGCCGCCTGAGTGCGTCAACAGGACGACGGTCAGGCCGAGCATTTCCCAGACACGGACCTGGATGCGCTCACCATTTCGCTCGAAGGTCGAACCTATCCCCTGCATCGAGCTGGTCATGTTGTCGGTTTTTCCAGCCGTTCCAGTCATTCCAGCCGTGCCGGTCGTCCCCGTCCCGGCGGTACTCGTGTCCGTGGTTCCGCTGGTTCCTGCGGTGCCCGTTGTGCTGGTGGCCCCGGTCGTCCCAGTGGTTGCCGCCGTGCCTGTGGTTCCCGTTGTCGTATCGGTCGTTCCTGTGGTCCCGGCAGTTCCTGTCGTTCCAGAAGTGCCCGTCGTCCCAGTTCCAGCGGTACTCGTGTCCGTAGTTCCACTGGTTCCCGTCGTGCCTGTTCCAGTGGTGCCAGAGGTGCCGGTCGTTCCCGTCGTCCCGGTCGTTCCAGTCGTACCCGCTGTCCCAGAGGTCCCCGTCGTCCCGGTTCCCGCTGCGCTCGTGTCCGTGGTTCCGCCGGTTCCCGTCGTGCCTGTTCCAGTGGTGTTAGATGTGCCGGTCGTTCCTGCCGTACCGGTGGTCCCAGCCGTCCCCGTCCCGGCTGCACTCGTATCCGTCGTCCCGCCGGTCGTCGCGGTGCCCGAAGTATCGGTCGTTCCCGTCGTCCCGGTGGTTCCTGCCGTACCGGTCGTGCCGGTCGCCGCCGTGCTGGTATCGGTGGTCCCGCTGGTGCCCGCAGCGCCAGTGGTCGCGGTGCCCGCGGTTCCAGACGTGTCCGTGGCCGGGGCGGTGGCAGCCGCGCCGCTGGCCTCTGTCGACGGGGTGACGGCGGTGAATCCCGCGGCGGTGAGGGCCTGGGTGTACCTGGCGAGGGCATCCGGAACTGGGCCGCGGTAGATGATGGCGACCCCGCTAAAGGTTTTGACGCTTCTCAGGGGCGTGGCCCCCTCCAGATAGGGAAGCGTCAGGTCGCCGGAGGGCAGCGTGAGGGTCGTCTGCGCGGGGAGGGACTGGGCGGCGGAACCCGGAGTGGCCGTTGTGGCCGGTGTGCTCGTCTGGGCGGTTGCCATCCCCAGGCTGAGAAGCAGTGTGGTGGTCAGCAGTGCGCGGCGTGCAAGAGTCGTCATGCTCTAACCTCCCGGTCAGCGGTTTAGGGTGCCAATTGAGGGGTGCGGCGCCTTCACCCTCTCCAGGGGAGAGCGTAGGAGGTCTGGATGTGTAGGTCCCGTTACTCTGACTAGCATCCCTTGTTGCCGGACTCACCGCCTGTGGCCGCAGGCGGATCAGCCAACCGGAAGTACCTTCACTCTCCCCTCTCCAACCACGCCAGCGCGGCCTCCACGATCTCCTCCGGGACGGTGTGCGGCCCGGCAAACTCCAGGTATTCCACGTCGTACCCGGCCCGCCGGAGCTGGGGCACGATCACGCGGCTACAGCGGTCGATGGGCAGAACGCGGTCATATTCGCCGTGGGAGATGAAGATGCGGGGGGCGCCGACCTGCCGCGCAGGCGCCATGAACCCCGGCGAGAACGCCATCAGGTGCGTGAACAGGTCGCCGTTGCCCAGCCCCAGCGAGAGCGCGTAGGAGGCGCCGTCCGAGAACCCTTCCAGCACGACGCGCGTAGGATCAACGGGATACCGCTCGAAGACGAAGGCGAGGGCCTGATCGATAAAGGCCACGTCCGGGCCGTACCCCCCCCGGATGACGTCCCAGGTGGAGGACCGGGCTTCAGGGGCCAGCAGCAACAGGCCGTGGGTGTCGGCGTGGCTAAGGAGTGGCGCCAGCCCGTGCTGCGCGTTGCAGCCCGCGCCGTGCAGCATGACGATGAGGGGCATGGGCCGGATGGGACGGGTGTCTGGCACGTATAGCAGGCCATCCCGCTTCTTGCCGAACTCCAGGGACCGCAAGCCACGCTGAGCGGGCACCTGCTCCGGCTGGCCCCGCACTCGGCCGGGCCGCGCTGCCAGGCGGCCGGGGTCCTCCCCCCCCTGCCCTGGCCTGCTGGTCATGTTGCCGTCCCCCCGGTTGCGCCGCTCATTCAGGCATTGTGGGGCGTGTGCCGCGCGAATGCCGGTGACATCGGTGAAGGGCTGTTGAGCGATGGGACCGCGTTCCAGGCAGGTGAAGCGAGCTTGACGGCCCGCACACCTGCCCCGTCCGGCGGGCGCCTACCCTCGGGGCATGACGGACAACCGCAACGACAAACCCAACGAGGCCGAGCAGATGCAGGAAGGCTACATCGAGCAGCAGGAACGCTGGCAGGAGACGGGTATCACCGGCGCGGGCGGGGCGGGGCAGACGGGCACCCCCGGCAACCAGGAAGCGGGCGCGGCCATTCCCGACGAGGGCGACCAGGTGGCTCCGCCCCCGATTCCCGACGATCAGCACACGCCGGGGCGCTGAGCGCGGGCAGGCTCACTTCTCCAGCAACTCCCCTATGTTCTCGACCGTGCGCCAGTTGCGGACGGTCGCTGCCTGCTTCAGGGGCGTCAGGTTCAGCTTGCTCTGGCCCAGGCCGCCGGGGGTGTGGAGGTAGAGTTCGCGCCCCAGGCATACCCAGGTGTCCTCGCCGGAAGCACGGGCGCTCAGGGCGTCCAGCCGCTCAGCGGTGGGGACCTGATGCAGGAACGCCACATGAACTTTCGTCCCGTCCGCCGCGGCCTGCGCCGGGTAGGGGTTGCGGGGGGCCAGGGCGGACCATTCCGCCGCGCTCCGCAGCATCACGTCCACCGGAAAGCCGAACTCCAGCCGCAGAGCCTCCTCAATGGCCGCCTGGTCCACCTTCTCGGCCTGAAAGACGACGTTGCCGCTCTGAATGTATGTCTGGACCCCCCGGAAGCCCAGGCGCTCGAAGGTGGCCTTCAGGTCCTTCATCGGCACCTTGCGGTTGCCGCCGACATTGATGCCCCGCAACAGCGCGACGTGTTTCATGCCTGCATGGTGAGCGGCCAGATCAGGCCTGCTTTCCGAACAGCCCCAGGTATTCCCCGTAGCCCTGCGCGGCCAGGTCGTCCACCGGCACGAAGCGCAGCGCCGCCGAATTGATGCAGTAGCGCAGGCCGCCCGCCTCGGCGGGGCCGTCAGGGAAGACGTGGCCCAGGTGGGAGTCTGCCAGGCCCGAGCGCACCTCGGTGCGGGGGTAGCCGATCTTGTGGTCGGTGTTCTCGGTCAGGTTCACGCTGGGAATCGGGCGGGTGAAGCTGGGCCAGCCGCAGCCCGCGTCGTACTTGTCGAGCGAACTGAAGAGGGGTTCGCCGGACACCACGTCCACGTAGATGCCTTCTGCGTCGTGGTCCCAGTATTCCCCCGTGAAGGCGCGTTCGGTGCCCTCGCGCTGGGTCACGTGGTACTGCATCGGCGTAAGGGCCTGGCGCAGTTCCTCGTCGCTGGGCTTCTGGAAGGTGGCCTGGCGGTCGGGCTTGGTCATGGGAACCTCCGGTCAGGAGAGTGGACGGGCGGGTGGTGGGCCGGACAGCCTTCAAGATACGCTCAAGGCCGTTTCGTAACACTGCCCCCGGCCACCTCTGCGGGGGCGTGCCAGACTCGCCGCATGACTCTCTTTTCCCCCTCGGCTCCGGGCAAACTGCGCGTGGACATCTGGTCGGACATCGCCTGCCCGTGGTGTTACATCGGCAAGCGGCGGCTGGAACAGGCCCTCCAGGGCTTCCCCCAGCGCGATCAGGTGGAGGTGGTGTGGCATTCCTTCGAGCTGGACCCCTCGGCCCCGGTGCAGGGTCCGCTGTCCCTGCGCGACGGTCTGGCCCGCAAGTACCGGCGCACGCCCGAGCAGGCGCAGGAGATGCTGGACAGCATGACGCACACCGCCGCCGGGGAGGGGCTGGACTACCACTTCGAGCGCGCACAGCCGACAAATACCTTCCTGGCCCATCAACTGCTTCACCTCGCCGCAGAAAAGGGCCTGGGAGACGCGATGAAAGAACGCCTGCTGCGGGCCTACCTCTCCGAAGGCGAATTCCTGGGCGACCGGGAAACGCTGGTGCGCCTGGCCTCGGAAGTGGGCCTGGACGCGGCCGAGGTGCGCGCGGCACTGGAGAGCGGGAAGTACGCCCAGGCCGTGCGGCAGGACGAGGCGCAGGCGCAGGCCCTGGGCATCAGCGGCGTGCCCTTCTTCGTGCTGGGCGGCAAGTACGGCGTGAGCGGCGCCCAGTCACCGGACGTGCTGCGCGGGGCGCTGGAGCAGGTCTGGAAGGAAACGCATCCCGCGCCCCTGACCCTGCTGGGCCAGGACACCCCGGCCGAGGGCTGCGAGGACGGGCAGTGCGCGCTGCCCCAGCGGGACGCGGCGGACACGCGCGGCTGAAGGCGTCAGCGCCCGCCCAGCAGCCGCCGGACGAGCAGTTGCGCCAGGGCGAACAGGACCGCGAAGCCCAGCACGGGCAGCGGGTCCCGCACGCCGAACAGCGCCACGCCCGCCAGCAGCGCGACCAGCGCACTCACGGCCAAGCGCCCCTGTCCCGCGCGGCCACGTTGAAGCCACAACAGCAGCCCCAGTCCCACCAGACCCGCGCCGACCACCCCCAGGTCGAGCGGGTCATGCCGTTCCTGCCAGGCCACGACCAGCAGGGCCGCGGCCAGCAGCAGCGGCAGCACCAGGGCGGCGGGCTTCACTTAGTGGTCCCACACGTCGCAGCGGTGCTCCTGGCGGAAATCGGTGAGCTCGTGGATATTGCCGGGCTGGAAGGTCAGGACGTTGTTCTGGGCGGGCACGAAGGGCCGCCAGACGGGCAGGCCCGGCCCGTTGGGATTGCCGGTGCGCGCGAAGTTGGTCCAGTAGGTCCGCAGCGTGCGGGCGAGGTCGGCCTGGGCGGGGGTGAACTGGGCCGGGTCCGCGAAGTCCGTCAGCGGCGTGCCGAACACGCTGATGAGTTCGGCGGCGTGGAAGGCCCCGTAGCGGGGGACACTGGTGGTGGGCTTCAGCTCGCTGGGCGCCGCCTGGTCGCGGAACTCGTAGGCATAGACCGGCACCACGCGGGCGAGGTCGCGGGTGATGTCGTTCACCGGGCAGGCGAACAGCCCGTCGGTGACGACGGCGGCGGCGGTCAGGCCCACCGTCGGGTAATCGCGGGTGAGGTAGTTGGCCAGGACGCGCGGCGCGTTCCACCGTTCCAGCAGCGCCACCAGCCCCCAGTACTGCCACAGGGGCAGGTCCCTTCCGGCCCCGGCGATGGGCGCCACAAAGAGCGTGCCCTCATCGAGGTTGCTGCCGATCATGACGGGCACCCGGTTCACCTCCCCGCTCTGGAACACCTCATGGGGGGAACGCGGGAGTACCGCGTCGCCGTAGACGGGGGGCAGCGCGACGCTCCCGGGAGCACGGCGGCCGGGCACGGGCGTGGTCAGCAGGCGCTCGACCGGGACGCCCCGCAGGCAGGCGCCGCTCCCGTCGGGGCACCCCAGGTCGCGGGCATAGGCGGCCCCCGTGTTCAGCGCGTCGGGGAGGGCCGCGATGTTGATGCTGGGCGTGCAGGGGCCGCTCTGGAGAACCGCCTTGTCGAAGAGGCCCGCCGCGCCGGGCGAGGCGAGCTGCGCGCACAAGCTCATCCCACCGGCCGACTCCCCGAAGACAGTGACGTTCGCGGGGTCCCCCCCGAAGGCGGCGGCATTCGCCCGCACCCAGCGCAGCGCCGCCTGCTGATCGAGGAGGCCGTAGTTGCCGTCGGTGCGGCCTTCGAGCAGCCCCGGCGCGGCGAGGAAGCCCAGCGGTCCCAGGCGGTAGTTCACGGTGACGACCACCACCCCGCGCTCGCGCGCCAGCACCCGCCCGTCGTAGTCGCTGCCCGCCCCGCTGCGGAAGGAGCCGCCGTGAATCCAGACCATCACCGGGGCGCGCGCCGCATTCGCCGGTGCATAGACATTCAGGTAGAGGCAGTCCTCCGCCCCGCGCAGGCCGCCGCCCGCCAGGGGAGGCCGGGGCTGCACGCACACGTTGCCGGGCCGCGAGGCGTCGCGCTCGCCCACCCAGATGGGGGCCGGTTCCGGGGCCTTCCAGCGTCTTTCCCCGACCGGCGGCGCGGCATAGGGAATGCCCTGCCACACACGCACGCCGCCCGCCTCGCGGCCCACCAGCAGGCCGGAGGTGACCTGGGCACGGACGGGCAGACCGGGCGCGGCGGCGGGGGCGGCCTGGGTGGTGGGCGGCAGGGCAGGGGCCGGGGCGGTGGTGTCCTGGGCCGAGGCGACCGTGAACAGCGCGGCGGTCAGCAGGCTGAGCGTGCGGGTCATGGCCCCAGCGTAGGGGACACGGCGGCGCGTTTCATGGGGCCAGCTTCAGAACAGGTTGGGGGTCAGGCGGGGTTGGGCGTCAGGCCGGGCTGCGCGGCGGGGCCTTCGTCCCCCTCCGGGGTGGAGGCGGGGCCGTCCAGCGTGCCCCCCGCCAGGACCGTCTGCACGTCCTCGCCGGTCAGCGACTCGCGGGCCATCAGCGCGTCGGTCAGGCGGTGCAGGACATGCGCGTGCTCGGTCAGCAGGGCCGCCGCCCGCTCGTACTGCCCGTTCAGGATGCGGGCGAGTTCGGCGTCGATGCGCTCGGCGGTGTGGTCGCTGTAGACGCCCTGCTGCGGGCCGTAGCCCAGGTACCCGGCGCTCTCCTGCGCCAGCGCGAGCTGCCCCACCTCACTCATGCCCCACTCGGTCACCATCCGGCGGGCGAGGTTGGTCGCCTGCTGGAAGTCGTTCGCGGCCCCGGTCGTGACCTGTCCGGTGGCGACCTCCTCGGCGGCGTGCCCGGCCAGCGCCACACAGATGCGGTCGAGCAGCGCGGCGCGCGTGAGGTGCATGCGGTCCTCGGGCGTGTAGAGCGCCGAGCCCAGCGACCGCCCACGCGGCACGATGGTCAGCTTGTGGGCCTTGTCCGCATGGGGGAGCAACTGCGCGGCGAGGGCATGACCGACCTCGTGGTAGGCGGTGACCTTGCGGTCCGCTTCCCGGACCACCAGTGAGCGCCGTTCCGGTCCCATCAACACCCGGTCCCGCGCCTCCTCCACATCCCGCATCACGATCCGTGACCGTCCCGCCCGCGCCGCCCCCAGCGCCGCCTCATTCAACAGATTCTCCAGGTCCGCCCCCACCATCCCCGCCGTCCTCCGGGCGATCACCGCGAGGTCCACACTGGGATCGAGCGGTTTCTTGCGGGCATGAATGCGCAGGATCATCTCACGCCCCCGCACGTCGGGGGCGTCCACCACCACCTGACGGTCAAACCTTCCCGGACGCAGCAAAGCGGCGTCCAGCACATCGGGGCGGTTGGTGGCGGCCAGGATGATGACTTCCTGGCCGCTGGAGAAGCCGTCCATCTCGACCAGCAGTTGGTTGAGGGTCTGTTCGCGTTCGTCGTTGCCGCCTTGCAGGTTGACGCCACGCTTGCGGCCGACGGCGTCGATCTCGTCGATGAAGACGATGCAGGGCGCGCTTTTGCGCGCCTGCTCGAACAGGTCGCGCACCCGGGCGGCGCCCACCCCGACGAACATCTCGACGAAGTCACTGCCCGAGATGGAGAAGTAGGGGACTTTGGCTTCACCCGCGACGGCTTTGGCGAGCAGGGTTTTGCCGGAGCCGGGGGGGCCGACGAGGAGGACGCCGTGGGGGATGCGGGCGCCGAGCTGGTGGTAACGCTCGGGGTGGCGCAGGAAGTCGACGACTTCCTGCAAATCCTGCTTGGCCTCGTCACACCCGGCGACGTCCTGAAAGGTCAACTTGACCTGGCCCTCCGCGATCACCGCCGCCTTCGACTTCCCGAAGCTGCTGGCGGCATCGGTCCCCCCCCCGCCCCGGTTGCGGAACAGCAGCAGCAGCAGGCCGACGATCAGCAGCATGGTCAGCAGCCCGCTGAACAGCGTCAGCAGGCTCAGGCGGGCGGTGGGCGCGTAGGTGACGCTCACCCCGGCCGCCTGGAGCCGGTTCAGGGTGATGGCGGGGTCGGCGGCCAGCGTGCGGGTGTGGTAGGAGCTGCCGCTCTTCAGCGTGCCGGTGAGCAGCGCCGTGTTGTTCTGGAACTGCACGGTGGCGGTCTGGACCTGTCCGGCCCGCAGCGCGTCCGTGAAGTCGGTGAGGGACAGGTCACCCGTATGCCCGCGCGGACTGGCGGCATTGATCAGGAGCAGCAGCAACACCACGGCGGCGGCCAGGCCCCAGCCCCACATGGCGCGTTTCATCCCGCTCCACCCCCGGTGTTCCCCCCGCTTGTCGTCATGGCTCAGTTTATGTCGCCCGGCGTGCAGAACTCTGGAACCCGGGTAGCGATGTGGCCGGGCAAAAGCCCCGTTCTTGACCCAATCTTAAACTTGAGTCCTCTGCACTCAATTCTGTTGACTGTTAGAAACTGTGGGCTTATACTCTGGTCAGTTTCAGAACTGCTCCCCCACCGGGCGCAGCATCCCCCTCGCTCAAGGAGTCAAACATGCCGAAAGCCGTCGGAATCGACCTCGGAACCACCAACAGCGTGATCGCCGCCATGGAAGGTGGGCGCCCGGAAGTTATCGTCAACGCGGAAGGCGCGCGCACCACGCCCTCGGTCGTCGCCTACAAGGGTGACGAGCGTCTGGTGGGCCAGATTGCCCGCCGTCAGGCCGCGCTGAACCCGCTGGCCACCCTCTTCGATGTCAAACGCTTCATCGGTCGCCGCTGGGACGAGGTGAAAGAAGAGGCGGCCCGCGCCCCCTTCAAGGTCAAGGAAGGCCCCGGCGGGTCCGTCCGCATTGAGGTGAACGGCAAGGACCTCGCCCCCGAGCAGGTCAGCGCCGAGGTGCTCCGGAAGCTGGTGAACGACGCCAGCGCGAAACTCGGCCAGAAGATCACCGACGCCGTGATCACCGTCCCCGCCTACTTCGACAACTCGCAGCGCGAGGCCACCAAGCAGGCGGGCGAGATCGCGGGCCTGAACGTGCTGCGCGTGATCAACGAACCCACCGCCGCCGCGCTGGCCTACGGCCTGGAGCGCAAGGGCAACGAGACGGTGCTGGTCTTCGACCTGGGGGGCGGCACCTTCGACGTGACGATCCTCGAACTGGGTGAAGGCGTCTTTGAGGTGAAGTCCACCGCCGGTGACACCCACCTGGGCGGCGCGGACTTCGACCAGCGGATCGTGAACTGGCTGGCCGAGGAGTTCCAGAAGGAACACCACTTCGACCTCCGCAAGGACCCGCAGGCCCTCCAGCGTCTGATCGAGGCCGCCGAACGCGCCAAGATCGAGCTGAGCAACGCCACCGAGACGACCATCAGCCTCCCCTTCATCACCTTCGACCCGGAGACGCGCACCCCGCTGCACCTGGAGCGCACCCTGACCCGCGCCAAGTTCGAGGAACTGACCGCCGATCTGCTGCGCCGTGTGCGTCAGCCCATCGAGCAGGCGATGGCCGACGCGAAGGTGAGCGCCAAGGACATCGACGAGGTGATCCTGGTCGGCGGCTCCACCCGCATGCCCGCGGTCAAGCGCATCGTGAAGGAGATCACCGGCAAGGAGCCGAACGAGTCGGTCAACCCCGACGAGGCCGTGGCGCTGGGCGCCGCCGTGCAGGCGGGCATCATCGAGGGCGACACCAACCTGGGCGACATCGTGCTGGTGGACGTGACGCCGCTGACGCTGGGCGTGGAGGTCAAGGGCGGCATGGTCGCGCCGATGATCACCCGCAACACCACCATCCCCGCCAAGAAGACCGAGATCTACACCACCGCCGAGAACAACCAGCCGGGCGTGGAGATCGTGGTGCTGCAAGGCGAGCGTCCGATGGCCGCCGACAACAAGAGCCTGGGCCGCTTCAAGCTCGAAGGCATCCCGCCGATGCCCGCCGGTCGCCCGCAGATCGAGGTGACCTTCGACATCGACGCCAACGGCATCCTGCACGTGACCGCCAAGGAAAAGACCAGCGGCAAGGAAGCCAGCATCCGCATCGAGAACACCACCACCCTCGACAAGGGCGACGTGGACCGCATGGTGCGCGAGGCCGAGCAGAACGCCGAGGCCGACCGCCAGCGCCGCGAGAAGGTCGAGAAGCGCAACAACCTGGATAGCCTCCGTGTGCAGGCCCTGGGCCAGATCGAGGAAAACGCGAATGCGCCCCAGGACGCCAAGGACAGCCTGCGCGCCGCCGCCGAGCGGGCCGAGGAAGCCATCCGCAGCGACAACGACCAGCAGATCGCGGACGCCCAGCAGCGGCTGGAAGAGGCCCTCCGCACCTTCATGCCCGCCGCGCAGCAGGGCGGACAGGGCCAGGCGGATCAGGGCGGCCAGCCCCAGGCGAACCGCCAGGAAGACGACGTGATCGACGCGGATTTCAAGCCCGCCGAGTAAGCGCCGCCCAGACCTGAAAACACCAGTGGGGAGAGGGAAGGCCAGCCGAGCCCCCTCTCCCCTATCTTCAATCCATGTTTAGAAGACGAGGCAATCCCATGACCCACGACGATCAGAAGAAGAATCAGAACGAGCAGGCGACCCAGGACACCCACGAGGCCCGCGAGGGACAGAGCAACCAGGCCAATGCCGAACAGACCGAAGAGGATGACGAGGACATCGACCTGGGCAACTTCCCCGGCCTGGATGAGAACATGTTCGGCCAGGTGCAGGAGATGATGGCGAAGCTGGAGCGCGTGGGCGAACTGGAGCAGGAAAACGCCGACCTGAAGGTCAAACTCGGCCGTCTCGCCGCCGACTTCGAGAACTACCGCCGCCGCACCCAGGAGGACGTGGACGCCGCCGAGGGGCAGGGCGTTGCCAAGGCCGCCGAGCGGCTGATGCCGGTCTATGACGACCTCGACCGTGCCCTCAGCATGGGCAGCGGCGATCCCGCCAAGCTGATTCCCGGCGTGGAGGCCGTGCAGAGCAGGGTGCTGAGCATCTTCTCCGGCCTGGGCCTGGAAGCCACCGGCAAGGAGGGCGAACACTTCGACCCCCGCTGGCACGAGGCGATTCAGGTGGTCCCGGGGGAAGAGGACGACGTGATCGTGCAGGTCTACCAGCTCGGCTTCCGCATGGGCGACCGGCTGGTGCGGCCCGCACGAGTGGTGGTCAGCAAGAAGGGGTAAGGCGTGAGGGGTTAGGAGTTAGGGCCGGGTCTTTTCCTCATCCCTAACTCCTAACCCCTCATACTGCCCCAAAGGAGCAACATGGCCTACAAAGATTATTACGACGTATTGGGCGTCCAGCGCAGTGCCTCCGACGCCGACATCAAGAGCGCGTACCGCAAGCTCGCCAAGCAGTACCACCCGGACAAGAACCCGGGGGACGAGTCGGCCGCCGACAAGTTCAAGGAGATCGGTGAGGCCTACGCGGTGCTGTCCGACCCCGAAAAGCGCCAGCTGTACGACCAGTACGGGCACGCGGGACAGGTGCCGCCCGGGGCGTATCCCGGTGGTGCGGGCGGCGGTTTCCAGGGCGAGGACTTCTCGGGCTTCGACCCCTCACAATTCAGCGACTTCTTCCAGGGCCTGTTCGGCATGGGCGGGCGCCGGGGCGGGGCGAGCGGATTTGCCGGGGCGGGGGGCAGTCAGGTCAGTCTCGAAGACCTGCTGTCCGGCCTGGGCGGCACGCAGGGGCGGAGATTCGTGCAGAACGTGGAGGGCGAACTCCAGGTCACCTTGCAGGAAGCCTTTCAGGGCTCCGACGAGGTGATCAACGTGGACGGCAAACGCCTGACCCTGCGCGTTCCGGCGGGCACCCGCGACGGCGCCCGCCTGCGCCTGGCCGGGCAGGGACCGGGCGGCGGCGACGTGCTGCTCACGATCCGCGTGCTGGAAGACCCGCGCTTCGACCTCGACGGGGACGACCTGATCACCTCGGTGGACGTGCCCGCCCCGGTTGCCGCGCTGGGGGGCAGCGTGACGGTGCAGACGCTTGGCGGCAGCGGCAACCTGACCATCCCGGCGGGGAGCAGCGGGGGCCGCCGGATGCGCCTGCGCGGGCAGGGCTGGCCGCGCAAGGACGGCACGCGCGGCGACCTCTACGTCCGGCTGAACCTCACCGTGCCCAAGACCCTCAGCGACGCGGAAAAGGACCTGTACCGCAAGCTGCGTGACCTGCAGAAGTGACGCCGGACCCCCTCAGCGAAAGGCCCGCCTGGAGAAGCTCCGGCGGGCCTTTCCTCCTGACCTTTACTGGTCGGTGGGCACGCTGATGCCCTCCAGGGCCTCCTGATCCATCCCGCCGACCGTGCGGTTCGCCAGGTCGCCCAGGCTGACCATCCCGACCAGGCGGCCGTTCTCGGTCACGGGGATGCGGTGGAGCTGGCGGTCGGCCATCTCGCGGGCAGCGTCCTCGATGCTGGCGTTCGCGTCCATCGTGAACACGTCGCCGGTCGTGTAGTCGGTAACAGGCGTCCCGAAGTCGTGCCCGTAGGCGACCGCCCGGATCACGATGTCCCGGTCGGTGATGATGCCGGTGGGCCGGTCATTCTCCACGACCAGCACCGAACCGATGTCCTGCTCCAGCATCAGCGTGGCGACTTCCTTCAGCGTCGCCATCGGGTCCACGGTCACGGGGTCGGGGGTCATGATGTCTCTGAGCGTCGGCATGAACGTACCGTACCCGCCCCGGCTTCAGCCTCCATAGGAACCGGGTAAAGACAGGCAAAGGGAGAGGGGAAGGCACCCTCCCGGCCCTTCCCCTCTCCCCTAACTGCTAACGCCTAACCCCTCACTTCATCAGCCAGTCGAAGCTCGTCTTGACCAGCATGTTGCGGCTGTTGGGCGTCAGGCCCTCCAGACCGAAGCCCATGTTCACGGTGCGGTACTTGCCCGCGTCGTTGATCACGATGGCTCCGGCGTTCTCACCCGTGTTCTGGGCGGTCACGCGGGGGCGCTGCGCGGGCTGCTGGCCGCTGAAAATCTGGTTCAGAAGGCCGCCGATCACATTCGCGGCGAGGCGCTCGACCAGGCCGCGCGGGTCCTCGACCTTCTGCTGGGCGCGGGTGCGGTTGCGGTCCACCCGGATGCTCTGGGCGGTGATGGTCCCCGCGTTGGCGTTCGCGCTGCCCCAGGAGGCGACCACCTGCGAGCCGTTCAGGTCCGCGATCACGTCGGGGTAATACTGGTTCCCGGCGCTGCCCTGGGCGTTCAGGGTGAAGGCGGTGTTGCCGAAGGCTCCGCTGGTCACGAACTTCGGCGTCCCGCTGCTGTCGGCCACGAAGCGGGTCTTGAGGGTGCTGCGGTAGAAGTCGCTTTCCCCGATGTCGTAGCCGATGTCCTGCCCGGTCACCAGCAGGCGGCCACCGCCCGCGAGGTACTGCCGCAGCGTGTTCTGGTCCGCCGCCGTGATGGTGTTCTGGTACTGCTCCCCGGTCGCCCAGACCACGATGTCGGCCTTCTGCATCTCGCTGAGGGGAACGGCGCCCATGCTCTGCACGTTCCAGACAAAGGCGCCCCCGGAAGCGGCGTTGGCCTTGATCGCGTCGCGCAGCGCGCCCGTCACGTCAGCGCCCTGGCCCATGTCGTCATCGACCAGGAGGACGGTGGGTTTCTTGCCGCTGCTGGGCGGCTGCGGGGCGGGCGTGGGGGCCGGGGTCGGAGCAGGCGCGGGCGTCCCCGCCGCGTTCTTGACAAAGCAGCCCTTGAGCTGGCCGTAAGCCGGGTCGTTGCCCCCCCACTCCTTGACGGTGCAGGCCACGTTGGGCGAGGCGTCGTTGGTGCCGAAGACGTACTTGCCCGCCGTCCCGAAGGCCATCTGCTTGTTGGCGACATTAGTGCAGGTGCCGCCTTCCACCGCGCACAGCGTGTACCCGGCCGGTCCCGTGGGCTGAGGCTGCGGAGTCGGCTGGGGTTGAGGCGTCGGTTGCGGCTGGGGCGTCGGCTGAGGTTGGGGAGTCGGCTGCGGCGTGGGCTGGGGCTGCGGGGCCGGTTGCGGCTGGGGCGCGGGCTGGCTGCCCCCCGCGTTCACCCCGAGCTTGCCGAGCGCGCCCGGCACACTGATCAGGCCGTAGCCGACGTTGTTGTTCTTGGCCCCGGCGTTGCTGGCACTGGAATACAGGGCGTTCTTGATGGCGTCCACGCTGGTCCCCGGCTTGGCGCTGAGCATCAGGGCCACCGCCCCCGCCACGATGGGGCTGGCCTGGCTGCTGCCGCTGAGCGCGCCGTACTGCCCATTCGGAAAGGTGCTGGTGATCGCCACACCGGGGGCGGCCACGTCGGGCTTCACGAACACGCCGTTGATCTGGCCCTGCCAGGCGACCGGGCCGCGGCTGCTGAAGCTGGCGACCTGCCCGTTCTGGTCCACCGCGCCCACGCCGATGGCGTCGGGGAGGTTGCCGGGGCTGCCGGTGGTCGCGCTGCCCGGCCCGAAGTTGCCGATGGCGAAGACCGGCACCACGCCCGCCTTGATCATGTTCTGCACCGGC
>NZ_CP038512.1:2617500-2792500 GCF_004758605.1 Deinococcus metallilatus
GTGAACCCGCACGCGCCCGGCAGCGCCCACCTCAAGCTGGGGCGCACCGAGATTCTCGCCACCGTCAGCGTAGAGGACAAACCCGCGCCCCACATGCGCGGCAAGAAGGAAGGCTGGCTGACCGCCGAATACGCCATGCTGCCCCGCGCGACCACCGACCGCCAGGCCCGCGAACGCAACCTCCAGAACGGCCGCCGCCACGAGATTCAGCGCCTGCTGGGCCGCGCGCTCCGGGCCAGCCTCGACCTGCGCCACTTCCGCAACCAGACGCTCTATGTGGACTGCGACGTGCTGGTCGCGGACGGGGGGACGCGGGTCGCCAGTGTCCTGGCCGGATATGCCGCCCTGCACGACTTCGCGGACCGGCTGATCCACGCCGGGAAACTCAGCGAATGGCCCCTCGCGCACGCGGTCGGCGCGGCCAGCGTCGGGCTCATCGGTGACGAACT
Source organism: Deinococcus metallilatus (assembly GCF_004758605.1). Taxonomy (NCBI): domain Bacteria; kingdom Thermotogati; phylum Deinococcota; class Deinococci; order Deinococcales; family Deinococcaceae; genus Deinococcus; species Deinococcus metallilatus. Next base: position 2,617,950 of record NZ_CP038512.1, read on the forward strand.
GCGCGTGGACCTCGACTACGCCGAGGACAAGGTCGCCCGCGCCGACCTGAACGTGGTCGCCACCGACGCGGGCCTGCTGATCGAGGCCCAGGGCGGCGCGGAGGAAGGCCCGATCACCCACGCCGAGTACGTCCGCCTGCTCACGGCGGGGGTGGAGGCGGTGGGCGCACTGCTCCGGGAACTGCACCGGCAATTGTAGGAATTGGAGGAAGCGGTCAGGGGTGATCTGCCTTCTGCCCTCTGTTACACTTCCCCCACCCCAAGGAGGCAGGCATGAGCGTGACGGGCTTTATTGGACGGGCACTCCTCGCGAGCATCTTCATCAAAAGCGGCATGGACCACCTTCAGAACCCCGACCCCATCGTGCGGGCGGCACGGGGGGCGGAGATTCCCGAACCGGAACTGGCGGTGAAGGTCAACAGCGCCGTGATGCTGGGCGCCGGGGCGATGCTGGCCCTGGGCGTCGCGCCGCGTCTGGCCAGTACAGCCCTCGCGGTCAGCCTGGTGCCCACGACGGCCATCGGCCACCCCTTCTGGGACAAACAGGGGCCGGAGCGGCGGCAGCAGCAGACGCAATTCATGAAGAATCTGGCGCTGTTCGGGGCGCTGCTGGCGATTGGCAGCCGGAAGTAGGGAGGAAGCCGTCAGCTCTCAGCCGTCAGCGGTCAGCAGGCCCCGGCTGGGGGCTTTTTGCTGGAGGTTAAAGGCAGGTAGGGACGCCCGGGCCGTTCGCCTCACCTGGGGCCGGGAAGATGGGGCATGGCTGACACGAAACGTGAGGATTACCTGGACGAAAGCGACCTCGACCAGAACACGGTGATCGAGGAAGGCATGCAGGGTGCCACCGGGGACATGGACGCGGACGGGCTGGAGAAGAACTTCGACCGGCAGGAGAAGCTAAGCGAACTGCGGGAGAACCTTCAGGACGTGACGGCACCGCAAGAGGACCAGCGGGGCAACGCCTGACGCGCGAGGTCCTGGCCTTCAGAACCCCGTCCCGCGCGTTCCTCCCCTCAGAGTTCCAGATCGCCCGGCGTGGGCAACTTCGCCGGAATCGCCGTCACCAGCACCTCATACTTGCCCGTCACGAACACCTTGAAGCCGTGCTTCTGGAGGCCCCGGTGGGCGGCGGTCACGTCGGCGGTGAGCAGGCTGAGGTCGGGGCGCGCGAAGTTCCGCAACCGGGCGCCGTAGCTGAGGAAGCCGTCGCGGTAGCGGGCGTTCGGAAAGCCCAGGATCAGGCCACCCGTGGGCGTGAGATGGTCGCGCCGCAGGGCGCGCAGCAGCACGTCCTGGCGGATGCTGGGGCTTTGCAGCAGACTGAGGGCCAGCACGAGGTCGAAGCGGCCCAGGTCCGGGGCCGGGAGGGTGGTCACGTCCAGCACGCGGAAGCTCGCGTGGGGATGCCGGGCGCGGGCCGCCGCCAGGGCCGTCTCGTCTAGGTCCACGCCCACCACCTCGAAGGTCCGGTTGGGAAAGGCGAGCGCCAGGGCGTCCAGCTCACGGCCCGCATTCACGCCCAGAGCCAGCACGCGCCCGCCTGCCGGGGGGTTCACGCGCCGCAGGGCCTCCACCAGCGTGAATAGGAACACCGGGTCTTCCAGCTTGTCGACCCGCACCCAGGCACCCGCCGCGCCGTAGCCGTCCGCATCAGGAGCCGGGGCGTCTTTGTACGTCCGCAACCGCACCCTGACCCGCCCCTCCCCCACCCGCTCCGGCGTGAGCAGGTGCGCGCCCAGCAGGTCCGCGAGGTCAGCCCAGGTCTGCCACGGGCGGTGAATGCCCTGCGCGGTCGTCTCGCCCGCATAGAGGCCCAGGCCCGCGTCCGGGTCGGGAACAGTGAAGTTGACCTCCCCCGCTTCAGTGAGGGCGGCGCGCACGGCGGGGAGAATCACGCTGAGGGGTTCGTGGGTGAAGTGGAGGTGGGGCACAACCTGTACAAGGTAGGGTCTATGCGACTGTCTTCGCGCGAGCTTGCCCACAGGTGCGGGTAGATTGGGCCGTGCCTTCGGACCTCAGCATTGCCATCCTCACGGACGCACACGGGAATGCGTTTGCCCTTGAAGCGGTCATACAGGACATCCGGCATCATTCGCCGGACGTCATCGTGAACCTCGGGGATCAGGTGTGGGGACAGGCGGACCCGGTTGGGGCGCTCATGCTCCAGCGGGCACTGGGCGCGGTCGAGGTTCGCGGCAACAACGACGAGCGGCTCGTCACGCCTGCCGCAGAACTCCACCCGCAACTCGCGCGCTTGCAGGCATGGCTGGCGGAACAGCTCCCACGCGCGGAACTTGAGCGGATCGCGACGTTACCGACCACAGCGAGTCTTGTGCATGGTGCGGTTCTCGCTGCCCACGGTACACCCGCGACACCCTGGGACAGTCTCTTGCTCAGTTGGGACGGCTCAGGGTATGTACGTCGCCCAGAACATGAGATCCGCGAGCGGCTCAATGTTGCGGCAGCGACGGAGGTCGTCCTCGTCGGGCACATGCACCGTGAGGACGTTCGTAGCGTTGACGGCTGCCTGCTGGTGAGCGTGGGGCCAGTGTCGTCGCAGGGAGACGGGGACCCGCGGGCACGCTGGGCACTCCTGACCCGACGTGGGGGGCGCTGGCAGATGGAGGCGCGCCGCGTTGAATACGACTGGGACGCGGCGGCTTCGTGGGAACGCGAACACGGCCCGCTTGAGGACGCGGTGAACCACGCCTGCCCACCGAACCTGGAAATGCGTGACTTCAACGGACGCGCGTGACCTTGTGGCTGACAACCTTACGCACAGCATAGCGCATCTCGTAAAAAAGGCCGAACGGGAAGGTCACGGAACCGGGGCAGCTCGTAGACGATGTTTGAAGCTCAGTACCCCCGGTGCCGCACCACCGCCCCCTGCCCTTCCAGCCAGTCCGTCACCACGCCCACCGCTGCCTTCACCCCCGGCGTGATGATGGGGCCGCCGAACCGGGCGAGGCGGACAAGGTGGCTGCCGTCTTCCCGCCCGGTGATGCCGATCAGGACTTCCTGCGTCAGTTCGCCTTCCACCACATGCGCCAGCACCACCCAGCCGTCTTGCTTGAGGCTGCGGTACAGATCGAGCAGGACGACGGTCCACCCCGCCGGGTCCTCGCGGGTCTGGCCGCCGCGTGCGGTGTGCTTCTGAAAGGCGCTGGGGTCGAAGGCCGGGGGCAGGGTCAGGATGGCGTGGGGCACGGCGGGGGAATCCTCCGAATCAGGGTAACGGGCGAGGGTGCCGTGCGGCACGTGGGGGTGCCGCGTCGGGACGAAACGGGCATGGTGGGCCCCCAGCCCCAGGTCGCGCCATTTCAGGGCGTACTTGGTTTCGAGCGCGGCGGGCGGCGGGTCGGTGAGTTCCACCCGCATCACGCCGCTTGCCTCGGCCTCCCGGCAGGCGAACTCGAAATACTCGTCGTGGTCGGTGGTGAAGAGGACGGCCCCGCCGGGTTTCAGGCGGCTGGCGGCCAGGCGGAAGAAGGGCGCGCGCAGCAGGCGGTGTTCCTCGTGTCCGGCCTTGGGCCAGGGGTCGGGAAAGTTCACCACGATGGCGTCCAGCGCGGCTGAAGGCACCACCTCGCGGATCAGGGGCGCAGCGGGCAGCTTGGTCAGCACGGCATTGGTCAGGCCCGCCGCCCGCAGTCGCCGCTCGGCCTTGAGGAGCGAGACGCCGCTGATCTCCACACCAAGGTAATTGGGCGCTTCGGGAAAAGTCGCCGCGTAGTGCGGCCAGAAGCGCCCGTCGCCAAAGCCGACCTCCAGCACCCAGGGCCGCCCCGGCGTGTCCGGGTACAGGCGCGCGGCGCTGTCGGGGAAGTGGAAGTCCGAGAGGCGGGAGATCATGCCTCTCCCCCCACCAGTTCGTCCGCCAGCCGCGCAGCATCCTCCAGCACACTCGTATAGGTGTGGTCACCCGGCGTGCAGCGGCCCAGCGCGTACACCCGCCCGAAGCGCGCGAGGCGGAAGCCCGCGAGTTCTGACGGGGCGGGCGTCAGGAAACGCACGTCGTAGGGCGGCGCCCCCTCCACCCCGGCGGCAGTCTGCTCGCCCCCGATCAGCCACACGCCCGAACGGGCCAGGTCGTCGGCCAGGAAGTCGTAGGCGACCTCGGAGAGCCGCCCGGCCTCCTCCAGCGTGTCCCCGATCAGCAGGCGGCCTTTCAGGAACGCGCCGACGGCCAGCACTGCCACACGGGCGTGCAGTTCCGGCCCCTCCCAGGTGGAGAGCGTCACCTGACCGTCCGCCTCGTCCAGCTCGGTGACGGTGCTTTGCAGCAGGTGAATGCCCGCCGCCCGCTCGACCTCTGCCTTGAGATGGCGGTGGAAGGTCCAGCCGTCGGTGGCGGGGGCCAGTTGGGCGGCGACCCGGGCGAAGAGGCTACCCACCGGAAAGGCCGCGCCGTCAACAGTGGGCTGATAAAGGTTGCCGAGGTGATCGAGCGCCTGCGACACCAGCAGCACGTCCCGCCCGGCCCGCGCAAGTCGCCAGGCCAGTTCCGTGCCCGCGAGGCCCGCGCCGACCACCGCCACATCATACAGATGCCCCGGCTGCGGCTGGCTGCGGGGCCTAAGAGGTCCGAACATCAGGGGGGAAGTTTAACGCAGCGGGCAGAACGCAGGGGGCAAAGGAAACGGCGCTCTGCCTCACCGGTCCGTCGTCACCGTGTATTTCCCGTCCCCGCTGCCCATGAACGTCACCGTGCCCTGCTGGTCGGTGCGGTAGATGCGGATACCGTTCTGCTTGTAGAGGTCCAGGGCCTTCTGGGTGGGGTGGCCGTAGTTGTTCTCCCCAACGCTGATGACGACGTTTTCGGGGCGGACGACGGCGAGCCAGGACTGGTTGTCCCCGTTGGCGGCGCCGTGGTGGATGCTCTTGTAGACCTGGAAGGGACCATGGATATCGGCGCGGTTCTCGGCCAGCCAGGCGGCCGTCTCGGGCGTCTCGCTGTCGCCGGTCATCAGGGCGTGGAAGTCCCCGAAGTCGAGGCGGATGCCCACGCTGTTGTCGTTCTGGTCACTCCCCATTCCGGCGGGCGGGGCGATCACCCGCACCTTCACGCTGCCCAGGTTGATGACCTGATTGTTGGCCTTCTGGAAGGTGGTCCCGGCCTTTTCCAGCGCGTCCGCCAGCCGTTTCCAGGTCTGCGTGGTGCCCGCTATCCCGTTGTTGATGAAGAGCGTCGGTTTGGCCTGCTCGGCGGCCGGGATCAGCCCGGTGATGTGGTCCGCGTCGGCATGGCTGGCGACCATCAGGTCCAGGTGGTCCACGCCGTAGGTTTGCAGGTAGTCCTGCATCTTGCTGGTGCTGCGGCCGCCGTCGTACAGCAGGGTCTTGCCCTCGGGGCTGCGGACCAGCACGGCGTCGCCCTGGCCGACATCCAGAAAACGGACCGTCACCTGTCCGCCGGGCTGCCCGGTCTTCTCGTCCCCACCCTTCTTGTCGCCGCCGAACGCGCAGGCCGCGAGGCTCGCCGTCAGCGCCAGCACCAGCAGGCCGAGCAGGTCCGAGGAGCTGGGGCCGCGCCGGGAGTTGGGCAGGGGCCGCCCGTCCTTCTTGCCGGATGGGGCGCGGGAGGCGGCTTTGCGGGCCGGGGCTTTCTTTTCGGGCGCCTTGCGGGCGGGGGTCTTTTTCTGGCTCACAGGTTGATCTCCTCACCGTCTTCGGCGGGCTGGTTCAGCGCGTCGAGGCGGCGCTGGGCACGCTCCCGCCGGGCGCGGGTTTCTTCGGGCAGCACCCGCACCGTCACGCCGTCGGGGCCGTCCTGCACCGCCAGCACGTCCCCTTCCCGCACGCCTTCGGGCAGGGCGTGGAGCGGCAGGTCGAAGGTGCGCCCGTCTTCCCGTTCCACCCGCGCGACCCGGCCATGCGGCCCGTCCTCGATGCCGTCCACCGTCCAGCGTTCCCGCGGTCCTTGCTCGCCGTCCTTCACGCCTCTAGCGTAGCGCGCCGCCGCGATTCTGTTGCCATGCCACACTGCTGTCATGCCACACTGCGGGGATGCACCACGACCTCACCCTGCGAGACGGCGATCTCCGGCTGCGACCCCTGACCGAAGCGGACATTCCGGCGCTGTGCGCGCTGGCGCAGGACTGCGCGGAGGAGTTGCGGCTGATGGGGTCGCCCCCCAGTTCACCCGCCTACTATCAGGCCGCGCTGGACGCCAACGACCAGATGCCCTTCGTGATTGAGGTCGGCGGCGAACTGGCCGGAAGCACCCGCTACGGCGACATCCGCGCCGCGCATAGTGGGCTGGAGATCGGGTGGACCTGGCTGCATCCGCGCTGGCACGGCTCGGGCGCGAACCGGCGGATGAAGCGGCTGCTGCTGGCCCACGCCTTTGAGGAGATGGGCATGGAGCGGGTGCAGCTCAAGACCGACCTCCTGAATACGCGCAGCCAGCGGGCCATCGAGAAACTCGGCGCGGTGCGCGAGGGCGTGCTGCGGCGGCATATCCGGCGGCCGGACGGCACCATGCGTGACACCGTGATGTACTCGGTGACGCGGGAGGACTGGCCCGGGGTGCGGGCGCGGCTGGACACGCCGCCTCTCAGCGAAATGGCCTAGCCGGGCAAGTGACGTGGCAGGCGGGGCGGGGGCAGGGCAGAATGCGGGGCGAACTGAGTTTTCCCTTCCCCCTGGCCCTCTCACACCCGGCCCGCCCGCGCTCCCATCAGGGTGCGGCCCTCAGGAGAACCGATGCTGAGTCAGACCCTGGCCGCCGAAGTCCTGTCCCTCGCCCGCAGGGGCGGGGCCGACTTCGCGGAACTGTTCGCCGAAGACACCCTGACGACCACCCTGCGGCTGCACCAGGGGGAGGTGAAGGACGCCGGGGGCGGCAACCTGTTCGGCGCGGGGCTGAGGCTGCTGTACGGCACCCGGGTGGTCTACGCCTACACCAACGACGTGACGCCGACGGGCCTGCGCGACCTGGCCGATCAGGTGGCACGCGCCCGGGGCGGGGCAGGCGAGACGACCCGTGAGGGAACAGGCGGGCTGGACTTCCGCCGGGTGGACGCCGCGCCCCTGTACGTGGCCCGCGAGCACCCCCTCCACGCGGCCAAACGCGACAAGCTCGCCCTGATGCGGCGGGCACACGGCGCGGCGGCAGGCGTCGGGGACGTCAAGACGGTGGACGTGAACTACCTCGACCGCGTGCAGCGCGTATTGATCGCCAACTCCGAGGGCGTGTGGGCCGAAGACGAGCGGGTGTGGACGCGGCTGACGGTGAGCGCCATCGCGCAGGACGGCACGCTGCGTGAGACGGGGTCTTACGGGCCGGGCGCGGGGCAGGGCCTGGAGTTCTTCGAGACGGCAACGCCCGAGCAGATCGGCGCGGAGGCGGCCCGGATCGCCAACGCGATGCTGCGCGCCGGATACGCGCCCGCCGGAAAACTCCCGGTCGTGATCGGCAACGAGTTCGGCGGGGTGATCTTCCACGAGGCCTGCGGGCACATTCTGGAGACGACCGCCGTCGAGAAGAACGCCAGCGTCTTCGCGGACAAACTGGGCGAGAAGATCGCGCACGAGTCGGTCACCGCCATCGACGACGGCACCATCCCCGGTGCCTGGGGCATGGTCACGGTGGACGACGAGGGGATGCCCGGCGAGCGCACCGTGCTGATCGAGAAGGGCGTGCTGAAGTCCTTCATGGTGGACCGGGTGGGCAGCCTCAAGACCGGCTACGCGCGCACCGGCAGCGGCAGGCGGCAGAACTATACCTTCGCGCCCGCCAGCCGGATGCGCTCGACCTTCATCGACAACGGCCAGGAGACGCCCGAGAGCCTGATCTCCGGCGTGAAGCGCGGTATCTACGCCCGCAAGATGGGCGGCGGCAGCGTGACGCCCGGTACCGGCGACTACAACTTCGCCGTGCAGGAGGCGTACATGATCCGCGACGGGCAGGTGGCCGAGCCGCTCAAGGGAGCCTCGCTGGTCGGGAACGGCGCGCAGGACCTCCGCAACATCGTGGGCGTGGCGGGCGACCTCGCGCTGGGGCAGGGCATGTGCGGCAGCGTGTCCGGCAGCCTCCCGACCGACGTGGGCCAGCCGCACATCCTGATCTCGGAAATCACCGTGGGAGGCCGCGCATGACCCAGACCGAGCAGCTCAGCATCGCGGACGCCCGCGCCTACCTGCTGGACCGCGCCCGCGAGCGCGGCGTGACGCTGGAGGTGTACGGGGAACGCGGGACCAGCACCAGCGTGGAGGCGTTCGGCGGCGAGGTCAGCGAGTTCAAGCTCGAAGCCCGGCAGGGCGTGGCGCTGCGGGTGCTGGTGAAGGGCGCCTGGGGCCACAGCTTCACCGAGAACCTCTCCCGGCCCGCGCTGGACCGTGCCCTGGACAGCGCCATCGAGAACGCCGAACTGGTCGCGCCCGAACCCGGCGCGGGCCTGGTCGCCTGGCCGGAGCCGCCTGCCCTCGACCTCTACGGCGAGGGCCTCAGCGGCGTGAGCGTCGAGCAGAAGGTGCAGGTGGCGCTCGATCTCGACCGCGCGGCGCGGGAGGCCGACCCGCGCGTGGTGAGCGTGCCCTACGGCGGCTATCAGGACAGTGACAGCCAGCGTCTCGTCGGCAACACGGCGGGCCTCAGCCGCGAGGCGCGTCAGCTCTATGCCCTGCACTACACGGCGCCGCTGGTCAGCGAGGGCGGCCAGAACAAGATGAAGCCCGACTGGCAGTTCACCCGCGAGTTCACCGAACTCGACCCCACCCGCACGGCCCTCTCGGCGGTGGAGAAGGCGCTGGCCCTGCTGGGTGCCCGGCCCGCCCCCAGCGGCACCTTCCCGGCAGTCATCAGCGGCGAGTGCCTGGCCGAACTGCTGGCGCTCTTCGCAGGCATGTTCAGCGGCAAGATGGTCGAGGAGGGCAAGAGTCCGCTGGCGGGTCGCCTGGGCGAGCCGGTGGCGAGTCCCCTGGTCACCCTGCGCGACGACCCCACGCCGGTGCGCGGCCTGAACTCCCGCGCTTTCGACGCGGAGGGCTGCCCCAGCGTGCCCCTCACGCTGATCGAGGGCGGCAGACTCAGCGCCTTCATGCACAACGCGCAGACCGCCGCCCGCGCGGGAACCGTCAGCACCGGACACGCCGCGCGCCAGGGCCTTCAGGGCACGGTGGGCGTGGCCCCCAGCAACCTGATCCTGCAAGCCGGGGACACGGACGCGGCAGCCCTCGCCTCCGGCCTCACGGGGGTGCGGCTGACCGGCGTGTCGGGCGGCCATGCGGGCGCGAATCCCATCACCGGGGACTTCTCGCTGCAAGCCGAGGGCTTCTGGTTGGAAGACGGCGTGACGGCGTATCCGCTGGAGGTCTTCACGGTCGCCGGGAACATCCTCGACCTGCTGGCGGGGATCGAGGCCGTGGGGAACGAGCTGCACGACACCCCCGACGCGGTCAGCGCCCCGGACGTGCGGGTGGGGGCCCTCGCCATCGGCGGGGCGTGAGGGGGCGACAGGTCCGGGCAGCCTGGCCCGGGCTGGCCTATAGACTCACGGCATGATCATGAACCTGCTGCTGGTCTTCCTCCCGATCAGCCTGCTGCTGGAGTATGTGTTTCACGCGCCGCCGCTGTGGGTCTTTGTCACGGCGACGGTCGCGATCATTCCGCTGGCCGACTGGCTCCGCAAGGCCACCGAGCAGGTCGCCGCGCGGGCGGGGCCGACCATCGGCGGCCTGCTGAACGTGACCTTCGGCAATCTGGCGGAGCTGATCATCGCCATCTTCGTGCTGCTGAGCGGCAACGTCACGGTCGTCAAGGCGCAGATCACCGGCAGCATCCTCGGCAACGCGCTGCTGGGGCTGGGCCTCGCCATATTGATCGGCAGTTTTGGCCGCACGCGGCAACAGTTCAGTTGGCGGAACGCCGGGCAGCTCAACTCGATGCTGTTTCTGGTGGTGATCGCGCTGCTGATCCCCGCGCTGTTCGACTACACCGAGCGGCTGCCCGCGTTCCTGGCCGGGAACGAGGGGATCAGAACCAACCTCGACGAGTACCTCAGCCTGGGCGTGGCGCTGGTGCTGATCGTCGTGTACCTCCTGAACCTGGTGTACACGCTGTTCACGCACAAGGACGTGTTCGCGCTGGAGGACGAACCCCACCAGGGGCCGCTGTGGCCGGTCTGGCAGGCCGCCGCCGTGCTGGTGGGCGGCACGGCCCTGATCGCGCTGGAGTCCGAGCTGCTGTCCGGCGCCCTGGAGGCCACCAGCAGCACGCTGGGCCTCAGCCCGTTCTTCCTGGGGATCGTCGTGCTGGCGGTGGTGGGCAACTTCGCGGAGTACATCGCGGGCAGCTACTTCGCGCGGCAGGGCAAGATCGGCCTGGCGATCAACATCGCCGTGGGCGCGACCATTCAGGTGGCCCTCTTCACCGCGCCGCTGCTGGTGCTGATCTCCTTCCTGATCGGCCAGCCGATGAATCTGGTGTTCGCCAGCCCGCTCGAAATGGTCGCCATCGTGGCGGTCGCCCTGACCGTCACCACCGTCACCAAGGACGGCGAGGCCACCTGGTTCGAGGGCGTGCTGCTGCTGGCCGTGTACCTGCTGCTGGCTCTGGCCTTCTACTTCGTGACCCCCAGGCTGGAGGGGGAGCCGACGGCGCTGCGGGGCGGGGTGACCGCCGTGCAGAGCGTTCAGCCGCCCACAGCCGCAACCTCTGGCTGAACCACAACCTCTGGCCGAACGTCCGCAGCCGGGTGGCGCGTTCCTGAAGTGGGACGCGCCGCTCTCTTTTGAGAGCCGGAGGGTTCCCGGGACACTCTCCTGTACCGCGCGGGCGTATCCTGCTCCCCATGAAGTGGCTGCGCGACCCCCTGCTCGCCCCCATCGTCGAGAAGGTGGAGGCAGGCGAGCGCCTCTCGTTTGACGAGGGCATGCGGCTGTACTACACCCGCGACCTGAACGCGCTGATGCGCCTGGCGAACCGGACCAAGGAGCGGCTGCACGGGGACAAGGTGTTTTTCGTCCACTCGATGCGGCTGGAATTCACCAACATCTGCTACGTGGGCTGCACCTTCTGCGCCTTCGCCGCGCGCAAGGGCGAGGAACGCGCCTGGGACTACTCACCGGAGGAAGTGGTCGAGCAGGTGCGGCGGCGCTATCTCCCCGGCATCACCGAGCTGCACATGAGCAGCGGGCACCACCCCAACCACAAGTGGGCCTATTATCCCGAGATGGTGCGGCGGCTGCGCGAGACGTTCCCCGACCTTCAGGTCAAAGCCTTCACGGCGGCGGAAATCGAACACCTCGCCAAGATCAGCAAGATGCCCACGCTGGAGGTGCTGCGCGAACTCCAGGCGGCGGGACTGGCCGCGATGCCGGGCGGCGGGGCGGAAATCTTCGCGGACCGGGTGCGGCGACAGGTGGCGAAGAACAAGGTGAAGGCCGAGAAGTGGCTCCAGATTCACCGCGAGGCGCACTCGCTGGGGATGCGGACGAACGCCACGATGCTCTACGGACATATCGAGACGCTGGAAGAACGGCTCGACCACATGCACCGCCTGCGCGACCTTCAGGACGAGACGGGCGGCTTCCACGCCTTCATCCCGCTCGCCTTCCAGCCGCTCGGCAACACCCTGGCGCAGAACCTCGGCAAGACGGAGTTCACGACCGGCCTGGATGACCTGCGGAACCTGGCGGTGGCGCGCGTGTACCTCGACAACTTCCCGCACATCAAGGGCTACTGGGTGATGATCGGCTCCGAACTCACGCAGGTGAGCCTCGACTGGGGCGTTTCGGACATTGACGGCACCATTCAGGAGGAACACATCGCGCACGCGGCGGGGGCGACCTCCCCGATGGCGCTGTCGCAGGCGGGCATGGTAAAGATGATCCAGCAGGCCGGGCGCCTGCCGGTGCTGCGCGACGCCTACTACAACGAACTGGAGGTTTTCCCCCGCCCGAACGCGGAGGCGGCGGACTAGTGTGCAGGCGGACCTGGACGCTGTCTTGGCGCTGGACGACGCCTGGAACGCTGCCTACCACCACCGGGACCCGGAGTTGATGGCGGGGCTGCTCGCGGAGGACTGGATGGGTTTCTTTCCAGACGGCCAAGTGGCCTTCAAGGCCGACCTGCTGGAAGGCATGCGCCACAACCCCCCGCTGGCCCTGATGTTCGAGCGCCACGCCGCCCACGTCTACGGCAAGACGGCGGTGACGCGCGGCACGCTGTACGGGAACGGCGTGCGGGTACAGAGCTTCCTGCGGGTGTATGCCAAGCGGGGGGGCAAGTGGCGGGCGGTATGCGTGCAGGTGGTGCCGTGAGGGGGCGTGTAGCGCGTGGCTTGTGGCGTATGGACGAGCTTCTGCTCGCGCTTCAGCTTTCGGCTTCTACAAGCCACATGCCACAAGCTAGGAGTGCTCCATGACTTACCAAGCAGGCTGGATTCATTACACCAACGTCGCCCCCATCCTCGACTCGCTAACCCTCCCTGCGGGCGTGACGGCCATCACCGGCGTACCCACCCAGATGAACGCGGCGCTGCTCTCGGGCGAGGTGGATATCGCCAACATCAGCGCGGTGGAGTTCATCCGGCACGCGGACGTGCTGGAGGCGCTGCCGGATTTCAGCGTGGCGGTGCTGGGGCCGGTGTACTCGGTGAACCTCTTTCATACCGTCCCGCTCGAACGCCTGCGGCGGGTGGCCCTGACCCGCCAGAGCGCGATGAGCGTCGCTTTGCTGGAGGTGCTGCTGGCGGCGCGCGGCCTCTCCCCCGCCCTCGAACGCGCGGAAGGCGAGGCCGAGGACCTGCTCGCCTCCGGGTATGACGGCGTGCTGCGGATCGGGGACAGTGCCCTGCGCGAGTGGTACCGGGTGGCTGGACCGCTGACGCCCGAGACGACCATGACGATGCTGCCGCACGAGGGCCGGGGTATCACCGTCACCGATCTGGCCGAGGAGTGGTTCCGGTTGACTGGGCATCCCTTCGTCTTCGCGGTGTGGGCCTACCGCCGTGACAATCCGCCGCCGCCCGCGCTGGTGCAGGCGATGCGGGAGGCGCGGCGGCACGGGATCGGGCATCTGGCGGACGTGGCGGCGCGGCACGCGCGCAAGCTGGGGTTGCCAGAACGGGTGGTGCAGCATTACCTCTGGAACTTCCGCTATCACCTCGAAGCCCCGGATCGCCTGGGGCTGCACGAGTTCGCGGCCCAGGCGGTCCCGGGACACGCGCCGCTGCGCTTCGGGCCGCAGCCGGAGGGCGAAAGGCGACACGTTCTGTCGGCTTCTGCGGGTACGCTGAAACCATGAACCCCGAAACGAGAGCGGTGCTGGAGACGGCGGTGGAGGCGAACAGCCGCGTGAACGACGTCCTGTGCGCCCACCTGACCCCGGAGATGATGCGGGCGCAGATGCCCGGCGGCGGGATGACGGTGGCGCAACATCTGGCCCACATGGCGGGCGTGACGCAGGAGTGGCTCTCCCAACTGGACGAGGAGGCCGCCTCTCCCCTGCCCGTCCTGTACAGCGGCACGCTGTGGGGGAACTTCACCGCGCAGGAAGACCCGGCGCGGGCCGCCGAGGTGCTGCGCGAGGTCTGGACGACCGCCCTGGACACGGCCACGCACGCGGACGGCACCGGCAATCTCTCTCACCCCAGCGCCGCCCAGTTCCTGCTGCACATGCTCACGCACGACGCGCACCACCGGGGCCAGATGCTGCTCGCGCTCAAGGGGAGCAGCTTTCCCCTCCCCGACGAGGACGCGCTGTGGGGGCCGCTGCGTGGCGAGTGAGGCGGGGGCGGGGGAGGCGCAGGGGACCTTCCGCGAGCGCGTGCTGGCGCTGGTCGCCCGCATCCCGCCGGGCCGGGTGATGACCTACGGGCAACTGGCGCTGCTGGCGGGGCAGCCGGGTGCGGCGCGGCAGGCGGGGTATGTGCTGAACACGCTGGCGGGTGGAGGAGAATTGCCCTGGCAACGGGTGATCAACGCGCAGGGCCGCGTCAGCACCCACAAGCTGGGCTTTGGCGACATGCAGGAACGGCTGCTGGAGGCCGAGGGCGTCACCTTCGACGCCTCGGGCCGCTGCGACCTCGCCCGGCTGCAATGGTGGCCCGCAGAAGAGGACGCCCCGCCCGAGCGGCTGCTGTGACGCGGCCTCCGCACAAGCCCACCTAAAGGAACCCGGGGACGGGAAACCCCGCGCGGGGGCGTATGCTGGCGGTATGTCGGTGAAGCGAACAAGACAAAACCGGTGGGTGGCGGGCGACGTGATGTCGTGGGTACTGGGCGTGACGCTCGGTCTGGTTCTGGGCGTGGCGTTCCTGATCGTCATCCCGCGCGTGATGAGCGCGCAGAAACAGGCGAACGCCTCGGCAGCGGGCGCCAGCACGGCAGGTTCCAGCACCGCGAGTACGGGCACCGCGACGACAGGTCCGGCGGCGGGCACCGCCACCCCCTCGGCAGGCACGAACACGACCAGCGGCGGTGGCGGCACGGCGCAGAACACCCAGGTGCCCGCCCCGGTCCAGGGCACGGCCGAAACCATGACCGGCAACGGCACGACCGGCACCGAGAACACGGTCCAGCAGCCGGGAACGCCACCCGCTGGCGCGGCCGCAGGCAACGGGACGACGGGCACGGGGACCACGGCCACCGGAACGGGCAACGCGGCTGAAAACACGGCGGCGGGCACGACCGGCACCGCAGCCCCCGCGACCGCCGGGGCAGGCCAGAGCGGCAGCGCCACGGCGACCCCCGGCACGGCCTCCGAACCGGCCGCCACCGCTGGCAGCGCGACGGGCGCGGCAGCGGGTGCAGGCGCGGCGGCAGGCACCACTCAGGCAGGCAATGCCCAGGGCGGGCAGACCGTCTTCGCCAGCAACTGCGCGGGCTGCCACGGCGCGAACGCCCAGGGCGGCATCGGCCCCAGCCTGGTCGCCGCGAACGGCCCCACGAGCTGGACGCTGGCCCAGTTCTCCGCCGCAGTGCACGAGGGGCACGCGCCCGACCACGAACTCTCGACCGTCATGCCGCGCTTCTCGCAGGCGCAGATCAACGACGCGCAGCTCGCGGATATTCAGGCGTACCTCAAGACCCTACACTGACGGTTCAAGGAAGCACGCCGCCCGGTCTGACCTGGGCGGCGTGCTTCCTTAATGCATTTATTGTGGCACAGGTTACGCCCGCAGACGAGGCCCCCGCGCACGGTTGACGCCCGCAGCCGTACCTACACTCGGGGGGTGCGGAAACCCCCCAACACCGACCCCATCCCCACGCATGAATTGCTCGCAATCCTGGCCCGCGCCCTGCCCGCCCTCGTTCGCAGCGCCCCCGGCATCGTCTCCCTGATGGGGCTGATGGTGGTGGTGCAGGGCCTGACGCCCGCCGCGACCATCTTCCTGAGCAAGTGGACGGTGGACGGCATCACCCACGTGGTCGGGGGAGGTGAGGCGAATCTGACGCTGCTGGCGCTGGCCTGGGCGGGCACGGCGCTGGTGGCGCAGCTCACCGGGGTGGCGAGTACCGTGCTGCAAGGCTACGCCGCCGACCACTTCACGGTACAGACGGTCACGAGCCTGATGCGAAAGATGCAGGCCCTCCCCGGCCTGGACGTGGTGGAAGACCCCCGTTTTCACGACGACGTGGAGACGCTGCAAATGGGCGCGCGTTTCCGGCCCCTGAACCTCACGGCGACGCTGCTGGGCCTGCTGCGTTCGCTGGTGGGGGTGCTGGGTGTCGCGGGGGCGCTGCTGACGGTGGGCTGGTGGGTGCCGCTGGTGGTGGTGGTCGGCATGGTTCCGCTGGCCCGCACGCAGATCCGGCTGCGCGAGATGGGCTGGAGCCTGACCATCCAGCGGACCCAGGAGTCCCGCGAACTGGCCTACGACCAGCGCGTTTCCATGCGCCACGAGTACGCCAAGGAGGTCCGCCTCTACGACCTGATGCCCTACCTCACGGAGCGGTACGTCAGCAAGGCCCTCGACTACCAACGGGTGATGCGCGGCATGCGGAACAAGCAGGTGCTGGGCGTGCTGCCCGCCCAGGCACTCGCGCTGGCGGTGACGGCGGGCCTCTTTGCCTACGCGGTCGCCCAGGCCGGGGCGGGACGGCTGACGGCGGGCGCGGTCGTGCTGGTGATCGGGGCGCTGGCGCAGGTGCGGGAGGGCCTGGGCAGCGTCACCGAATACCTCGGCATGGGCACCGAGCACCTCCGGTGGTTCCAGAAGTACTACGCCTTTCTGGACGCCCGCCCAGGGGTCGCCCCGCCCGAGACGCCCCGGCCCCTCCCCGCGCGGCTCGACCTGACGCTGGAGAACGTGGGCTTCGCCTACCGGGACGGCCCGCCGGTGCTGGAGGGCGTGACCCTGCATGTCCCCGAGGGTCAGGTCGTCGCCATCGTGGGTGAGAACGGCGCGGGCAAGACCACGCTGATCAAGCTGCTGCTGCGCTTCTACGACCCCACGACCGGGCGCATCCTGGTCGGTGGGCCGGGCGAGGCGACCGACCTGCGGGGCCTCGACCCCGCCGAGTGGCGTTCCCAGATCGCCGCCGTCTTTCAGGACTTCGCCCGCTTCGAGTGGACGCTACGCGAGAACGTGCTGCTGGGCCGCCCCGAGGACGAGGCCAAACTCGCGGAAACCGTCTGTGCCAGCGGTCTGGAGAGCGTCCTCCCCCGTCTGCCGGACGGCCTGAACACCCGCATCGGCCAGGCCTTCGGCGGGGTGGACCTCTCGGGCGGCCAGTGGCAGAAGCTCGCCACCGCCCGGGCGCTGTACCGTGACGCAAGGGTGCTGATCCTTGACGAACCCACCGCCGCCCTCGACCCCCGCAGCGAAACCGAGGTCTTCGCCGCCTTCGCCGCGCTCTCGCGTGGGCGCACCACCCTGCTGATCACCCACCGCCTCGGCAGCGTCCTGATGGCTGACCGCATCCTGGTGATGAAGGCCGGGCGTCTGATCGAGGACGGCACCCACGCTGGCCTGCTCGCCCGGAACGGCGAGTACGCCGAACTGTGGCGCCTCCAGGCCGGACAGTACATGGAGGGCGAAGTCGAACCCGCCCTGCGGGAACCCATCGAGGTCGAGCAATAAAAAAGCCGCCTCTCGGGCGGTGATAAAAAAAGGATAGCGTGGGATGCAGGGGAAGTCAACTTATGCAGGCGAATTCCCGGTCAAGACGGAAGAACACGCTCAGCCGTTCAAACCTGCTGACGCCATAGCCCCTTCGGCTTTTGAAACGCTGGCGCGGGCGGCCGACTTCCCCTCTCAGGCAGGCAGGGCAGAGGCGCTTTCGGGCCGCAGCCGCCCAGAGCTTCCGCAAGGTGCGGCGGAACGGGACACCCTTTTCCCACCGCAGCGCCGCTCACCCCGGCCCTCTGGTGAGGGGATGGACCTTACCTTCCTCCTCCACCCCCCACGCTATACTTTTTCACCTATGGCCCGTCCAGCCTCAGTGAAGGCGGCGGGCAGCGGCGAAGCTCCCCCTGACGCCGGGGCAGCTTCGACACCGAAAGGAGCGTCCAAAATGCAAAAAGTGGCGATTGTGGGAAGGCCCAACGTCGGCAAGTCCAGCCTGTTCAACCGCCTGGTGGGGCGGCGCGAGGCCGTGGTGGCCGATTTTCCCGGCGTGACGCGGGATGCCAAGGAAGGGCTGATGCTCTACCACAACCACCGGATCGTGCTGGTGGATACCGGCGGCCTGTGGAGCGGCGACGAGTGGGAGCAGGCCATCCGGGAAAAGGCCGAGTGGGCGATGGAAGGCGCGCAGGCCGTGATCTTCGTGGTGGACCCGCGCGAGGGCCTGACCGCCGCCGATTACGAGGTCGCGGACTGGCTCCGCAAGCTGGGCAAACCGGTGATCGTGGCCGCCAACAAGATCGACAGCCCCAAGCATGACGTGTACCTGGCCGAGCTGTGGGGCCTGGGCTTCGGTGATCCGGTGGCGATCAGCGCCGAGCATGCGCGCGGCCTGGACGACCTGATGGAGCGCGTGATGCAGTACCTCCCCCCCGACGAGGAGGACGTGCCGGAAATCGCGCCCATCCGCATCAGCCTGATCGGCCGCCCGAACGTGGGCAAGTCCAGCCTGCTGAACGCGATCACCCAGAGCGAGCGGGCCATTGTGGCCGACCAGCCCGGCACCACCCGCGACAGCCTGGACGTGGAATGGAACTACGGCGGGCAGCGGTTCGTGCTGGTGGACACGGCGGGCATCCGCAAGAAGCCCGACACGGCCATCGAGGACTACGCCATCCAGCGCAGCGAGGCCGCCATCGAACGCAGCGACATCATCTGGCTGGTGGTGAACGCCACCGACATCGGCGACCACGAGCTGAAGCTCGCCAACCTGGCCTACGACAGCGGCAAGCCCGTGATCGTGGTGGTGAACAAGTGGGACCTGGTGCCCGACGAGGACCTCAAGCGGACGGAAAAGGACCTGAACCAGAAGCTCCACCACATCTCCTACGCGCCGCGCGTGTACACCAGCGCCATCAATGACTACGGCATTCACGACATGCTCGCGGAAGCGATGAAGCTCTACGAGAAGTGGCAGAGCCGCATTCCGACCGCCGAACTCAACCGCTGGCTGGAAATCTGGCAGATGCGCCAGGCCGTGCCCAACTTCCACGGCAAGAAGCTGAAGATGTACTTCATGACCCAGGTGGAAACGGCGCCGCCCACCTTCGCCATCTTCTGCAACCGCGCCGACTTCGTGACCCGCGCCTACGAGGGTTTCCTCCAGAACCGCATCCGCGAGGACCTGGGGCTGGCCGGAATTCCGGTGCGCCTGAAGTGGAAGGAAAAAGGACCGTACAAGAAGGGCAAGAAGGGCGAGGAGGCGGAAGCGTAAGGGGGGCTGGACCGGGGGAAACCTCCGGTTTGTGCTTTCTCCTGCCCGGCGAATGACAGTCCCGGCGGGGCGGGGCGCGCACAATGACCCATGACCCTCCCGCGCCTGCCCGCCGCGCTGGTCCTCGCTGCCGCCCTGCTGACCGCCCCCGCCTGGGCGCAGAACACCGCCGTGCCCGGCGTCCGCTTCACGCCCTTCGTGGCGGGTCTGCCGCAGGTCACCACCCTCACGCACGCGGGGGACGGCTCGGGCCGCCTGTATGCCGCGCAGCAGGAGGGGCAGGTGCGGGTGATCGAGGGGGGACGGGTCCGCGCCCAGCCCTTCCTCGACGTGAGCGCCCTCACCCGCGCGGGCGGGGAGCGGGGACTGCTGGGCCTCGCCTTCGATCCCGGTTACCGGCAGAACCGCCGCCTGTACGTCCATTACACCGACCGCAACGGGGATACCGTGCTGGCCCGCTATACCGCCACCCCGGACTTCTCCCGAGCCGACCCGCAGAGCGCCCGCATCCTCTTTACCACCCCGCAGCCCTACGCGAACCACAACGGTGGGCAGCTCGCCTTCGGCCCCGACGGCTTCCTGTACCTGGGTCTGGGCGACGGCGGCAGCGGCGGTGATCCCCAGAACAACGCGCAGAACCTGGCCTCGCCGCTGGGCAAGCTGCTGCGGTTCGACGTGCGCGGTGACGGGGTGAAACCCGCCCCCGGCAACCCCTTCCTGGGAAAGGCGGGGGCCAACCCGTACATCTGGGCTTACGGCCTGCGCAATCCCTGGCGCTTCTCCTTCGACCGCGTCACGGGTGACCTGATCATCGCGGACGTGGGCCAGGACACCTGGGAGGAAGTGGACCGCCAGCCCCGCGCCAGTCAGGGCGGCGAGAACTACGGCTGGCGCCTCCGCGAGGGCCGCCGTTGCTTCAATCCGCCCAGCGGTTGCCGGACGCAGGGCCTCACCGAACCCGTCCTGGTGTACAACCACGACGAGGGCCAGAGCATCACGGGCGGGTACGTGTACCGGGGCGGCGCCATTCCCGCCCTGAAAGGCCGCTACGTCTTCGCCGACTTCGGGAGCGGCACCGTCTGGGCGGCCCCCACCACCGGCCAGAATTGGAACAAGGTCCGTATCGGCAGCGTCGAAAACCCCTCGACCTTCGGGGAGGACGAGGGGGGCGAACTGTACGTGGCGGAGTACGGGAGCGGAAGGATTTTGAAGGTGGGGCGGTAGGGCTTACTTCTTATTGCCTTTCTTGCTCAATTGGGAAAGAGTGCTGCCTGCCGCCGTCTGTTGTCCTGTCGGGCCAGTCGCTCACCCGCACTTGCTGTACCCACACGCCTGGCACTTCAGGCACCCCTCTTCCCGGATCACGGCCTTCTCCTCGCACACGGGGCAGCGTTCGCGGCTCATGCCGTCCATGCTCTCGATGCTGACGCCGTTCTGAGCCGCAGGGGCGAGGGCGGGCACGTCCACGCTGGCCCCGGCGAGGGGCGGGAGCGCGGCAGCCTCCATGTCCTTCTGGAAGGTGTCGAGGGCGACGGCGATCAGGTCGGCCTTGCTGCCCACCAGGCGGCCGTTGTAGCTGCCGTACAGGCCGCCGTTGATGCCGCGCAGGGTCTTGATGAGGGCCTGGGCGGGAACGCCGTGCTGGAGGGCGATGGACACGACGCGCCCCAGCGCCTCGGAGTCGGCGTTGGCCTCGTCGCCCGCGCGCCCGCTGATGACCATAACCTCGACCGGCTTGCCGTTCAGGTGGTTGACGGTGACCAGGAAGGAGCGGCGGTGCCCGCTGGTCGGGTCGGTCAGCTTGACCATGTCGGTGATGCCACTCAGGCGGGCGGGGCGCTCGTAGACGGGCGGCTGGGCCACCACGGCGGGCCGGGCGACGGCAGCGGGAGCCGCAGCAGGCGCGGCAGGTTCCTCTCTGCTCTCCGTCCCTTCCCCCATCACCTCGGCGGCGGCCTGGGCCGCTGGCTCTTCCACCTTCTTTTCCTTCTTCTTGCTGGTGCTCAGGACCTGGAACTGCCTGCTGCCGTCGCGGTAGACGGTGATGCCCTTGCAGCCGGTCTTGTACGCCTCGCTGTAGGCCTGCTGCACGTCCTGCACAGTGGCGCTGTTGGGCAGGTTGATGGTCTTCGAGAGGCTGTTGGCCGCGTGCTGCCCGCCGTCGTCGAAGGCCTTCTGCACGGTGCCCTGCATCCGCACGTGGTCCACCGGCTTGATGTCGTGGGCGCAGACGAAGACCTGCTGGAGGGCTTCGGGGATAAAGGCCAGGCCGACCACGCTGCCGTGATTCTCGCTGACGGCCTCGGTGACCCGGTCCCAGTTCCAGCCGCCCTGCTCGCCCTCCATGTTCGAGGCGGGCGGGTACTGGTTCAGCAGTTCCATGAAGAGCGGATGCAGCAGGGCCCGGTACTCGCTGCCGATCTTGCGCCAGATAAAGGGGCTGAAGACGGGTTCGATGCCGCTGGAGACGCCCATCAGCATGCTGGTGGTGCCTGTCGGCGCAACGGTCAGCACCGCGACATTCCGCCGGGGCTGATGGGGAATCTTCTTGGCGTTGCGCTCATAGACGGGGTACACGCCGCGTTCCTGGCCCAGACGTTCGCTCTCGGCCACCGCCTCTTCCCGCAGCGCACTCATGATCTCGGAGATGACCTGGCGCCCGGCCTCCGAGTCGTAGCGCAGGCCCAGCTTGATCAGGGCGTCGGCCAGGCCCATCACGCCCAGGCCCAGGCGGCGCAGGTCCTGGGAGGCGACGCGGTTGTCCTCCAGCGCAAAGACGTTCACGTCCAGCACGTCGTCGAGGAAGCGCACGCAGGTCCGCACATCGGCGCGGAAGGTGGCGTAGTCGAAGGTGCTGTTCTGGACGTAGGCGGCAAGATTGATGGCCCCGAGATCGCAGGGCTCGCCGATGGTGAGGGGGATCTCGCCACATTGTCTGGTATTTACATAACTGAAGCGCATCTTTTCGCCCGCAGACTGTACAGCATGATGCCCGATGTAGTAGTTGTGGAACTCGTCCACCGTCCCGTTGTACACGTCCTCAACGCCGACATACTCCACGGAGACGACCCGGTGATTCGCCACGCTGGCCCGTTCAGCCAGAGCAGCGTAGGTCGGCAGGCCGCCGGGGTGCAGGCGCACAGGTACGCCCGTTTCACGGCAGTGGGCTTCCCACTCCTGTTTGAGCGGGCGGCGCCCCAGGCGGAACTTCAGGTCGTTGAAGGCCCGCACCTGCCGCTCGCCGGTGTTCGCACTGACCTGCCCCAGGGCGGCTCGTGCCCCCTCACGTCCGGCAGCAGAGGCCCGCTTCAGGCCGCAGGGACGGCAGTAGCTCACCTCGCGGCGGTTCCAGGGCTGTTCGTAGTGCGTCCCGCAGTCCTCACAGGCGCGGGTGACGATGGGGTAGAAGTTCCCTTCGTGGCGCACAGCCACATACCCGGAGCGGAGAGCGGACTGGAGCAGGTCGAAATTGTGGACGGCCTGGCGGGACTGGCCCACACCGCGTGGCAGCACCAGGAGACTCAGCTCGGCCGCCACCCGTTCGGAGAGGGCATTCACGCTCCCCAGTTCCGCCTCCCGGTGTTCGGAGAAACTCTGGGGCAGCCCGCGCTCTCCGGCATAAGCCTGCCACTCGCGGTTCGTGAAACCCCGGCCCAGGCTTCGGGCCAGTTCACGCGCCGCCTCTTCCAGTTCCCTGTGGGACAGGCCGGAATGACGCCCGTTGTTCTCACCCGACGTGGCGGCGCTCATCCGGTGACGGTAGACATGCTTCTCGGCGTCTGTGAGCTGGCCCCACCAACGTTCGCGCATGGGGTTGCTGTCGCCCAGCATGTTCGCACGGTGCAGGTCATCGTGCGCCTCGACACTCATGACCTCCAGGTTGTCAGGGCAGTTGTTTTGCGCGTCATAGTCCCGGTGATGTACGACTTCGCCCGTCTTCAAGGCGCGGCCGAGAGAGAAGGCTGCAATCAGACGATGCTCGCCTTTTGGCTTACCTTTGCCACCCGTGAGCCATACATAGTCCTGACCCTTCGTCTTGGTCATATGTGGGAACACTTCATCGAACTTCGCATGGAACCGCGTCAGCGACGCCACCGATTCCCCCGGCTGCAACTGCAACGCCTCGCGGAACGTCCCGTCCGTCAGGTTGAACTTGTGGTTGCCCGTCACGCGGGTCTTCAGGCCGTCGTCGAACGTAACTTCATAGATGGCCTGCGCGTAGCCGCTGACGCGGGGGTTCCGCATCCAGCGCACCACGACGTTCCCCTGGTCATCCTTCGCATACACGGGAACGTCTCGACCCATCTCCGCCAGTTCCCGGAAGCTGACCGCACCACGTCCATCCGCGACCGCGACCAGCGTATCCCCCGTCACGCACGGATTCGTGCTCCGGATCTCATACCGCTTCCCCAGGTTCTTCAGCGCGCTGAATTCGTTCACGCGGTCCACGAAGATCAGTCCCGGTTCACCCGTCGCCCAGGCGTGCTGAGCGATCTGGTCCCACAGCCACTTGGCAGGCACACCGGGGCGCTTGTCGGCCGGGTTGTAGCGGCCCTGCGGCGCGGTCTGGTAGAGGGGCACGCCGCGCGCGCCGTCCTCGGCCCGTTCGGGCAGGGCGGGGAGGCGGCCATCGTACATCCCGGTCTGCGGGGCCAGGTAATACTTGCCGGGCACGTCCTGCACGTCCACATGCCACAGGGCGTCGCGTTCCAGCGCCTGCCAGAACTTCTCGGTCACCAGGATCGAGATGTTGAAGGTGGAGATGTCGCCCTCGGCGGCCTCGCGGTCGAGGTCCTTGGCGGTCAGGAAGTCCAGCACGTCGGGATGCTCAATGGAGATGGTGGCCATCCCGGCGCCACGCCGGGTGTTGTGGGTTACGACGCCGCCCGCCAGGTACGTGTTGTTGTCGTCCACGCAGATATCCAGCGTCAGGATGCGGCCGCCGGGCGTAATTTCGCGCACCGGGACGTAGTATTCGCTGAACTGGAAGTCGGGGATCAGGTCAGTGACCTGGGCGTTTTCTTTGAGAGCGGCATAAGCCGTGGCCGTGAGGTTCCGCTCCCCCCGCACGTACCGGCTGAGGGTCTTGCGCGTTTCGGTGTGCGGGCTGGGTTGTCCCTTGCGCCCGGCGGGGAGTGCCTCCAGCGCGCCCCCGAGCAGCGCAGCGGCGTGTGGCAGCGGCCAGGAGGACTCGCGCCGGGTGTCGGGCGTGAACCGGCTCAGCACGCTCAGACGTGAACCTTCCAGCGTGCCGACACGTTCCAGGTAGCGTTCCAGTCCGAGGGCAGTCATCACGCGGACGCGGTACTGCTCGTGTTTGGAGTAGCGCCCCGGCAGGGGGTTGTAACGCATCAGCTTGGCCGGAATACCCAGGCCGCCGAGCATCACCAGCACGTCCTGCGCGAAGCGTTCACTGGCGGTACTCAGCAGGGGGTAACCTGCCGTGACCGTGCCGTCCGCCTCGAACAGACCACGCAGGAACGCCCCCACCACGTTGCGTGGTGCCTGCCGAATGGGGCGCGGCAACTCCAGTTCGCGGGCCTTGCCCTTGTGCAGCTCGTTCTGGTTCAGCCACGCGACCAGGGCGCTGCTCTTGGTGACGTAGATCAGGCTGGCGTCATTCTCTTTCTGCTCCACGCTGACTTCCAGGCCGAACAGGTCGCGGAAGAGGCGCGGCGCGACCTCCACCATCGGGGAGCCGTGCGCGACCGCGAAGCCCACACGCCCGTCACTGACGAAACCGTCGCCCCACAGGTATCCCAGCCAGAAGGCGAGGTCTTCCGTCAGGGTTTCCGGCGTCCGGATGGTCTTGGCGTTGAAGTGCGTGCCGCCTGCGCCGAGGGGAGCGAGGGTCACGGGGCTGCCGGTGTGTTCGTCCAGCACCTGAATGGCCCAGTCGCCCGGCTGGAGTTCGTCGAAGCGGACCCACTCGCGGGCGCCGTTCTCGCGCAGCACCTTCAGTTTGTGGTTGGGCGTGCCTTGCAGCGTCAGGCCGCTGTCGAGCGTGACCTTGAGGGTGTCAGCAATCCCGTTGTTGAAGGTCTGGGGGCTGCGCTTCCAGCCCTCGTCGGTGGCGACTTCCAGCGTGTGATCCTGCCAGCCGAAGGTGAAGGGGTCGGCCAGTTCGCGCAGACGCAACGTGCCCCGGCTGGTGTTCACGAGGGTGTCCGGGTGCAGGCAGCCCCCCTGACGGACCACCCGCAGCACCGGCGCATACACGAAACGCAGCGTGTTGATCGGTCCGCTCGTCTCGCCGCCCCGGTTGGCCCACTCCAGGAAGTTGTCGAAAATCTCCATCAGGAACGACACCGGGCCGCTGGAGGTGCCGCCCGACCCCTTGATCGGCGCACCCTCGGGCCGCATCTCGCTGAGGTCGATGCGGGGCTCGACGCCGACCTTGGCGCTCTCGGCCACCGCGCGGGCCGCGTCGACGATGCCGCCCATGTCGTCCGCGACGGGCTGCACGCCTTCCGGCAGGGCGCGCACAATCTGCACCCCGTTCTGCCGGGCGCGCGCCACCAGTTCGGCGGGAATCGCCTGCCCGTACACCACGCGGGTCCAGTTGCGGACCGCGACGGGCTGCTTGTCGCCGTCGGGCTGGGTGGGGGGGCGCATCAGCCCCTCGATGAAGTCGTCCACGTCGGGGTGGGCCGCGCTCATGTAGGCCCAGCCGCGCACGCCCGCATCGGGGCGGCTGCTCTGGGCCCGGGGCGTGTACACGTCGAGGTTCACGCCATTGCCGCCGCCCACCTTGGTGACCAGGGCCAGCTTCTTGGCGACCTCCATGACGCCGTCGAAGCTCTCCGGGGCGTGTTCGGTCGCGCCCTGCACGAAGCAGTTCAAGACGTTCCCGTGCTGCGTCCCCGCGCCCGCCAGCACGCGCCCGCCGGGGCAGAACTTCTTCTCGGCCATCAGGTCGTAGTACTTCTGCGCCCAGTGTTCGCGCGCCTCCGGGGCCTCCGCGCCCGCCACCCAGTCCGCGATCCGGCGGAACATCCCGCCCAGGTCGCCGTCCCCCGCCTGCAAATACTGCCGCCTGGCGATGTGGTGGGCGTTCTCGTCGAAGTTGCTGAGGGTGGGGCTGGGCGTGGTGGTCATGGAGGCTCCTTGGGAGAGAAACGGCAACAAAAACCCGGCTGCCTCGCTGAAGGCAGGAAGGCATGGACAGGGTGGCCCGGCAACAGAGGGCCGCTCTCAGGTGCCTGACTGTAACACTTTGCACCCTGGAGCTACAATGACTTGTACGACCTTCTGTTTTGGTGTACAAGATGTGACCCCTGGCGCAATCCCCCAGGGGTCAGATGAAATTCCCGTCAGGAACGGAAGTCTGGGCACGGCTGCGGGGCAGGAGGCGGGTCCGGCCCGCCCGACTTCCCCCAAAGGGGGTGGCCTGCCCTCAGCCCAGCTTGATCAGGAAGCGCCCGCAGGAAGGGCACTTCACGGGGGGGAGCTTGCCCTGGGCGGCTTTCTGCTGCACGTTGACCGGCAGCATCACGTTGCAGCCGGTGCAGCGGCCTCCCCGGATCTCGACCAGGCCCAGGCCCTTTTTGGCCTTGCGGATCAGGTCGTATTCCTTGACGGTGCGGGGATCGATCCCGGCGACCAGCCGGGCGCGTTCCTGCCGCGCGCCCTCGCCCTGGTCGCGCAGGCCCTGGATGCGGGCCTCGTCCTGGGCTTCCAGTTCTTCGAGCTGGGGGCGCAGGGCGCGGTGCTCGCCGCGCAGGCCGCCCGCCTTGCCGGTCAGGTCGCGCTGCCGCTCGCGCAGGGGCGCGAGGTCCTCTTCCATCTCCTCGGCGCGTTCCTGAAGCATCTGGATGCGGCTGCCGTACTGGCTCTGGGCGCGGGCGTCGAAGGCGTTCTTCTCCTGCTCCTCCCGGGCGCGGGTGATCTGCTCGCGGGTGCCCAGGAGGTCCTGTTCCAGCCCCCGGATCTGCTTCTCGGTGCCTTCCAGGGTGATCTCGGTGTCCTCCAGGTCGTTGTTCAGGCGTTCCTGCTGGGCGCGGGCAGCACGCAGGGCGTCCGGGACGCTGGCCTCCTCGTCCCGCAGCCGGTCGAGTTCCAGGTCAAGCTCCTGCACGCGGTACAGGCTCTGAAGGGGTCCGGTGTCGCTCATCGCGGTCAGTCTACCCCCGTCCAGCGGCGGGGGCCTCACCGCCGCAGCGGCGCAGCGGCAGAAGCGGCCGCCCGCCGCGACCGGCGGTACAGGCCCAGGTAGATCGCCAGCACGCTGCCCGCGTACATCAGGATCGTCCAGGCGAACAGCACGCGGAAGGCCAAGCCAAAGGGCAGCACGCCGCGCACCACGCCGCTGAGCAGGCTGCTGACCGCCCACCCCAGGTCCCAGGTGATCACGTTCACGGCGGAGTACATCGGGCGGTCCTCGTCCGGCAGGGCGCTCATGGCGTAGGCGCTGTAGACCGGACCGGCCGCGTTCATCAGCGCGCCGCGCGTGAAGAGGGCCGCGCTGACCATCCACAGCTCCGGCGCGAAGCCCAGCACCGCCAGAAAGGGCAGGCTGGCGGCCTGCACCGTGAGCACGGCGGGAAGCTGGCCCAGGCGGCGCACCAGCAGCGGCTGCACCAGCACGGTTGCGGCGGTGGCGAGGCTGGTCCAGGCGAACAGCGTGCCCAGGCTGGCGTAGTCCACATGGAACTTGCCCTCGATGAACACGTTCAGGAAGGGGATGGTCGCGCCCGCCCCCAGGCCGACCAGCAGGTTCGGGGCGACCAGCCGCGTCATCGTCCGCTTGTCCCGCACGGCAAAGGAGCGGCCCTGGGGGCGGGGCTTGCCGCTGGGGCGCAGGAACAGCACCGGCAGCAGGCCCACCAGTTGAAAGGCCGCCGACACCAGCAGCGCGGCCCGCAGCGCGCTCAACCCGTCGGGGGCCGTCCCGGTGGCCGCCGCGTACACCTCCGGCACGCGCCCGCCCAGCAGGTTGCCCAGGAACCCCGCCCCGGTCATCAACGCGCTCTGCACACTGAAAAGGGTGACGCGGCTGCGCTCGTCGCTGTTGTTCGCCATGAAGGGCGACCCAGCGACGGACAGCAGCGCCGCCCCCGCTCCCTGTACCAGCGCTCCCGCGAGGGCCGCCAGCGGTCCCCCGGCCAGCGCCAGGATCACCGCGCCGATCAGACTCAGGACGCTGCCGAGCTGAATCGTCCGCGCGTTGCTGATCCGCCGGGCCAGCGCCACCGCCGGAAGGCTGAGGCAGGCCAGCGTCAGCGCGGGCAGCGCATTCACCAGCCCCTGCCACTCCGCCCCCAGCCCCAGCGCCCGCAGGTAGAAGTTCAGGAACAGCGCCGCGAACGCCTGCGCCAGCCCGAAGGTGAACGCCGAGGCGAGGTAGAGCCAGAGCTGGCGAGAAAATTTCCAGGTCATCCGCGCCTCCGCTCCCGGCCTGTGGCCTTCACGGTTCCACCCCCACGCGCGGGCAGAACGTCTGCATCAGACACGCGGCGCACTGCGGCCTGCGGGCCATGCAGATGCGGCGGCCGTGCAGGATCAGCGCGTGGTGCAGAAAGACCCAGCGTTCCCGGGGAAAGAGGCGCTGGAGGTCCACTTCCACCTTGTCGGGGTTGGTCTGCACGCTCAGGCCCAGGCGGCGGGCCAGGCGGCCCACGTGAGTATCCACGGCGATGGCGGGGTAACCGTAGGCGTTGCTCAGGACCACGTTCGCGGTCTTGCGGCCCGCGCCGGGCAGGGCCACGACCGCGTCAAAATCGTTGGGGACCTCCCCGCCGTGCCGCTCGACCAGCAGGCGGGCGAGCGCGGCCAGGTTGCGCGCCTTGCCCCGGTACAGGCCGATGGTGCGGATCAGCGGCTCAATGTCCTCGGGGCTGGCCTGGCTCATCGCAAAGGCGTCGGGATAGCGGGCGAAGAGGGCGGGCGTGGCGGCGTTCACGCTCACATCGGTGGCCTGGGCGCTCAGCACGGTGGCGACCAGCAGTTCGAAGGGACTCCCGAAGGCCAGTTCGGTGCGGGCGTCGGGGTAGAGCGTTTCCAGCGCCGACAGCACCAGCGGCGCGCGGGCCTTGGCACCGTGGGGCAGGCGGGAGGAGGAGGAGCGGGTCACGCGGGGCAGCCTACACTCCACCGGGTGAGAGGCGCCCGCGCTGAGCCATTTGTTCTAGAGGCCCGGCAACTTTCCCGCTCTGTCCCGCGTATTCGTGGCATGCGCTTCCTTTCCCTGATCCTCGGCATTCTCGCGGCGCTGGGCCTGCTGCTGGGCTTCCTGCCCCTCTTCGGCTGGCTGAACTGGCTGGTCGTGCTGCCGCCCGCCGTGCTGGGCCTGATCTTCGGCGTGCTGGCCCGCGACCGGAGTGCGATCACGCTCAACGTCGTGGTGGCCGCGCTGGGGGCGCTGCGGCTGATGCTGGGGGGCGGCTTCCTGTAAAGGCGGGCCTTACCCTTGCGTGCTTGCTGGCCCCTTTGCTATGCTGCGCGGGCTTGCGGGCCAGGGTTCTCCCGCGCCGCAGCCGAGGGTCCTTAGCTCAGTTGGTAGAGCGGCGGTCTCCAAAACCGTAGGTCGTGGGTTCAAGTCCTACAGGGCCCGCCAGAATTGCTCCCCCAGCGGGAGCTTTTTTTATGCCAGCGGGCCTACTCGCCGCGCAGGGTGGTGGCACTGAGCAGCCAGCTCTGGAACTCGGGCAGGGCGCGGTCAAAGGGCAGCGCGATGATCTCGGGCACCTGATAGGGGTGCATGGCCCGGATGCGCGCTTCGAGGTCGGGGTAGCGTTCCCCGGTGGTCTTGATCAGCAGCAGCGACTCGGGGTCCTCAGCGATGTCGCCTTCCCAGCGGTAGATGCTGTGGATGCCGCCGATCACATTCACGCAGCCCGCCAGACGCTCCGCGACGAGGGTCCGGGCAAGTTCCTGTGCTCGTTCGGGGGGCACCGTGACCAGAACGACGAGTGACATGGTCCCCGCAGCATACGCCGGGCGCGGGGGGCAGGGCGGCAATCCCCACCAAAACCTCAGGGCTTCTCATCTTCGCTCAGGGGAGGCGCAGCACCGCGCAGTTCTCGCCGGGCGTCTCGGGGGCACCCTTGGCCACCACCACCGTCTCGTTCGCGCCCACGAAGCCCTGGCAGCGGGCCTGCACTTCCAGGTAGGCGGGATCGCTGGCGGCCTGTTCGGCCTCGCGCAGCACGCGCAGGTCGTGCTCCAGGCTCTGAATCCGGGCCTGGGTGGCGCGGGTTTCGCGGTTCCAGGTCAGGGTGCGGTAGGTCATGTTCCCGAGCTGAAACGTCAATTGCACGATGCCCAGGCCAGCGAGCAGACTGGCCAGCATCAGCGTGACCGGAAGCCGCTGCACCTGTCGCCAGGACGCCCGCAGGTCCCGGCGCGGAGGCGGAGGCGGGTCAGGCGGAGTCATATGGGTCAGAGCATAGCGTCACCCGGCATGAGGCGCAGCAGGCGAAAGGGAGGCGGGGCCCGCATAATGGACGCCATGAGCGAACCCGACCCGCGCGCTGCCGCCGACGCCCTGGCGGCCCTGGACTGGACGCGCGCCCACCGCACCGAGATCCAGATGCGCTACGGCGACATCGACGGCATGGGCCACCTGAACAACGCCGTCTACGTGCAGTACCTGGAAACGTCCCGCGTCCTCCTGATGCGTGACCTGGGGGTCCGCGACGAGGATGACCGCTCGGTGCTCGCCCGGCTGGAACTCGACTACCGCCAGGAGGTGCGCTGGGGCCAGCGCGTGGCCGTCGAGACGCTGGTGGAGGGGGTGGGCCGCAGCAGTTGGACGGTCGTGTCACGCCTCACGGCGGACGGCCAGCCCTGTGCCTTTGCCCGGACCGTGCAGGTGCGGGTGAACGCCGCGCACCGCCCCGAGCCGCTGCCGGAAGCCTGGCGCCGCGCCTTCCTCCCCCTGTCCGCGCGTCCGGCGACCGGCACGGAAGAGAGCCTGCCCGGGTGAGCCACGCGCACTACGAGGACCGGGTGCTGTATCAGGGCGACGTATGGGTGCGGCTGGACACGCTGCCGCGCCTGCTGGCGGAAGGCTGGCGGCGCACGCTCTGGGCGGGAGGGGTGGTCAGCGTGGTCCGCACGCCCTTCCAGTGGGCGATGGGCAGCCCCGTGATCGAGATCGAAACCGGCGGCTACATGGGCGACGTGGGCCTCTACGTGCCGGAAGTGCAACTGCCCGAGGCGCTCGCGCTGCTGCAAGGAGACGGAGCGGGCGAGACATTCCCGGGCTGAGCCCGCCAGCCCGCAGGCTAAAGTGCCGGTGATGAACGCGCGGAGAACTGGAAGCGCTCCCGCGAAGCTGGAGAGGGAGGCAGAAGAGTGACGGAAGCAGCAGCGCAGCAGGTCAGTATCGGCGTGGACGTGGGCGGCACCAAGATCGCCACCGGGATTCTGCGCGGCGGAGAGTTACAGGACCGGCAGGTCCAGCCCACCCCCGAGACGGGCTGGGAGGCGGTGCTGGACGCCATCGCCGCGCGGGTCCGGGAGTTGCAGGCCCGGCACCCGGAGGTCCGGCGGGTCGGCGTGGGCGTGCCGGGGCCACTCGACCTGGCGCGCACCCGTGTCAAGTTCGCGCCGAACATCTACGGCTTTACCGACGTGCCGCTGGTGGACGGCCTGCAAGTCCGGCTGGGCCAGCGGGTGGTGCTGGAAAACGACGCCAAGGCCGCCGCCCTGGCCGAAGCGCACCTGGGCGCGGCGCGCGGCACGGGGAGCAGTGTGTACGTGACCGTCAGCACCGGCATCGGCGCGGGCATCGTCCTGAACGGGCGGATCTGGCGCGGACGGCACGGCATCGCGGGGGAACTGGGGCACGTGACCGTGATGCCCGGCGGCCCGGTGAGCGGGGCAGGCCTCGACGGGGCGCTGGAAGCCGTCGCCAGCGGCACCGCCATCGCCCGCGACGCCAGCTACGCCCTGAACCGCGACGTGAGCACGGCGGAAGCCTTCGCGCTCGCCGCGCAGGGGCAGCCCGCCGCCCGCCGGATCGTGCAGCAGGCCCTCAAGCACATCGGCGTCGCGCTGGCCGACCTCCAGAAGCTGCTCGACCCGGAGGTGATCGTGATCGGGGGCGGCGTCGCCAGCGTCGGAGAGATGTTCTTCCAGGGGGTCCGGGCCGCCGCCGAGGAGTACGCCGGTCCCTTCGCCCCGGTCACCATCCGCCCCGCGCAACTCGGCACGAATGCCGGAGTGATCGGGGCGGCGCTCGCCGCGCAGCAGGCGGAAGCGTGAGCGGCCCGGCGGCCGACCGGCGTCAGGTGGCCCTGATCGCGCACGACCGGAAGAAGCTGGAACTGGCCCTCTTCGCCCTCAGTCACCGCGATGTGCTGGCCCAGTTTCACCTGATCGCCACCGGCACGACGGGCGGCATCCTGGAGCAGAAGACCGGCCTCACCGTCGAGCGGATGCTGTCGGGGCCACTGGGCGGGGACCAGCAGATCGGTGCCCGCATCGCCGAGGAGCGCGTCCTGGCCGTCTTCTTCTTCCGTGACCCCCTGACCGCCCAGCCGCACGAACCGGACGTGTCCGCCCTGCTGCGCCTGTGTGACGTGCACGACATCCCCCTCGCCACCAACCCGGCCAGTGCGGAGGCGCTGGTGCTGTGGCTGGCGCAGCGGGAGTAGGCAGCCGTGAGCAGAAGCAATCTTGCTGACCGCTGAAAGCTGACGGCTCCTAGATCACGAACTCGCCCCCCCGCATCACCGCCTCCCTCTGCCCGTCCTTCGTGATTCCGTCCACGTCCATCTCACCGCTGCCGATCATCCAGTCCACGTGGGTGAGGCTGTCGTTGCCCCCCTTCGCCTGGAATTCCTCCAGCGTCATGTCCACCCCGCCCTTCACATTGAAGCGGTAGGCGCTGCCGATGGCGATATGGGAGGCGGCGTTCTCGTCATACAGCGTGTTGAAGAAGAACAGGCCCGAGCGGCTGATCGGGCTGGAGTCGGGCACCAGCGCGACCTCTCCCAGACGGTGGCTGCCCTCGTCGGTGTCGATGAGTTGGCGCAGGGTTTCCTGGCCCTGCCGCGCGGTCGCCTCCACCACCCGCCCCCCCTCGAAACGGATGCGGATGCCCTCGATCAGCACGCCGTTGTAGGACAGCGGCTTGGTGCTGACCACCACGCCGTCCACCCGTTCGCGGTGCGGGGCAGTCCAGACTTCCTCGGTGGGGATGTTGGCGGTGAAGGTGATGCCGGAGGGGGTGTCTGCCGCGCCGCCGCCCCAGATGTGATCGTCGGCCAGGCCCACGGTCAGGTCGGTTTCGCCGCCCCTGAAGTGCAGCGCCGCGTACTGCTTGGCGGTGAGGAGGTCGCGGCGGCGCTTGAGGTCTGCGAGGTGCTGCTGCCAGGCGGCCACCGGGTCGGGCTGGTCGGCGCGGGTGGCGGCGAAGATGGCGTCCCACTGCTTCTGGACGGCTTCCTCGCGGGAGACGCCCGGGAACATCAGCTCGGCCCACTCGGGCACCGGCGCGGAGATCAGGTTCCAGTTCAGGCGGTTGGTCATCACCTGGAGGGAATAGGGCTTGCGGTAGGCGGCCAGCGCCCGCTGGTGGGCCGTTACGCGGGCCGGGTCCACGTTCGCGTAGAGGTTGGGGTTGGTCGCGCGAATGGCGATCACCGCGCCGCCCGCGTCCGCCGTTTCGGTTTCGGCGTCCACGCGCCACTGGCTGATCTGCTCGAACGACCCTTCCGGGGCCAGCGTGAAGCGGGCAAGTTGCACGTCGTCGTCGTCCCAGCGCACGTCGACGAAGCTGGCGCCCGCCTCGTAAGCCTCACGCACGATCAGGCGGGCGAGCGGCGCCGTCTCCACCGGGGCTTCGACCAGCACGCGCTGGCCTTCCCGCACGCCCAGGCCAATCCGCACCGCCAGCCGCGCGTAGTTCCGCAGCTTTTCCTCGAAACTCAAGTTGGTCACGGGGCCAAGCATAGCGCCCCGCGCCCTTGACGGCTGGCCGAACGGCATCTATAGTTCTGTGGCTGGCCGTCGAGGCGTAGCGCAGCCTGGTAGCGCACTACCTTGGGGTGGTAGGGGTCGTGAGTTCAAATCTCGCCGCCTCGACCAGCACAGAACTCCCTCCCAGAGAGGGGGTTTTTTGTTTGGCCTGCTCGGTGCTTCGGTCCTGATTGGCAGTGAACATGCTTCCGCGTCCTCACCGCCAAGCGCCCTGGAGCTAGACGGCCGGAGGTGTGCTGCGGCGCTGGGCAAACCAGGGGCGCAACGCCTGATAGGCCGCGCTGAACCTGTCCCGCGTGCCTGCGGGGACACCCTCCCCGGCGGGCTCGACCACTTCCGTGCTGCGCCAGTCCGGCAGGTCAGGCGGTCGTCCGGTCGCGGCGGCCCCGGCCAGGAGCGCGGCGCCGAAGGCGGACGCCGAGGGCACGTCCAGAAGTTCCAGGGGCCGCGCCAGAACGTCCGCGAGCAGTTGCCGCCACCATGGCTGCACCGAGCCGCCCCCCGCCAGACGCCAGGCGGGCTGGACGGCGCTGGGCAGGAGCGCCGCCGCCTCGGCGATGGAGAGGGCCACCCCCTCGAACGCGGCGCGGGCCAGGTGGGGCGCGTCATGCTCCAGGCCCGCGCCGATCCAGCCGCCCCGCGCGTTCGGATCGAGGTGCGGGGTGCGGTCCCCGGTCAGGTAAGGCAGGAACAGCAGGCCGCCTGCCCCCGGCGGGGCCTGCCGGGCGAGGGCGTAGAACTCCTCCCAGCCGCAGCGCAGCACCCGTCTGGCCCATTCGAGCGCCACCCCGGCGTTCTGCACCGCCGCGAGGGTATACCAGCCCCGGTCGCGGGTATCGCGCAACACGTGCAGCCCGGGTTGCGCCTCCGGCAATGTGTCCTGGCGCAGGACGAGCTGCGCGCCGGTGCCCACGGTCAACTGCCCCTGTCCGGTCGGGAGGCCGGTGCCGAGGAGCGCCGCAGCCGTGTCCGCTCCGCCCGCCGCGACCGGCAGGCCCGGGGACAGGCCGAGCTGCTGCGCTGGCTCCCGCTTCAGGGTGCCTGCCACCGCCCGGGAAGGGAGGAGAGGCGCCAGCAGCCCGGGGCGCAGACCGAGCCGGTCGAGCAGGGCCCGGTTCCAGTCCTCGCCCTCCAGGTCGTACAGCAGGGTGCCCGAGGCGTCGGACGGTTCGGCCCGGGCTTCTCCGGTCAGGTGCAGCCGCAGCCAGTCCTTGGGCTGCAAGGCCCAGCGGGCAGCGCGGTAGGTGTCCCCTTCCTGCTCCCGCAGCCACAGGAGCGTCGGTCCGGCCATGCCGGTCGTGAGGGGGTTGCGCAGGGCCGTGCGGATGGGGGCGGGCAGCGCCCGGTACACCGCCAGTTGCGGCGTCGTGCGGGCGTCGGCCCAGAGGATGGCGGGACGCAGCGGGTGGCCGCGCCCATCACTCAGCACCACGCCGTGCATCTGCCCGGACAGGCCGACGGCGCGCACCTCCGGGCCGTGGTCGCCCAGCACCTCACGGGTCGCCTGCACGGTGGCGGCCCACCAGGCCCCCGGAGCACTTTCCGCCCAGCCGGGATGCGGAGCGGTGACGGCGTAAGGCGCGGAGGCCACGCGCACCAGCCGACTCCCCTCGAACAGCGCGGCTTTCACGCTGCCCGTCCCCAGGTCGAGGCCGAGGTCCAGCCCGTCAGCCTGGCCGCGTGTGGCCCGCACCCGGGGCACCTGCGGGGCTCAGGCCTCGGCCTCCGCGCGCCTGCCCTTGCCGGGGGCGGCCTCGGGCGCGCGGGTCAGCTCTGCCGCAGGGACGCCCCCCAGCATTCCCTGCTCGGTCTGGACGTCCACGGTTCCGGCCAGCGGGTGCAGCTTCACGACCTTGCCGCAGGCCCCGCTCCCCTCGTGGCAGACGCGGGCGTTCTTGCGCGGCAGGTCCCTCAGCAGATCGAGGTACTGGCCGTGCTCGTATTGCAGACAGCACAGCAGCCGCCCGCAGGGGCCGGAGAGCTTTTCGGGGTTCAGGGGAAGCTGCTGGTCGCGGGCCATCCGGATGCTGACCGGCGCGAACTCCTGAAGGTGGTTGCTGGAGCAGTTCTCGCGGCCGCAGGCGCCCAGTGCGCCGATCATCTGCGCCTGCTCGCGCGGGCCGACCGCCGCGAAGTTCACGCGGGCGCGGGTGTGGGCGCGCAGTTCGCCGATCAGGCTGTTCAGTTCGATGCGTTCGTCGGCGCTGTAGCTGACCGTCACCAGGCTCTCGTCGAGCGTGAACTCGACCGCCACGATCTTGACCGGCAGGCCGCGCTCGCGGGCACGGGCGCGCAGCAGCCACTTGAGGTCCTCGCCCTGGCGGTACAGCTCCTCCCAGCGGGTCAGGTCCTCGGGGGTCGCGGCACGCAGCACGGCCCCGTAGCGGGCCTGCTCGTCGGGCGGCCCGGCCTCGCCGCGCACGGTGGCGACTTCCGGGCCACGTTTGCCCTGCACGACGACGCGGCTGCCCACCGCATGCGGCTCGGCGCTGAGCATCGCGTGCAGGCGGGGGCTGCGTTCAAACCGGACAGGGAGGACGACCACGGGACGCAGGATGGCATGCCCCGCGGGGCAGCGTCGAGAGCAGGATCACGAAGATGGGTCTAACCGTCTGACGGTCGAACGGTCTAACTGCCGGAGAAGTCAGATCAAGACAAGCTCCTGAGCGGTCAGACGGTCAGATTTTTTGACCGTTCGACCTCCCGCGCGCCCTTCGCGCGCGTCAGTGCCGCTCGGCGATCACCTCGATCTCCACCCGCACGTCGCGCGGCAGGCGGGCCACCTGCACGGTGCTGCGGGCGGGATAGGGCGGCTGGAAGTACTCGGCGTACACGGCGTTCATCGCGGCGAACTCGTTCATGTCCGCCAGGAACACGGTGGTCTTGACGACCCGCTCCAGGTCCGTCCCGGCAGCCCCCAGCACCGCGACGAGGTTGTCGAGCACCTGTCGCGTCTGCGCCTCGATGCCGCCTTCCACCAGCGTGCCGTCGGGCCGCAGCGGAATCTGGCCGCTGGTGACCACCAGATTGCCGAAGGTGGTGGCCTGGCTGTAGGGGCCGATGGCGGCGGGGGCGTCCGGGGTGGTCACGCTGTCTTTCATGGCTCCACTGTACCCGGCCAGACTGTCCCCCCGGCCGGGACGTGCGGCCTCAGCCGGAAGAGTTGCGGGCCTCCTGCGGCTCGCCCTCGGGGTAGGCGGCGCGGATGGGGGCGGGGCGGGGCGGGGGACGGCCCAGCCGGGCGCGCGTGACGCGCTGCGCGACCACCACCCCCACCAGCAGGGCCGCGCCGAGCAACGCGATCACGCCCCGCTGCTCGGGAATCAGCATCACGCCCAGCAGCGTGAAGTACGCGAGGATCAGCAGCACGTAGGTGAGCGGGCTGCTGCCGCGCTGGGCACTGAGCAGCACGTCCACGTACAGGGGACCGTCTCCCTGGCGGACCGGCAGGGTGTAGTGGGGCAGCCGCTGGTCCCGCAGCACGTCCACGACCACCGCCGTGATGTTGTCGGGGCCGCCCGCGTCGTTGGCGGCATTTACCAGGGCGCGCGCTGCCTGCTCGGGGGCCTGGGGCCGCAGCAGCAGGTCCAGCAGCGTGCGGTCGGCCACCACGCTGCTCAGGCCGTCGCTGCACAGCAGCAGGCGGTCCCCGGCCCGCAGCGGCAGGCCGAACAGTTCGAGCCGCACCCGCTCCTCGCCGCCCAGCCCGTTGCTCACCACGCTGCGCCACTGGTGGTGCCGGGCCTCCTCCTCCGTGAGGTTGCCCAGCCGGACCTGTTCGGCCACCCAGGAATGATCGTCGGTGAGGCGGTGCAACTCGCCTTCCCGCAGCAGGTAGGCCCGCGAGTCGCCCACGTGCGCGATGATGCCCGCCCCCCGGTCCACCAGCAGCGCCATCAGGGTGGTGCCCATGCCCACGTACTCCCCGACCGCGTGCCGCAGCACCGCCAGGTTGGCCGCCTGGACCGCCTCCGCCAGCCGCTCGGCGGGCGGCCCACGCCCGTCGAGATAGTGCTGGCTGAGGGTATCGAGCGCCAGGTTGGCCGCCAGTTCCCCCGCCGCGTGCCCACCCATGCCGTCCGCGACGGCATAGAGGCCCCCGTGCGGCAGGTCGAGCGCCAGCGCGGCGTCCTGATTCACACGGCGCTGACGCCCCACATCCGTCAGGATGCCGGAGGCCAGGGGGGGCGTCGCGGCGGCGCGCATGTGAACAATATAAGGGTAAGGTCATTTTCCAACCTGCATCACCTGACCGTTGGGCCACCCTCCCCAGTTCCGCCTAGGTCAGGCAGGGCGATAGGCGGCCTTCCCGAGGGGCAAACCGCACAGAATCGCCAGAGCTGAGGAGCGCGCGGCTTCCCCACCCCCTCCCTTCGGAGGCCCAGCTGCTCCCCCGCTGCTTTCTCATCCTTCACATCTCCTGCGGCACGCACGGTGGGGCATGACGGCACCGCACGACCCAGCCCTGGCCTCTCCCCCACCCCGGAACCGCAAACGCACCTTCGGCGTGTACATCGGGCGCTTCGAGCCGCCGCACCAGGCGCACCTGCTGGTGATGCTCGAAGCACTGGAGCAGGTCCAGAAGCTGATCGTGGTGATCGGCAGCGCGCGGGCCGCCCGCAACACCAAGAATCCCTTCACGGCCGAGGAACGGCAGGAGGTGATCACGGCGATGCTGCTGGAGGCGGGCGCGGCGCGCAGCCGCTTCTGCTTCGTGCAGGTGCGCGACTCCTTCTACAACGAGGGGCTGTGGCTCTCGGAGGTCCAGCGGGGCGTGGCCGAGCACACGCGCGGCAGCACGGACATCGCGCTGATCGGGCACCTCAAGGACGAGAGCAGCTATTACCTGCGTTCCTTTCCCGCCTGGGAATTTATCCCCACCCACGTGATCAGTCCCCTGAGCGCCACCGACGTGCGGAAAGCCTATTTCGAGGACCGCCTGGAGGACGTGCAGGGCATGGTGCCGCCCGCCGTCCACGCCTTCCTGACCGCCTTCCGGCAGATGCCCGAGTACGCCGAACTCCGTACCGAATACGACTACCTGCGCGAGTACCGCGCCGCGTGGCGGGACGCGCCCTTTCCCCCGGTGTTCGTGACGGCGGACGCGGTGGTAACGCGCAGCGGGCACGTCCTGGTCGTGCGGCTGGCCGGGCTGCCGGGACGCGGCAGACTCGCCATGCCGGGCGGCTTCCTGCAACCGGACGAGACGCTGCTGGCCTGCGCTGCACGCCGCACCTCCAGCGAAACCGGGCTGGGCGAGGCGGTGGACCTCGCGGCGAAGGTGCGTTCGCAGGCGGTCTTCGACCATCCGGGCCGCAGCCAGCGGGGAAGGACAGTCACGCACGCCTTCCACTTCGACCTGGGGATCGGCCAACTGCCGGTCCTGAAGGCGGCCGAGGGCGCCGCCGAGGCGTTCTGGATGCCGTTCTCGCAGGCCCTCGCGCAGCCGGAACTGTTCTTCGAGGACCACCACGCGATCATCGAGCATTTCCTGCTGCGGGGGTAGGAGGAAGGGCGGCCAGCACAACATCAGGGAAGCCAGACGCTTTTTTGACAGATCAGAGCAAGTCGGTATTACACGAAACTCTGGTTTGGAATATTGGGGAGTTGAGAGAAAGTGGCACTGGGACGCTCAGCCCGTTCACCCCCTCTGCTTCGCAGCTTTGCAAGTCCCAGCCTCTCGCGGTGCGAGCTGTACCAGTCCCCCCTCAAGGGGGAGGAGAAAAAACAGCGTCCTACGCGCTTTCTTCTTCCCAATCGCGTCAGTTCTAGGAGTCCTAGAACGCCAGATTCCGCACCACCTGTACCCCGTTGCGCTCAAGCTGGTGCAGGAAAAGGGCGTGGTACAGGTCCCCGGGATGGCCGGGCGCATCCCAGGTCTGCACGCACCCCTCGGGCACGATGACGGTCCAGTCCTTGTGATTCGCCATGCCGAAGGTGACGAGGTGCAGCGCCAGCGTGTAGAGGCAGAGGTCAGTGACATCGCCCAGCGCGATCACCATGTCGAAGTCGGCCTGCGCGAGCCACGCCTGGAATTCCGGGCTGGTGTGGCTGGCGATGCTGTTCTTCTGGAAGTGCCGGAAACGGGGAAACTCGGGCAGCGCGCGCAGTTCGGCCACTGCCTCCGCCTCGGGCGTTCCCGCGACGCAGTGGGGAGGGTAGGCGGCGAACTCCCGGGCATCCTGGGGATGGCTGTCCTGCACCAGGACGACATTCTCGGCGGGAACCCCGGCACCCAGCAGGCGGCGGATCAGGTCCACGACCCCGGGAATGATCTCCGCGACGCGGGGACTGGCGAGCGGTCCCTCCCGCGTGAAGCCCTCGATCAGGTCCACGCAGACGACCGCGATCCGGTCAGGCCGGGCGGGCAGCGGCAGGTCGGGCAGCTCGCTCATCCACTGCTGCAACAGGTCCGCCTGCTGCCGGGCTTGCTCACGAAGGGTCATGGGAGAGGTCTAGCACAGCCGGGGGCCGGGCGTGGCCAACGGCGGCGGGTGCAACTTTCAGGCGACGCAACGGAACGGCCCAGGCCCTCGTAATGGAGGCCGAGGAGGCCAGACATGACGAACCCCGACGACAAGCCCCCCGGAACTCCGCCCGCGCCCCAGCGGGAGGTGCCCTCCTGGGTGGACGAGGTGCTGCGGGCCGAACCTGCCCCCGCGCCCCCACCCACCCGCGAGCCGGTGAACGACCTCCGGATTCCGGAACCGCCGCGCGCCCGGCCCGAGCCTCGCCCCACAGAGGAGGAAGACTGGGTCGCCCGCGCCACCGGCAATACGGCCAGAACGCCGCAGATGCCTGCGGGGCCGCAGGTCATGCCCCCGCCGCCCGGCCCCCTGTCCGCCTGGCCGGAAGACCGGCGCGGCCAGGCCTCTGCTGGCATGCCCGCCGACATCTCACAGAAGAAGCTGATCGCCGGGCTGCTGGGGATCGTGCTCGGCAGCCTGGGCGTCCACAAGTTCTACCTGGGCATCAACACGCCGGGGGTGATCATGCTGGCGACCAGTATCGGTGTGTGGGTGCTGGCGCTCCTGCTGGGCCTGCTGACGCTGGGCTTCGGGCTGATCATCACGCTGCCGCTGGCGGCCCTGATCGGCGGTGCGGTGGGACTGCTGGGGCTGATCGAGGGCATCCTCTACCTCACCAAATCCGACGAGGCCTTCTACCGAGAGTACGTGATCGGCAAGAAGCCCTGGCTGTGAGTTACAGCGCCTGCGCCAGATCGGCCTGCAAGTCCTCCAGGCTCTCCAGGCCCACGCTCATGCGGATGGTCTGGGGAGTGACACCCGCCGCGCGGCGGGCCGCTTCGGGCAGGCGCCCGTGCGTGGTGGTCCAGGGGTGGACGACCAGCGTGCGGGTGTCACCCAGGTTGGGGGCGATGCGGATGACTTGCAGGCGGGACAGGAAGGCCGCGGGGTCGGGCACCTCGAAGGTGAGGACCGCGCCGAAGCCGCCGTGCAGGTACTTCTGCGCGAGGGCGTACCAGGGGCTGCTGGGAAGGCCGGGGTAGGAGACGCGTCCGACCTGCGGCTGGGCCTCCAGCCATTCCGCGAGGGCCAGGGCCGTTTCACTCTCGCGGGCGAGGCGCAGCGCGAGGGTTTCCAGGCCCTGCGCGAGCAGGAAGGCGTTCTGCGGGCCGAGGGTCATGCCCATCTGGTGTGCTCCTAGCCAGCGTTGCCGCCACGCGAGGGCTGCTGCGCCGCGCTGGGAAAGGACGCTGTTCTCGCCGCCGTCCGTGTAGATCGGGTTGCGGGTGAGGTCGTGGCGGGTGCCGACGGTGACGCTGCCGCCCATCACGCTGCCGTGCCCGCCCGCCCATTTGGTCAGCGAGTGGGCCACGATGTCCGCCCCGAAGTCCAGCGGACGGCACAGGTAGCCCACGCCGCCCCAGGTGTTGTCGATGCCCAGCAAGGCACCGTGCGCGTGTGCGACCTCGGCCAGCGCCGACAGGTCCGGCAGGTCCCCGGCGGGGTTGCCGATGGTTTCCGCCCAGACCAGACGGGTGTTCGGCTGCATAACGGACTCGATGGCGTCCGGCGTGTTGTCGGTCAGGGTGGCAGAGATGCCCATCAGCGGCAGGATGTTGTTCAGCAGGCCCGCGCTGCCGCCGAACAGGCTGGCGGTGGAGGCCACGTGGTCCCCCGCCCGGCACACGCTGAGGATCGCGGTGAGGGTCGCCGCCTGGCCGCTGGACAGCGCCACGGTGGCCGCGCCCCCCTCCAGCGCGGTGAGACGTTCTTCCAGCGCGCGAACGGTCGGGTTTTGCAACCGGGCGTAGCTGAGGCCCTGGTTGCGCGCGAACTCGTCCTGCGCCTCCTCCAGCGTAGTGAACTGGAAGGCGGCGGCCTGGTGGATCGGGACACCGACGGTCTGGCCCAGGCCGCGCGGAATGCCGGTCTGCACGGCGGTCGTCTCGAAACTCCATTCGGTGTCGGTCAGATCGGGGTGGATGTCCGTCATGCACTCACGCTACGCGCTCAGAGCCGCTAGGGTGCAGGGCATGTCCTATCTTTCCGAACTGCGCGCGGTATGGGGAAGCGGCGTCCTCGTCTCGGTCGGCGTGAGCGTCCTCATTCAGGACGAACAGGGCCGGGTGCTGCTCCAGAAACGCGGGGACGATGGGCTGTGGGGCATCCCGGGCGGAGGGCTGGAACCGGGAGAGACTTTTCTGGAGGCCGCGCACCGTGAGCTGCTGGAGGAAACGGGCCTGACCTGCCCGGACCTCGCCCCGCTGCCCCTGGAGGAAGGGCTGGTGAGCGGCCCGCAGTTCTACCACCGTTACCCCAACGGGCACGAGATTTATCTGGTTGGGATACGGACGCGCGGCACGCTGCCCGCTGCGGCCCTGGAGGGTGCCCAGCCGGACGACAGCGGCGAGACGCTGGCCCTGGCGTGGTTCGCGCTGGACGACCTGCCGCCCCTGAGCAGCAACATCAACCGGGCGAGCATGACTGTCCTGCGTGCCCGCGCGGGCCTGCCGCCCCTCCCCCTGCTCCCCTTTCCGGACGCGCCGCCCATCGGGGAGCATCTGATGGAGCTGAGAAGACGGGTTGGCCCACGTCCCCTCTTCGCCCCCGGCGCAAATGTGTTGGTGACGGACGATATGGGCCGTCTCCTGCTGCTGCGCCACGGCGGCACAGGCCGCTGGACCCCGCCCGGCGGCAGTCTGGAACCCGGCGAGAGCTTCGAGCAGTGCGCTGCCCGGGAACTGTTCGAGGAAACGGGCCTGAAGGCCCCACACCTCGAACCGCTGCGGCTGTACGCGGGGCCCGAGTACCGTTTCACCTACCCGCACGGGGACGTGATCGACAACGTCTCGGTGCTGTACCGGGCGCATGGGGTCACAGGTGAATTGACGCTGCCAACCGATGAGATCCACGGCGCGGCGTGGTTCGGCCCTCAGGAACTCCCCGCCGAGGACGACCTGAGCGGTCCCCTCATCCGGGCGATGGTCCAGTTGTGGTCAACGCTCACAGCCGCCGCGCCCGCCTCCCCGTGACCCACCCGAGCAGCAGGCCCAGCACGGCAGGCAGCGTGAACAGCAGCAGAAAGCCCGCCAGGTTGCTGTCTCCTATCATGTTCCCGAGGGGGCGGCCCAGCGCGGTGTACAGCGGGCTGCCCAGCCAGGCGAGCGCCGTCCAGAACCAGTTGTCCAGGCCGCGCGTGGACGCCGCCTGTTCCAGCCAGCGCACGCCCAGCAGCCCCAGCGTTTGCAAGATCAGCGCGGGCAGCAGGATGAGAACCGCCCGCCACCCTTTCTCCGCCCGCCCCGCCAGAAAGCCCAGCAGCAGCGGCCCCAGCACCGGCACCCAACCCACCAGCAGCGCGACGAGCAGCAGCATGAAGGCGTTGACCCAGACCATGAGGTGAGTGTAGCGGGTGGGGCCAGCCCTCACAGGCCCGCTTTTTCAGCCCAACGCTAAGGCTCCATTGACCCGACCTTGAAGCGGGTGCCATGCGCGGCTCGCGCCCGCCCACCAGACTGACCGGTGAGACGTGGATGGGTGGGCCGCGCTGAAGGCAGCCGGGCCGTGACGTTCTCGGGAGGTTCCCATGAAAAGACCGCTCCTTCTCCTGCCCCTGGCGCTGGCGGCCTGTGCGCCGATGATGATGGCGCCGAATGCCAGCACGGCGGACGGCCTCTTCCTGCAAGCGGCCACCGGCAGCAACCTGTTCGAAATCCAGGCCGCGCAGGTGGCGCTGAGCAAGACGGGATCGGACCCGGTCCGGGCCTTTGCCCAGCACATGGTCAACGACCACACGACCGCCCAGAATCAGGTCGCGGCCCTCGCCACCCGCAAGGGCGTGCCCCTGCCCAAGATGCTGCCGCCGGAATTGCAGCTCAAGCTCAATGCCCTCAGCGGCCTGAGCGGCGCGGCCTTCGACACGGCCTACGCCCGCGAGATGGTCCTCAGCCACCAGCTCACGGTCAGCCTCCTGCAAAACGAGCAGGCCGCCGGGAAGGACGCCGACGTGGTGGCGCTGGCGAACCAGCAGCTCCCCATCATCACGCAGCATCTCACCGAGGCCCAGGCTCTGCCGGGTGCGGCCACTCCGGCCTCCAGTACACCCTGAGTGAAGCCCGAACGCGGCCCCACGCTTGCCCTTCATCGAAGCGTGGGGCCGCGTTCTTTCAGGCCCTCCGCCTCCTCGCGGGTGGGGACTTCCTT
Source organism: Deinococcus metallilatus (assembly GCF_004758605.1). NCBI lineage: Bacteria > Thermotogati > Deinococcota > Deinococci > Deinococcales > Deinococcaceae > Deinococcus > Deinococcus metallilatus. Next base: position 2,662,337 of record NZ_CP038512.1, read on the forward strand.
CAGCGCCCAGCGCAGGCCCAGCGCGGTGAACAGGCCGACCAGCATCAGCGAGAGCCAGGGGAGCAGCGGCGCACCCATCCGCGCGCCCGCGTCGATCAGCACCCCGCCGACCACGTTCCCGACCGCCCCGCCCAGCCCCAGGCTGATCGCGCTGAAGCCGAAGTAACTGCCGGTCAGCCCGGCCGGGGCCAGCCGCGCCGTCAGCGTCTGCTGCGTGGGGTACACCAGCATGGTGCCCAGGCTGTAGAGGGCGACGCAGGCCAGCAGTTGCCCGAAGGTCACCGCGAAGCCCATCAGTCCCAGGCTGAGGCCCACGGTCAGCACCGCCGCGACCAGCGCTGCGCGCGTCCGCACCCGCTGCTCCACGAACCGCAGCAGCGGGTATTGCAGCACCACCGCCAGCCCCGCCGAGAGGCCATACAGCGGCCCGGTCGCCCCCGGCCCCGCCAGGCTCACCGCCTTGAGGGTGACCGCCACGTTGAGCTGCGTACTCAGCAGGAAGTACCCCACCAGTACCAGCGTGAAGCGGCGAAAGCGGCGGTCCAGGGCGGCGGTCTTCAGGCCCGCGAGGCCGCTGCCCGCCACCTGCTCCGGGCGCATATGCGGCAACGTCAGGGCCAGCAGCGCGCACGCCAGCAGGTACACGCTGCCTGCCGCCAGCGCCGCCGTGCGAAAGCCCAGGCCGATCAGCGCGGCCCCGATCAGCGGCCCGGTCACCATGCCCAGGTTGCCGGAGATGCTGGTCAGGCTGAACATCCGCGCGCGGTGGTCGGGCCGGGTCACCGCCGTGATCGCCGCGTTCTTGGGTGCGTCGAAGAGGCCGCCGCCGATCCCCGCCAGCACCGACGCCGCCAGCAGTACGGGCAGCGTGTCCGCGAAGCCCATCCAGCAAAAGCCCAGCGTGCGGATCAGGCACCCGGCCAGGATTAGCGGTTTCGGCCCGATCCGGTCGGCCCAGGCCCCGCCAAACACCGTCAGGCCCTGCTGCACCAGTTGCCGCACGCCCAGCACCAGCCCCACGCTGCCCGCCGCCCACCCCAGCCCATCCACGAAATGCACCGTCACCAGCGGAATCACCGCGAAAAACCCGCCCCACATCAGAAAGTTCGCCGCGATCAGGCCAAGCTGGGCTGACGAGAGGCGGAAAGCGGCAGAGGCGGCGGGAACGGTCACGGGGGAGAGGCTACACCCGGGGAAGGCGCGGATGCCCTTATACTCGGCGTGTCCAGCCGGGCGCGCCGTATGACAAGTCGGGTAGGCCAGAGGTCACTGCTCCACAAAGGAGCAACCCCCACGTGTCGGAAGCACGCGGGGGTCACCGAAAGGTTGGTGATGCTCTTGGTCCACAAGAAGCGTACCAAAAACCGCAAGGCGAGACAAGCAAAGTTCCGGCGCTCGGTGAAACTCCTAGCGGCCTGGACGGGGTTTGTAACCGCCCTCGTGGCGCTGGTCACCGCTCTTGCAGAGCTGATCCACACGTTGGGAAAGCTCCTGCCCTGACGTAAGCCTCTGGGCGCCTGCCCAGCGCGTCACCGTGCCCGTCTGGACGCCCCCGCCTTCCCGGTGGGGGTTTTCTCTTGGGAGCCAAAAACAGCCTGGGACGGCTCCCTCACGTCCCAGGTCAGAAAGAACTTCCCCCTCACCCCCCCACATGCACCACCGGGCGGCGGGCCTGCTCGGGCTCGGCCAGGCGCAGCACCTCGTGCGTGAGGGGCGGGATGTCACCCTCCCCGGCCAGCAGGAAGCGCAGGGCGTTGGCGGCGGGGCCTTTCTCGCTCCACTCGAAATACACGTGGGGGGGCCTGCCGGTCCGGTCGCGGATATGCAGCAGCACGGCGGCGATGGTGTTGGGGACGCTGTTGCCCCGCGCGCGCAGAATGGCGTAACGCCCCACCTGCACGCCCGTCACGTTCACGGTGTCGCTGAAGTTGCTGGGGTCGGTCACGGCCACCTCCAGAAACAGGGCCGGTTCGCCCTTGGGCAGATGGGTGTCCATCCGAACCTCCAGGTCCTTGAGCCGGTACTCGCGGGTATTTCCGGCGTTCAGGCGGTTGGCGATAAAGCGCAGGGGCAGACCGTGCCCCGCTGTCTCCCGCAGCAGGCGGGTCGCTTCCGGGTCGAAGGTCACCTGCTGGACGCGCAGCTCGGTCGAGCGGCTGACGCGCGAGGCCAGGCTGACCGCCAGGATCGCCGCAATGAAGATCAGGGCGATGTAGAGGCCCTGGGGCTGCCCCAGCATCGTGACGCTGATGGCATAGACAAAGACTGCGCTGACCACGCCAAAAAAGAGGGCCGTGCCCGGGTGCTTCCGTCGCAGTTCGGTCAGGAACACGGCCACCGCCGCCGAGGTCATCATCGCCAGTACGCCGGTCGCGTAGGCCCCGCCCTGGGCGTCCACGTTGGCCTTGAAGAGCAGCGTGACCAGGAAACAGATGCCTATGAACAGCACCACCAGGGGCCGGGTGGCGCGGGTCCATTCCGGCGCCATGCCGTAGCGGGGCAGGAAGCGCGGCACGATGTTCAGCAGTCCGGTCATGGCGGAGGCCCCCGCGAACCACAGGATCAGGATGGTGCTGATGTCGTAGAGGGTACCGAAGCCTTCTCCCATCAGCCGGTGCGCGAGGTAGGCCAGCGCGCGCCCGTTCGCTTCGCCCGCCGGTTTGTTCACCGTCACCAGGGCTGAGCCGGGCGCGGTGGGGGTGACCGTCACGGTCAGCGGCACCGGGCCGCCCACCGTCTGGGCCTGGACAGTGATGGTCCGCGGCCCTGCCGCCGGGCCGCTGGCGGGCAGGTGCAGGGCGTAGACCTGGCGGGGGTGGGCGAGGTCGTCCAGCGGCACGTTCACCACCGCGCGTCCCGCCGCGAGGTCGCCAGCGTTGACGTTGTGCATGTAGGTGAAGGCGGGCCAGAAGGCCGCGGCGGGCGTCAGCGTGGTACTGACCAACGACGAGGTGAGCAGCAACGTGCTCATGATCAGGGCGGCCGTGGTCAGCAGTTTGCGGGCATTCTGAATGCGGCCCAGGGGGCGCTCGGGCGTGTCGTCGGGATTCCCGCGAATCAGCGGCATCACCAGCACGCCGGTTTCAAAGCCACTCATGCCCAGCGCCAGCCGGGGAAACACCAGCAGCGCCGCGCCGATCAGCGCCAGCGGCGAGAAGTAGGCGTGCCGCAACCCCGCCCACCAGTTCCCCACCAGGCCGGGATGGGTCAGCACTTCCACCAGCCCGCGCCCGATCAGCACCACGTTCAGGCCCAGATACAGCGCCACCAGCGCCACCGCGATCCCGATGGCCTCCTTGAAGCCCTTGAGGAACACCGCGCCCAGCAGCGCGAGCAGCCCCAGCGTGATGATGACCTGCTTCCCGGCCAGCCCGCCCTTGAGGAGGGGATTCTCGACCAGGTGCGCCGCCGCATCCGCTGCCGACAGCGTGATCGTGACCACAAACCCGGTTGCGACAAAGCCCAGCAGCGCCAGCACCAGCAGCTTGCTGGGCCAGTAGTTCAGCAGGCGCTCGAACATGCTCACTGAACCGTCGCCGTGCGGGCTCTCGTAGGCGACCAGGCGGTACATCGGCAGGGCACCGAAGAGCATCACCACCACCAGCACCAGCGTCGCGATGGGCGACAGCGCCCCCGCCGCCAGGAAGGCGATGCCCGGCGCGTACCCCAGGCTGGAGAAGTAGTCCACGCCTGTCAGGCACATCACCTGCCACCAGGGATGCTTTTGCTCCTGCGCTGCCTGCTCTCTTTTGTAAAAACCCTCGCGGTCCTGTTCGGGAGGTTCCGTCTCCAGAAACCAGCGGCTGAAGGCACTGCGGGGCCGCACGGAGCGCACGGAGGAGGACATGCGCGAAGAGTACTCCTCCCGTCTCCGGCCCGGAATGGGTCACCGGCTGGATGAAGGTATATTCAGCCCGTCCAGTCGGGCAGGCTAGAAGCCGCCCCACCAAGACATACCGCAAAGCCGCCGCGCCCCTTACCCTGTCTCTCATGGCTCCTGAACTCGTGACCCTCGCGCCGGGTGTCCATTTCCTGCCTGCCGCCGTGAACAGCGTGGTGGTGGAAGATGGCCGGGGCGGGGCGCTGCTGGTCGATACCGGACTGGACGACGCTCAGGCGCGCAAGCTGCTGCGGGCGCTGGAGGCGGCGAAGCTGACACCCACGGCCATCCTGAACACCCACAGCCACGCGGACCATCACGGCGGGAACGCTTTTCTCCTGAAACGCTTTCCGGAACTGGACGTGTTTGCGCCGCCGCTGGAAGCCGCGATCATCAACCACCCGGTCCTCGAACCGCTGTCGCTGTTCGGGGCGCGGCCTCCCCGCGACCTCCAGACCAAGTTCCTGCTCGCGCCGCCGAGCCCCGCGCGGCCCCTGCCGGGAGCGGGCCGGGCACAGCTCGGCGGCGTGGAGGTGGAGCTGCTGGACGTTTCCGGCCACGCGGCCCAGATGTACGCCGTCCGGATGGGAGACGTGCTGTACGCCGCCGATACCCTCTTCGGCCCGGACGCCCTGGCCAAACACCCGCTGACCTTCTGCGCCGATTCCCGGCAACAGAAGGAAGCCGCCGCGCTTCTAGGGACGCTGGAGGGCGTGCGCGTGGTGCTGCCTGGCCACGGCGACCCGGCAGAAGACCTCGCCGCGCTGGTCGAGGCCAACCTCGCCGCCTATGACCGCACGACCCGGGCGGTGCTGGAAGCGGTGCGGGCAGGCCCGGCCAGCGTGGACGAGCTGCTCGCCCGCGTATGCGGCTTGCTGGGCGTGCAGATGACGAACGCCGGGGCGGTGGTGCTGAACCGCGCGGTGGTGAGTGCCCACCTGACCGAACTGCTGGAGGCGGGCACGGTGAGGCTGGCGGTGGAGGACAACCGCCTGATCTTCGGCGCGGGTTCGGACGGCTGACGCTCTCCGCCCCGGGCGCCTGCCCTCTCCTCTGGCAAGGCTTCTTCATCCAGCCTGATCCCGTCCGGTCCCGGCCCTCCCTAAGCTGAGGTGTTCAGAAAGGAGCCACCATGACGGGCAGACAGGAAGATCAGGATCAGCGGACGACCGAGCGCACGGAGGACAGCGCCACCGAGCCCACCACGACCGGCGTGGCAACGGGCATCATGGGAAAGACGCCGAGCAGCAGCGGGGGCAAGACGGGCGGCAACCTGGGCGGAATGAGTGACGGCATCATCGGCAACTCGGAGGGGAGCACGACCGGGGAAACCTGGGAGGACACGCAGCAGCGGAGCGAAACCTGACCGGGCCGTGTCTCACCTCCCCGAAGCGGTCCTCAGGCTTCATACCTCTCAGGACCTGCGCCCCCCGTAGGTACGGCGTTCGTGCCAGAGGGGCATCGCCCACCACACCCCCAGCAGCAGCAGGGCCATCACGCCGGGAACGATCCAGGTGAACATCCCGGGCATGACCTGCGCCGCCACCAGCCGGGTCGCCAGCACCAGGGTCAGGGACATGAAGACCGCCCCCGCCCACACCAGGCGGGTGGTTGTCTCCTTGAACTGCTGTGGGTGCCGCATCGGGCGGCGCAGGTAGTGGTGCAGGGCCGGGGCGCTGAGCAGCACCAGGCCGCTCAGCGAGCAGAGGAAGGTCGCGGCGTACACCCAGCGTTCGGAAGGTTCCAGTTCCCCAAAGGTCCGGTTAAAAGGCAGGATGATCAGGAAGCTCGTGAGGACCTGCGCGCCCTGGAGCAGAATACGCAGCTCATCCAGCAGGTCGGACAGTTTATCCGTCTCCGGCGTCTCGGGCATGTGAGGCCCAGCATACCCACCCCGGGCACCCGGCGCTGCCCACGCTCCGGCCAACCGTGAAGAAACGCGGTATAGGTGCGTCCCGGGGCGCGGCGTAGCGTAGGCGCATGACGAAAAAGAGCAAGGCGGCCTCCAAGACGAGTGGAACGGGCAAGGCGGCGGTGGCCGATCAGGCCCCGCAGGACCAGGCGGCCCAGGAGGCGGCTCCGGGCGTGCCCGCCCAGGGCGAGGCCAAGGCGGACGCCGCGCACCTCGACACGGTCAACAACGAGTTGGTGGATCACGGCTACCTGACCGAGGAGGAGTTCGGCACCGTCAGCGAGACGCTGCAACGCAACCTCGCCACCACCATCAGCCTGTACCTGAAGTTCAAGAAGTACCACTGGGATATCCGGGGCCGCTTCTTCCGCGACCTGCACCTGGCCTACGACGAGTTCATCGCGGAAATCTTCCCCAGCATTGACGAGCAGGCCGAGCGGCTGGTGGCCCTGGGCGGCAGCCCCATCGCCGCGCCCGCCGATATCGAACGCTTCAGCGTGGTGCAGGTGCCCACCGAGACGGTGCGTGACGCCCGGACCCAGGTGGCCGATCTGGTGGCCGACCTCACCCGCGTGGGCAAGGGCTACCGCGACGACTCGCAGACCGTCGACGAGGCCAACGACCCCGCCACCGCCGACATGTACAACGGCTACGCCCAGACCATCGACAAGATTCGCTGGATGCTGAACGCGATGATGGACGACGACCGGATGAACTGACGCCGGGGAGGTCAGGGGCAGAGGGTCGCCAAGCCCTCTGCTCTTTGCTCTTGCTCTCTGCCAGAGACGCCCCATGCCCAAATTCGACTATTCCCTCGACTACGCCCGGCTCGACCTGCGCGCCCACCCCGAACTGTACCGGGTGGGCGTGGGCGAGCAGGGCGTGCTGCTGGTGCAACCGTACAAGGGCGAGTTGCTGCCGCACTGGCGTTTTGCCACCCCCGAGGCGGCGCGGCAGAGCAGCGAGGCCATCTACGCGATGTTCCTGGCCTACCTGCGGGCCGGGGACTTCGTGGGGGCGGATATGGCCCGCAAGTTCCTCCAGATGGGCTTTACCCGCGCCCGACGTTATGCCGACCACCGGGGCGGCCGGAAATACGCCGGGCCAGTTCCCGAGGACAAGAAAGGCCAGAGCGGCGCGCATGGCCGCCCCGAACTGCCCCGCACCCCCGAGGACCCCGTCAAGGCCGAGGCCGCCCGCCTCTTCAAGGCGAAGTGGGACGAGGCGGAGGCCAACGAGGAGTACGCGCGCTTGAAGAAAGAACACAAGGCGCGGTACAGGTAGCAGGCCGCCCGCCGGATATGGGGCTGCAAGATTTGACTTCGCCTGCATACCACGCTAGAGTTGTTGACATCACCGCCTGGCAAGGCGGCTTTTTTTATTGCTCTTCTTTCCCGAGGGCCGCGAGGTCGGCGGGGGTGTTCACGTTCCGCAGGGCGTCCGGGCTGACGGCCTCAAGGACGTGGGGCGGGACAGTCACAGTGGATTCAGGGCGGGCGGCAGCGCGCAGGCGGCGCTCCCCCGCGTCCAGCAGGGCCGTGACATGCGGCAGCAGGTCGGTGTGGTACAGCGCGGCGAGGGGCTGGGGGCGACCCTCTGCGTCCAGGGCGAGCACAGCCAGGGCATCCGGCGTGCGCGCCCGTGCCAGCGTTTCCCAGTACTGGGGGGTCAGGCGCGGCATGTCCACCCCGGCAAAGGCCAGCCAGCCGGGTCCGACCTCCGCCTGTGCCGCTTGCAGGGCGGCTTCCAGCGCGGCAAGTGGTCCCTCACTGGGGCGGGTGTCGGGCACGCCCTGCCAGCCGGGCAGCGCGTACCTTCCGGGCGGCGCGATCAGGAGGCGCAGGGGGCAGCCCGTCAGGCTCGCGGCGACGTGTTCCAGCAGGGTCTGCCCCTCCAGCCGCGCCGCCGCCTTGTCGCTCCCGAAGCGCCGGGACTGGCCGCCCGCCGTGATGGCCGCAGTGAAGGGCATGCTTGAGTGTTCCATACATCCGGCAAGGCCAGCGTGGGCGATTGTGCGGCCTTCACGATTCATCCAGATTGCACGGTATCCGACACTGTGCCGCCTATGGCTGTGTACACACTGCCATTGCTCACATTTCAGCTCGACCTGGGGAGGTTCACCATGAAGAGGTTCCTCGCGCTTGCCCTGCCCCTCGCCCTCGCTTCCTGCACCATGATGTTGCCCGGCAGCCCGTACACCCTGGGCAAGCAGCCCGCCGCCGGGGACCTGAACCCCAGCGGGACGGTCACGGGCAGAGTTTCCGGCGACACGGTGATGACCCAGGCGCAGGTCATGGGGCTGAAGCCCAACCAGTACTACGTGGCGCACTACCACAACCAGGGGACCGCCAGCGCCGACCCGTGCAGCAGCGGCGGCCCGGCGATCATGAGCAGCAAGATCGTCGGCATGACCGACGCTGGCGGGAGGCTGACGCTGATGGGCAGCGCCCCACGCGCCGACGTGATGAACGCCACCTACTTCAACATCCACACGGCCAGCGATGCCCAGGGCACGCCCGCCGATCCGGGGGTCGCCTGCACTGCCGTGAAGATGGGGATGATGGGGATGTAGTTCCTGCGTTACCCTGCCCCCGTGAGCGTCCGAATCCTGGGCGGCAGCGCGAAGGGCCGCGCCCTGAAAGTGCCCGGCAGTGCCCGGCCCAGCGGTGCCCGTATCCGCAAGAGCCTCTTTGACCTGCTGGCGTCCCGCGCGCCTTCCGGGACCTTCCTCGACCTGCACGGCGGCAGCGGCGCGGTGGGCCTGGAGGCCGCCAGCCGGGGCTACGAGGTGACCCTGGTGGAAAAGGACGCGGGGGCCGCCCGCACGCTGGAGGAGAACAGCCGCGCGCTGGGCCTGCCCGTCCGCCTCCTGCGCGGCGACGCCCTGAGCCTGCTGCCGCGCCTGGGCGAGTTCGACGTGGTGTTCAGCGACCCGCCCTACGTGCAGGACATCCCGCGCCTGGCTGGCCGACTCCTGGCCTCCAGCGTGGTCGTGCCCGGCGGCCTGCTGGTCTGCCAGCATCCCGACCGCCTCCACCTGCCCGACGTGCCCGGCTATGAGCGCGAGGAACGGGTCTACGGCAGCAACACCCTCACCCTCTATGTCCGGGATAACATCGGACCCGCATGAACGCCGTCTTTCCCGGCTCCTTCGATCCCGTCACCAGCGGTCATATGGACGTGCTGACGCGCGCCTCGCGCATCTTCGACCACGTCACCGTGACTGTGATGCACAACGCCCGCAAGCAGGGCCACCACCTCTTCAGCCTGGAGGAGCGGCTGGAGATCCTGCGGGAGGCGACCGGGCACCTGCCCAGCGTCAGCGTGGACAGCTTCAGCGGCCTGCTGGTGGACTACATGCGCCAGCAGCAAAAGGGCATTATCATCCGTGGCCTGCGCGCCGTCTCCGACTACGAATACGAACTCCAGATCGCGCACCTCAACCGCCAGATCGGGGAGGTCGAGACGGTGTTCATCATGGCCGCGACCCGCTGGAGCTTTGTCAGCAGCACGATGGTCAAGGAAATCGCCAGCTACGGCGGCAACATCAGCGAGATGGTGCCCCGGGCGAGCGCGGCGGCGCTGCGGCGCAAGTTCGCGGAACAGTACGCGGAAAGAGAGGTAGGCTTGAAAAGCCCCTCGGGGGAGGGCTGAAAGCCGAAGGTCAGGGCAACTCCCCCCCCCTCACTCTTTGGGGGGATGACTGCCTGGCCCCCTGCCCCTAAGGTCAGGTATGCGACTTCTGGCTCTGGCGGGCTTGATCCTGCTCGGCGCGGCGCAGGCAGCGGGTTTTCCCTGGGAGCGGGGCTTTCTGGATGTGGGTTCCAGCGTCCGCGAGCCTCTGGTGTTCACCTGGGACCAGCCTGAACTGTCGCCACCTTCGGGCGGATGGGAGCGGCAGCCGCTGCAAGTCCCCCTCGGCGTGGTGTGGTCGGCGCGGCCCGTCTCTGGCCCTCAGGCCACCCTGACACCCGGCCTGCCCGTGCGGTTCGGGCGTGAACAGTTCGTGCCGGTCAACCTCAAGACGAGCCTGACCGTGCCCGCCGTGGTGAACCTGCTGGCGGAGGCCCCAGCACGGAGATCACCGGCCACGACCGGGCTGCGGATCGCCTTCCCGCTGGCCGTCAATCCGGCGGTGCCCGCCCCGTCCCCGCTCGCCGCCGGGCAGGAATTCCTGCGGCTGGGCGGCGACGCGGTGTACCGGCGGGCCGGTCAGGGGCTGCCCTATCCCGCGCTGACGGGCCGGGTGCTGACCCTCCGGCGGCTGGAGGCGGGTCGGGCGGTCTTCTTCACGGACGGCCTGGGGGAAGTCGTGCGCGAGGGCGACCCGCAAGCGGGCTTTTCGGACCTGGCGCCGCTGGTGGATGACCCAGCCCTCCCCGCACTCAAGGGGCGGTATGAGGGCAAGCCGGTGTGGGCCTACGGCGGGCTGGGGGGAGTGTGTCAGCCCGCGCCGGAGATGTCTCAGGGGGTCGAGGCCCCGCTGCGCGAGCCGCTGAAGGTGCGGCGTGTCCTGCGGCTGGCGCGTCCGCTGGTGCTGAACGCGAGCGGTGGCTTCGGGGACGAGGTGGGGCACGGCGCGGACAGCATTGCCCTCACGCCGCTGGTATTCCTGCTGGACAGCCGCGCCCTTGGCCCTAACGGCAGCTTCTCCGCGACGGGCGCAGCCGCCGAGCAATTGCACGAACAGCTCCTGAACGGGGCGGGCATGACGGACACAGCGGCGTGCGGCGTGAGCTTCCCCGCCTTCCTGCCCGACACCTGGGCCGTGGAACGGGTCTTCAGCCTGACCCCGCCGAGTGCGGCTGTCCCGGCGGAACCCCCCGCCGACCCCCGTGGGCTGACGCGCTGGCAGTATGCCTGGCTGTTCGGCTTTCCCAGCGCCACCTTCGGCACGCGGGACGAGCTGCTGAAAAAGTCCGTCTGGGAATACCGCAACATTCCCTTTCCCGCCAGCGTGACCTTTGACGCGGCGGGCAAGGTCGGCAGCGTGGAGGTGCCGCGGCTGCCCTGAAGAGGAAGAGGCCGGGGCAACACGGCCCCGGCCTCTTCCTGATCTCAGACTTCCTGTTTCAAGCCCTCGGCGGCCACACGCAGTGCCCCCACCTTGTCGGTCTGTTCCCAGGGGAATTCGGGGCGGCCGAAGTGTCCGTACGCGGCGGTCTGCGCGTAGATGGGGCGCCGGAGGTCAAGCTGGGCGATGATCGCCTGGGGCCGCGCGTCGAAGTGGTCGCGCACCAGTTCGGCCAGTTTCTCGTCGCTGACGGTGCCGGTGCCGTAGGTGTCCACGCGCAGGCTAACGGGGTGCGCCCGCCCGATGGCGTAGGCGACCTCCACCAGTGCCCGCCGTGCCAGGCCCGCCGCGACGATGTTCTTGGCGATGTAGCGGGCGTAGTAGGCGGCCGAGCGGTCCACCTTGGTCGGGTCCTTGCCGCTGAACGCGCCGCCGCCGTGCGGAACGGCCCCGCCGTAGGTATCCACGATGATCTTGCGCCCGGTCAGGCCGGTGTCGCCGTGGGGGCCACCAATCACGAATTTGCCGCTGGGGTTGATGAAGTATTTGGTGTCGGGGGTCAGCAGCTCCGCCGGGATCACGGCGGGGATCACGTGTTCGAGCATGTCCGCGCGAATCTGCTGCTGGCTCACGTCGTCGCCGTGCTGGGTGCTGATCACGACCGTGTCCACGAACGTCTGGGTGGCCTCGTGCGGCTCGCCGTCACGGACAACTGTGACCTGAGCCTTGGCGTCGGGGCGCAGGTAGGGGAGCGTGCCGTTCTTGCGGAGTTCGGCCAGGCGGCGCGTGAGCCCGTGCGCCAGCGAGATGGGCAGGGGCATCAGTTCCGGCGTCTCGTCGGTCGCGTAGCCGAACATCAGGCCCTGGTCGCCCGCCCCGATGCGGCTGAAGGCGTTCTCGGGCCGCGTGCGCTCCTCTTCCGACATCTCGCGCCATTCCTCGGAGAAGTTCACGCCGCCCGCGATCTCCGGACTCTGCTCGTGAATGGACACCAGCACCGCGCTGTACTCGGCGTCAAAGCCGTAGTTGGCGCGGGTATAGCCCACCTTCATCACGGCGTCGCGCACCGTCTTCTGCACGTCCACCCGCGCGTTATGCGCCGTCACCTCGCCCGCCACGACCGCCATGCCGGTGGTCAGCAACGTCTCGACCGCCACGCGGCTGCCCGGCTCCTGCCGCAGAAACTCGTCGAGCAGCGAGTCCGAGATGAAATCCGCCAGCTTGTCCGGGTGGCCTTCCGATACCGACTCCGACGTGTAAAACTTCCGCATGTTCGCTCCTCTACGCGCGGGGGGGCGTCTCACAGAACCACCTGGAGAGGGATGTCGCTGCGGTCCCCGCACGGCCCGCCTTCCCGTGAGGGCGGTACCGGGGCAGCGTACTCCATCGGCCCGGCCCGGCGAAAGGACAAAGGGTGACGATGCGGGATCACCGGGCGGCCCGGCCCGGCGACTCCAGGGGCAACTCGTAGCACAGGCTGCCCTCCACGCCCACGTAGTACCCGTAGTTCGGGATGCGCCGGAACCCCGCCGACTCGTACAGATGGATCGCTTCCGCCTGCAATTCTCCCGTTTCCAGCACCAGCCGCCGGAACCCCAGCGCCCGCCCCCGCTCGATCAGGCCGGTCAGGATCTGGCGTCCCAGGCCCCGGCCCCGCGCTTCCGGCAGGGTATACATGCGTTTGACCTCCGCCGTGTCCGGCCCGATCCGTTTCAGGGCGCCACAGGCCAGCAGCGCCCCGCCTTCCTCCACCGCCAGCAGGGCGCCGCCCCCGCCGGAGAGGACCGCCGGGTCGAAGGGTTCGGTGCGCTCGTCGGTGTCCTGGTAGAGGGCCCGCAACTCGCGCTGCTGGGCGTTCATCAGGTCAATGACGTGCGGATGGTCGGGAGAAAGGTCGAGCAGGGCGGGCATGGGGAAGGGTAACACGGGGTTGAAGGCGGCCCTACGGCCCGGCCCTCTCCGCATCCGCCTCCATCGCCGCCGCAATCCCCGCAGGCAGTTCCGCCGCCACCCGCTCCAGCGTGCGCGCCGCCGCCGCGCGCACCATCTTCTCGAAGGCCGCGCCGCCCCAGCCCTCGGCCTGGGGAGTGTACAGGTGGGCGCGGAAGTGAAAGAGAAAGGTGACCGTCCCGGCGCCGTCCGCCTCGGCCTGCCCGGCGACCTCCACCCAGGCCCGCTCACCGTCCACGGGCTGCGGCGTGAGGGTCGCGCCGTCCGGCGTCAACGTCAGGAGGCTGTGGAAGGGCAGGTCCACCTCCCCCAGCACGGGGACGGGCACGATCAGTTCCCCGCTGACCCCGCGCGTGTCGCCGCTCAGGCCGCGCAGGAAGCGCACCCGCGCCAGCGCCTTGCCCGCGTCACGGACGAACGCGAGGGCGGCGGCCCTTCCGCCGGGGTGCGCCAGGGTAAAGGATTGCTGCGCCTCGATCAGCACGCCGGGATCAGTCCACCCACTCGATCACCACACGGTTCTCGGCCAGGGCCGCCTGCAACTCGGCGTCCGAGGCGCTGCGGAGCCGGGGCAGGTGCGCGAAGCGGGGCGTGGCCGACGCATACCCCAGCCGCACGATCACGTCGTCACTCAGTTCGTCCTTGCCGACGCGCCACACCAGTTGCCCGCCCAGCGCCTCCAGTTGCCGGGCGAGGTCCGGGGGCAGGTCCGGAGAGGAGGGGCCAGTCATGGGGGCTATTGTACGTGGGGCAGCGGGAGGATAGAACGGAGGGCATGACCCCCCCCCTGTCGTGGCGAGAACTGGAAACCCGCGTGGGCCTCGACGCGCTGCCCGACTTTCACCGCGCCTTCCTGACCTGGCGCGGCGTGGAGGACGCCGCCGGAATGCCGCTGCGCCGCGTGGGCCAGCGCGTCGAGGCCGAACTCAACCGCATGGCTCAGACCGGGCAGGCCCAGCGCGGGGAAGGCGACTGGACCCTCGCACCGGGGGCACTCGACGGCTTCGAGGCGGCCGGGCCGTACCTGGGGGCCGAGGGCTGAAGCCGCCCTCCTCTGCCTTCTGCCCTCAGCCCTGGGCGTGCGTCAGCACGTTGCAGGTACAGCGCGCGAGCGTCGTCGTCCGGCCCCGCTCGTCGCGAATCTCGACCGTCCACACCATCACGCTGCGACCCCGGTAGGCCAGAACCGCTTCGGCGGTGACGAAGCCGCCCGTCACGCCGCGCACGTGCGTGCCGCTGACATCCACGCCGACGCCCACCTGCCGCCGCACGTCCAGATTCAGCCAGGTGCCTATGCTGGCGAGTTCCTCGGCCAGGGCCAGACTGGCGCCGCCATGCAGGCGTCCGGCGGGCTGGCGGTTGCCCTCGACCGGCATCCGGGCGCTCACGCGCTCACGGGTCGCGGTGAGAAGCTGGATGCCCAGGCGCTCGCCCAGCGTGCCCTGAAGGCCGTGCAGGCGGGCGGCGAGTTCTTCCGGCGTCAGGAATTCCAGGTCTTCGGGGGTGGGCAGGAAGAGATCGGGATGCAATGCCGGTTCAGGAGGGGTCATGGGGGGAGGATACGGCAGGCGCTCAGGCGGGGGCCGCCTCCGTCACACACGCCTCGAACGCCGCCGCGTATTCCGCCCTCTCCAACCCGCGCCCGATAAACACCAGTTCGGCCCTGCCGTCGGCCTCGTCCCAGGCATCGGCGGTGAAGAGGTCGCGCACGGCCTGGAACAGGACGCGCTGCGGGTAGCCGTACAGGCTCAGGAACCCCTTCACCCGCAGCACCTCGGCGGGGCGCGTGAGGATGAAGTCGGTCATGAAACGTTGCCAGCGGTACGGGTCGAGGGGCCGGTCGGCGCGCAGGGTGAAGGTCTTCAGGCCGGGTGTGTGCCGCACGGGTTGCGCGTCCTCCAGCACCCGAGGGTCGAAGTCGTCGCGGGCGAGGAGGGCCGCCGCGTCCACCTGCCCGCGCTCCACCCGCACGATCCGCGCCAGGGGGTTCATCCCGCGCAGCACATCCTCGGCGTGGTCCAGACGGGCCGGGTCGGCCAGATCGGTCTTGTTCAGCACGACGACGTTCGCGTAGGCGAGTTGCCGCGCGGCCTCGGGATGGTCTTGCAGGGTCTGGAGGACGTGCCGGGCATCCACCACCGCGACCAGCGTGGTCAGGCGGAAGGCGGCACGCACCGAGCGGTCGAGCAGCGTGGTCAGGACCGGGGTGGGGTCGGCCACACCGCTGAGTTCGACCAGCACGGCGTCGGGCTTGTGCTCCCGTAAGGCGATGGTGACCAGCGCGCGCAGCAGGTCGTCCCGGCCCGTGCAGCACAGGCAGCCCGCCGTGAGTTCGGTCACGTCCTCCTGAAGGCGCTCGATCAGGCCGCCGTCCACGCCGGTCTGCCCGAACTCGTTCACGATCACGCCCAGGCGCCGCGGCAGCGAGCGGATCAGGTGGTTGACCAGCGTGGTCTTGCCCGCCCCCAGAAAACCGCCGATCACCACGACGGGAATGCGTTCATCCAGCTTGGGGGCGGAAGCGGGGCCGGTCATGGGGGCAGCATAAGCGCGCGCGAGGCGGCGCACCGTGGGCCTGCCCCCTCAGCGGGGCGTCAGCGCGTGAATCATCGCGTAGGTGATCAGCGCCGCCGTCCCCAGCCCCAGCACCACGAACCAGGCGGGCGCGCGGCCCCCGCTGGCGCCGTTCGCCGCCGACCAGCCCAGGCGCAGGTTCACCAGCGCGAACACCAGCAAGAAGGCGTCCAGCACGTCCACACGGCGCCCGTCCCCCAGCGCCAGCGGATACGACACCAGAAACGTGAGGCCCGCCAGCGCGAGCGCGATCAGCAGTTGCAGGAGGAAGGGGGGCACGGGAGGGATGGTACGCGGTTTGGGATGCTTGGTCAGCGGGAGAGGCGAACGGCACACCTATCCCAGCTCGTGATACTGCCCCCGGAAGTACAGCAGGGGGTCGTCGTCCGTGTAGCGGGCGTATTCGACGAAGCCCAGGTAGAGGGTATGGTCCCCGGCGGGAATAACCTGCTCCTTGCGGCACACCAGTTGCGCGACGCCGCCGCCGATCAGGGGCAGGCCCTCGTGGTCGAACCAGGGCACGGCGTCCTCGGGGCCGGGGCGACCGGCGAAGTGGTCACTCAGGTGGCGCTGCGTGCTGCTCAGGACGCTCACGCCAAAGCGCGTGACCCCGTCCCCCGAGAGCAGGCCATGCATGTGGGCGCGGTTGTCCACACTCACCAGGATCAGCGGCGGCGTCAGGCTGACCGACACGAAGGCATTGGCGGTCATGCCCCGCCGCGCCTCTCCATCCGTCGCGGTGATGATCGTCACGCCGCTCGCAAAGCGCCCGAGCGTCTGCCGGAATTCATAGGGGGGAATGCCGTAGGAGTCGGTGGAAGTCATGGGAGTGAGTGTAGCGAGTGGGAGGTTAGACCCTCCTCTTTCCCCCTGATGCCCTACGGCTTTCCGCTCGCCGCCGGTTGCACGTCGCGGACCAGCAGGTCGGGATAGCGGATCACGCCGGTCTGGGGGACAGGTTCAGCCCATCGCTGGCCGCTGACCCGCACCTCGACGGGACCGGGGGGGAGGGTCAGGAAGCCGTAGTGGCCGCTGCCGTCGGTGGTGGTGCGGGCCACGACCTGCCCGTCGCGCAGGGCCTCCACCAGGCGGCCCCCGGGCGTGGGCGTCCCGACGACGCGCCCGATCAGGCCGCGCAAGGTGCGGGGCTGGCTGGTCCAGGGAACGGGCGTGGCGAGGGCGCCGCCGGGGACGGTCAGCGCGGCGCGGATGGCGGTCAGGCCCTGCGGGGTGGTCTGGCGGGTGCCGTACACGTCCAGGGTGGGCGTGCGGTACGAGTACCCCACCCAGCCCAGGCCCGACTGCACCGTGCGGGTCGCCTGGGACGCGGTCACGGCGGGGGGATTGAGATACAGCGCGGTGCCGCCCGCGACCTCCGCCCCCGCGCGCACGCTGGCGGCAAAGGCGTTCCAGCCGTCCAGCCAGGCGCCCTGGTCGCCCACCGCGTCGCGCTTGTAGTTCATCAGGACATTCAAGTCCAGCAAGCCGTCCCGCATCCAGGTGGGCCAGTCTTGCAACACGTCGGCATAGGTGCGGGTCTTGTGAAAGGCGGCCAGGTCACCGGGCGCGGGCGGCGGGCCGTAGGTGATGGTCGCCGCGCTCATCCAGGCAGTGGGCCGCACGGCCTTGACCTCCAGGGCGATGCGGCGGACCAGGGCCGTGACCTGCTCGCGTTTCCAGTTCTGCCAGCGCACGTCGGTCGGGGCCGGGGTGCCGCGCGTGCCGGTTTCCGCGCGGTAGCGGGCCAGCGTCTTGGGATCGTACCCCCAGGCCCCGCCGTCCGGGTAACGGATGCGGTCGAGCTGGACCCCATCCACCGGGTAGTTCTGCACCAGGCTGACCACGCCCGCCACGATATAGTCCGCCGCTTCGGGAATCGCCGGGTCCAGCCAGCCGTCCGAGCCTTCCCGCCAGGAACCGTCCGGACGCCGCGCCAGCCACGACGCCGCCCCCGCGTCCGGCCCGTGTTGCCGGAACACGTGCGCGGGATTGCTGTTCGGCACCTGGCTGTTGGCCACGCCCGTCACGCTCGCCCAGGCGATCACGCGCATGCCCCGCGCGTGGGCCAGGCGGGTGATCTCGGCCAGCGGATCGAAGCCCTTTTCCAGATCGGCGTCGGTCACGACGGGCAGCGCAGAGCGGCGGCACAGGCAATCGGCGCGGCGGATCGCCTGCACGAACAGCGCGTTCACGCCCAGCCGGGCGGCATCCTCGACGGTCTGGCTCACCTGCGCCCGCGTCTTCAGGCCCGGCCCGAAGGCGTCCACCCACAACCCCCGCACGCTGCTGATCGGCGCGGGGGTGGGTGCCGGGGCCAGAACGGCCGGGGTCACCGGGGCCAGGGCGGCCGGGGTGGCTGGAACCGCCGGGGGGAGCGGCGAGGCATCCGGGACCGCCGGAGCGGCCACCGGGGCCTGCGCCGCCGCCAGAGGAGCGAGCGTCAGGACCAGCAGCGCGGCGAGGAAGGGAGAGGTCTTCACAGTGTGGGCGCAGGGTAGCGCAGGGGGTCGGGAGAAACGTGAAGGGACCGGCTTCATTCCCTGGGGGTGGGGCTGGGGGGCCGCCGGGTGGGCGCTCTACGCCCCTTCTTCCTCGCCCTCGTCGGCTCCGGTGGCGGCGGGCTGGGGATTGCGGTTCTTGCCGATCTCGCGCACGCGGCCGGAGAAGCGGCCCTTGATCTCCTCGTACATCGGGTGCGCGCGGATGTCGCCGGGGCGGGCGGGGGCGGCGGCCTGGGCGGTGGGGCGGGGTTCGGGCCGGGAGGCCGGGACCGGGCGGGCAGGCACCGCGCCTGCGAAGGGCGCGTCCTCCAGGCTGGGCGGCGGCCCCTCCACCGCGCCGCCGATGTCCCCCCAGTCGGGTTCCTCGGTGATCGCCTCCACGATGTACAGCTCGCGGGCCGTGCCGGGCGGAGGCACGCGGTCCCCGGCCTGCGCGTCGGCGGGGGCCGGGGGCGGATCGGCGGCGTGTTCTTCCTCCCAGGGGGCGGCTGCGGCGTCAGGCAGCGGCGCGGGGGCCACGTCGTCCGGGCTGGGGGGCGGCGCGGGGCGCAGGGGGGCGGGCGCGTCGAGGGTGGCGGTGGCCGCCCCAGCCGGGTTCCGCTGGGCCTGGGGAGCGGTCGGCCCTTGCAGGGGGGCAAACGCCGGGCCGCGTGAGGCGCGGGGCCGGGCAGCAGGCTGGGGGGCGGAACCCTCGGGGACGGTAGCTCCCGGTGGCTCATTGCGGGCCGGGGTGGGCGCGGGGCCGGACGGTGCGGAGGGCGCAGGAATCCCGCCTCCCCCACCGCCGTCGGGGCCGCGCCCTCCGAGATTCACCCGCCGGTTTCCCTCCGGCGCGATCAGCTCGAAGGTGACCGGGCCGAAGACCTTCAGGACCAGCGCGGCGACCTCGTCGAACTTTCCGGCGATCTGCTTGGCGTGAAAGCTGCTCTTCTCGTCGTAGGTGAGGCTGACGTAACCGGGTTCGGCGTGCATCCGGGCAGGCTTGAGGAAGGCGCGCAGTTGCATGCTGGCCTGCCGGGTCACGTCGGCCCAGTTGCCCTGCACCGGAGCGGGCGCGGCCGCAGGCGGCGGAGCGGACGCGGCGCGGGCCGGAGCCTCACTGACAGGAGCCGCCCGGCGTCCACCCGGCTCGAAGGCAGGCACCTCATTCGCCGGGGCCGCCGTCCCCCGCCCACTCGCGCGCAGACTCGCCAGTTCCTTTTCCAGCCGATTCAGGCGCTGCGTCACGTCGGTGGGGACGCTGGCGGGGGCCGCCACACTGACCGTTCCCCCTCCCCCACCCGCCTCGGCGGCCAGGAGCGCGTGCGTCAGCGCCAGTTCCAGACTGAGCTGGTCCGCCGAGCGGGCAAAGCGGGCCTCCTGCTCGTCCAGCGCGGCCTGGAGCTTCAGCAGGCGGGGCACGTCCGCGCCCTCCAGGGCCTCGCCCTCCAGGCCCAGTTCGGCGTGCAGGGCCGAGGCGAAGGCCGCCACCAGGCCCTCCACGACCGTGCGGGCCGCGAAGCCCTCGCGGTACAGCTCGGCGGCTCCGGTGATGGCCGCGCCCGCGTCCCCCAGCACCAGTGCCCCGGCAATCCCGCGCACGCGCTCCCCCGGTGGCAGGCCCAGCGCCTCCTCCACCCCGGCGCGCGTCACCGCCGTGCCCGCCGCCAGCATCCGCTCTAGCAGGCTCTCGCCGTCGCGCATCGCGCCGTCGGCCAGGCGCCCGATCAGGTGCAGGGCCTCCAGCTCGGCCATCACGCCCTCGCGCCGGGTCAGGCCCGCCAGTTTTCCGGCGATCTCCTCGGGCGTCAGGCGGCGGAAGCGGTAGTGCTGGCAACGGCTGAGGATCGTCGGGATGATCTTTTCCGGCTCGGTGGTCGCCAGGATAAAGATCACGTGGCCGGGCGGTTCCTCCAGCGTCTTGAGCAGCGCGTTGAAGGCCGCGCGGCTCATCATGTGCGCCTCGTCGAGAATGTAGATCTTCTTGCCGCCGCGCATCGCCGCGAGGCCGACTTTCTCGCGCAGGTCGCGCACGTCGTCCACCGAGTTGTTGCTGGCCGCGTCGATTTCCAGCACGTCGGGGTGCGACCCGGCCCGCACCGCGAGACAGCTCTCGCACTCGCCGCAGGGCTTCGGCAGCGGCCCGGTGCAGTTGGCCGTCATGGCAATCAGGCGGGCCGTGGTGGTCTTGCCCACGCCGCGCGGCCCACTGAAGAGGTAGGCGTGCCCCACCCGCCCCTGCTCCAGCGCCGCGCGCAGCACGTCCTTGACGTGTTCCTGGCCCACCACCTGATCCCAGTTGATCGGTCGGGCGCGTTGGTAGAGGGCGCTCATGGGCGCACCTTCGGTGCAGTGAGCGGTGAGTGGGAAGTGGGGAGTGGAGAAAGACAGACATCCAATCCACTGACCACGAACCACTGACCACTGACCATGAGCCCCTTCACCCGCTCAGTCTACCGGGGCCGCCTCGGGTGCGGGGTGAGACAGATCGGGTTCGGGGTATTTCGCCGTCAGAGAAGCGGGGTCAGCGGGAGCGATTCAGCCAGCGCCGCAAAATCCGCCATGCCAGCCGCTGCTCCAGCCGCCGCAACTCCGGCTCCGTGAGGGGTGCGGCCCGCGCCGCGCGCAGAACGGGCAGGAACTCCGGGGCCAGGCGGGCTGCGCGTTCCTCCAGCACAGAGAGCGCCGCGAGGCGGTCACCCCGGGGAAGCCAGGCGAACATGCTCTGAAGTACGGTGTGCCGTCCCCGGAGGTTCCCCTGAGCCTGAAAGTCTGCCCCCTCTCCCCCGCCACCACCCGTACACTTCAGGAATGTCGCCACTGGATTCCCGTTTCGTTATCTCCTATACTCAGGCGAGGTTGTTATGCTGCTAGCAGAAATTATCAGCGTGGGAACGGAGCTGCTGCTCGGCGAGATCGTCGACAGCAACGCGGCCTTTCTCGCGCGGGAGCTTGCGGCGCGCGGCGTCACGCTGCACCGCAAGGTCGTGCTGGGCGACAACCTGAACCGGGTGGCGGAGGGGATCGCGCAGGCCCTCGCCCGCGCCGACCTCGTGATCGTGGGCGGCGGCCTCGGCCCCACTGACGACGACCTCACGCGCGAGGCGATTGCGGCCGTGCTGAACGAGACGCCGGAAGAAGACCCGGAACTCCTCGCCTGGCTGGAAGGGTTGTACAGCGCGCGGGGCCGGACCATGCCACAGGTAAACCGCAAGCAGGCGTGGCGGATTCCCAGCGCCGAGGCCCTGCCCAATCCCGTCGGCACCGCGCCCGGCTGGTTCGTACAGACTGGCGGCAAATACATTGTCGCCCTCCCCGGCCCGCCGCGCGAGATGCAGAAGATGTGGCGCGAGCAGGTGCTTCCCCGCCTGCCGCTGCCCGACCAGGCCCTCTACGCCGTCACCATCCACACCCAGGGCATCGGGGAGAGCAACATCGCGGAACTGCTGGGCGACCTGACCAAGGGGGCCAATCCCAGCGTCGCGACCTACGCGCGGCGGACGGGGGTAGACGTGCGGGTGGCGGCCAGCGCCCCCACTGCCGGGGAAGCGCAAGTCCTCGCGGCGCCCGTGCTGGATACTGTCCGGAACAAACTGGGCCGCTGGACCTGGGGCGAGGACGAGGGCACGCTGGCAGGGGCCGTCACCCGTGAGCTGGACGGCCGCACCCTGGGCGTGATCGAGGCCGGGAGCGGCGGCGCGTTGTGCCTGCTGCTGGCCGACGAGCCGGGCTTTCTGGATGCCGCCGTGACGGTAGACCACGCGCGGCTGATCACGCTGGGTCTGACACCCGTCACGCTGGGCAGCGTCGGCGTGGTCAGCGAGGCAGCGGCGCGCGAACTCGCGGCGGGGGCACGTGAACACCTCGGCGCTGACGTGGGCCTCGCCGTCGTGACCACCACGGAAGGCGAGCAGGCCGGGCAGGCGTTCGTCGCCCTCAGTGCCGAGGACCTGGAGAACGTGGGGCACGTGAACTGGCCGGGCGACCCCGCGCAGGTCCGCGAGCGCGCAGCCGTGGCCGCCCTCGCCCTGGCCTACCGCACCCTGCGCCTCCCCCAGCCCGGTGAAGAAGCGGGTGGCGCATGACCAAGATCAGGAAAGCACCCCGGCCTCCCATGAAGCCTGTCCCCCGGGCCGAAGCGCCGGAAGCCCAGCCCTCCCCCACGGCCCAGGACCGGACCCTCCGCCTCTTCTACGCCCTCAAGGTGCCCGGTGACGCGGCCGCCCCTCTCGCGGAAGCGCAGCGGCAACTGCGCGGCAACTGGCGCCCCGTCCGCGCGGACCAGTTCCACATCACCCTCGCCTACCTGCCCGCCGTGCCGCCAGAGAAGGTGGACGACCTCAAGCGGCTGGGCGCCGCACTGACCAAAGACCTCCCGCCCATGCAAATCCAGTTGCGCGGTACCGGCTACTTCCCCAACGAGGGCAGCCCGCGCGTCTGGTTCGTGAAGGTGGAGGCGGAAGGACTGACCGACCTGGCAACCGGCCTGCGCGACGGCGTTCACGCCCTGGGCCTCAAGACCGACGACCTCCCCTTCAAGGCCCACGTCACCCTCGCGCGCAAAAAAGGCCCGGCTCCCCGTATCCCCCCCCTCACCTTCGACCTCGGCTGGCAGGCGGGCCACGCGGCCCTGATCCGCAGCATCCTCCGTAAGACCGGCCCGATCTACGACACCGTGAGCACCTTCCGCTTCAGGGGAGCGGCCAGCGGCCAGCTTCCAGCGACCAGCGAAAACACCCCTCCACTCACCATTCATCCCCCAGAGGAGACGCCATGAGCAAGGACAACCCCAAGGACTTCGGCACGCCCGGCGACAGCAAGGAACGCCTCAAGGCCATCGAGACGGCCATGACGCAGATCGAGAAGGCGTTCGGCAAAGGCTCGATCATGCGCCTGGGCGCCGAGAGCAAGCTCGACGTGCAAAGCGTCAGCACCGGCAGCCTCAGCCTCGACCTCGCGCTGGGCGTGGGCGGTATCCCGCGTGGGCGCGTCACGGAGATTTACGGCCCCGAGTCGGGCGGCAAGACCACGCTGGCGCTAAGCATCATCGCGCAGGCCCAGAAGGCGGGCGGCACCTGCGCCTTTATCGACGCCGAACACGCCCTCGACCCCGTGTACGCCCGCAGCCTCGGCGTCAACACCGACGAACTCCTCGTCTCCCAGCCAGACAACGGCGAGCAGGCGCTGGAGATCATGGAGCTGCTGGTGCGCTCCGGCGCGATTGACGTGGTCGTCGTGGACTCCGTCGCCGCCCTGACCCCCCGCGCCGAGATCGAGGGCGAGATGGGTGACAGCCTCCCCGGCCTGCAGGCCCGCCTGATGTCGCAGGCCCTGCGCAAGCTGACCGCCATCCTCTCCAAGACCGGCACCGCCGCCATCTTCATCAACCAGGTGCGCGAGAAGATCGGCGTGATGTACGGCAACCCGGAGACGACCACCGGGGGCCGCGCGCTGAAGTTCTACGCCTCGGTGCGCCTCGATGTCCGCAAGATTGGCCAGCCGGTCAAGCTGGGCAACGACGCGGTGGGCAATACCGTGAAGGTCAAGACCGTCAAGAACAAGGTCGCGCCGCCCTTCAAGGAAGTCGAACTGACGCTGATGTACGGCAAGGGCTTCGACCAGCTCAGCGATCTGGTGACGCTCGCCTCCGACATGGACATCATCAAGAAGGCCGGGAGCTTCTACTCCTACGGCGACGAGCGCATCGGCCAGGGCAAGGAAAAAGCCATCGCCTACATCGCCGAGCGCCCCGAGATGGAGCAGGAAATCCGCGACCGCGTGCTGGCGAGCATCAAGGAAGGCCGCGATCCCATCGCCGCTGCGCCCGAAACCCCCGCGCTGGCGGAGTGAGGGGTTAGGGATTAGGCGTTAGGAAAAGACAGTGCGCCCCTGCCTGGGTAGAGGTAGGGGCGGTTTTTGTTGCTTTATGTCTTACCTTTACTGCTAGAATGTAAGACGAAAGGGGAGAACATGCGGACTAAGGCGGCCACCATCAGCAGCAAGGGGCAGGTTGTTCTGCCGCGTGAGGTGCGGGAGCGGCTGGGCGTCGGACAGGGAGATGAGGTCGAATTCGTGATGGACGACCAGGGGGTTCACGTCCGCCCCAAAAGGGACGGGGACAATCCGTTCCTGGCCTGGGTAGGTGCGGCCCCACTCCCCGCTGGACAGACCACCGAGGACTTCATCCGTGAGACACGCCATGAGGGAATGAGCGACGAGGAACTCCGCATCCTGCGAAGTGGCCCCGGTGCGCGCGTTATTGCTCTGGAAGAGACACCGGACAAAGAGGCGGCGGGCGCTGAGATCGGGAGCGGTTCTTGAAGACCGCCCTGGACACCAACATCATCAGCGAACTGCTGGACGCCACACCCAAGGCTCAAGCTGTCGCCCGGCGCCTCGCCAGTCTTCACGCGCAAGGCCCGCTTGTGATCTGCGGTGTGGTCTACGCCGAACTCCACGCCCGGCCCAACACGCCCCGCACTCTCATCGACTCGTTTCTCCAGGCCACCGGCGTCACGCTCGACCCTGAGATGAATCCTGCCATCTGGGCTGAGGCGGGCCGGGCGAACGCTGACCACCATGCGCGCAAACGTGCAGGCGGCGAACGCGGCATCCGCCCCGTCCTGCCCGACTTTCTGATCGGTGCCCATGCCCTGCACCGGGCGGACCGCCTGTTCACCCTCAACCCCAACGACTTTGGCGACTTCCCCGCATTGACCGTTGTTACCCTCTGACCCTCGCCATTTCCCCTACCCCCTGCCTCCACCTTTCGGCGGATGCTCCCGCGCCTGCCAGAGGCGCACATTGGGCTTACGCTTCGGGTGGGGCCTCCGCACGGGACGCATCGACAACCCACCCGAAGAAGAAGCCCCCACCCGAGTGAAGGTGGGGGCGTTCCTTCTACTCCGTTAACGCCTCCGCGCCAACGCCCAGGCCCCCGGCAGCAGCAGCGCCGCCAGCCCGATCTTCAGGCTGTCCCCGGCCAGGAAGGGCGTCAGGCCCGCGTTCAGGAGCGCCTGCCCCTTCAGGCCGGTGACGGCGCTCAGCCAAGTGAGGCCGAAGGTGTAGATGACCACGCTGGCGACCAGCATGGCGAGGGCGGCGCCCAGGGGCCTCCGGTCCAGCGCATACCGCTGCACCAGCCAGCCGACGAGGGCGGCGGCGAAGACATAGCTGAGGAGGTAACCGCCCGTCGGCCCCGCGAACTTGACGAGGCCCGCGCTGCCGCCCGCGAAGACCGGGAGGCCCGCCGCGCCCGCGAGGAGGTAGGTGGTCAGGCTGGCCGCACCACGCTTCCAGCCCAGGGCCGCGCCGACCAGCAGCACGGCGAGCGTCTGGAGGGTGACGGGCACCGGCTTGAGCGGCAGTTCGACCTGCGCAACCAGGGCGACCAGGGCCGCGCCGCCGAGGATCAGCAGCAGGTCACGGGCGAGGCTGGGCGTGGGCGCGAGCGTGCGGGCGAGGGTGGGGTGGGTGGCTTGCGTCATGGGGTGTCCTCCTGTGGACGGGGTGAAGGGGCGAGGGTGCCGACGAGCTGAACGTCGCCCGCGTGGGCGGTGACGGTGGTGCCTCCGGGCGTGCGGATGAGGAGACTGCCCTGCGCGTCGAGGTCGAGGGCCGTTCCGGTCAGAATGCCGCGCGGGGTGACCACACGGACTTCGCGGCCCAGCGTGATGTTGGCGGCCCGCCATTCCTCCAGCACGGCTTCGGGCGGCGCGGCGAGCCAGCGTTCCAGTTCGGCCAGAATCTGGGCGAGGAGGCCCGCACGGGTGAGGCCGGGCCGGAATTCGGAGAGATGGGCGGCCCCCTCCGGCGCGGCGCTGACGTTCACACCGATGCCGAGGACCGCCCGCCGCGCCTCCTCGCCGCGCAGGTCCGCTTCGAGGAGGATGCCCGCGAGCTTGCGCCCGTCGGGGGCGAGCAGGTCGTTGGGCCATTTCAGCCCGCCGACCTCACAGGCGGCTTGCAGGGCCACTCCCGCCGCCAGCGGCATCCGCACGAGGTCGGGCAGGGCCAGGGGGCCAGCCAGCAGCACGCTGAAGACCAGGGTGCCGTGGGTGGTGTCCCAGGCTCGCCCACGCCGCCCACGCCCGGCGGTCTGCCGTTCCGCGACGACCACCGCGCCGTGCGGGGCAGGGTCGGTGGCGTCGTCGGCCCAGGCCCGCGCCTCGTCCTGGGTGCTGCCCACCGTGCCGGAATACCGCATGGCCTGCCCGAAGGTGCCCGCGACCGGCACGAGTTGCGGCGCGGGTGTGCCGGGCGCCAGCGCGTACCCGCCCCGCGTGACCACGACCGGCACACCGTCTTCCGCGAGGCGCCGCGCCCACGTGTTCACCGTCACGCGGCCCACGCCCAGGCGAGTGCCGAGCGCGTCCCCGGTCTGGGGCTGTTCGGTCAGCAGGGGCAGCAGGCGGGCGGGCACGTTCAGTGTTCTAATGGATTTGCTGAACGAAGGCAAGGAGGCACCGTGCGGCCATGAGCGGGAAGGGGTCAGGAGGAAGGAGGAAAAGTGCAGCAGAAGCATCCGCCCCAGGCCAAAACTCCCACTGAGCCCTTCCCATTTCCCAGCTCAACCGTGATCCCCGACCTCCGGCCCCCAGCCGCCCGTCTGCTATCCTCGCCCCATGACGATGGTGCGGCAAACCCGGCAAAGGCACGCCGTGATCGAGGTGTTGCGCGCGTCGCGGGAGCATCCGGACGCCGCGTGGATTCATGGCCAGGTGCGGGCGACCCTGCCCAACGTGAGCCTGGGGACGGTGTACCGGACGCTGGACGCCCTGGTGCGCGACGGCGTGGTGGTGACCATCGAGCGGGCCGGACAGGCCACCCGCTACGACTACAAGCGCGCGGGCGAGGACCATCACCACGCGGTCTGCCGGGGCTGCGGCGCGATTTTCGACGTGGACGCGGGCGCGGTGCCGACCGTTCCGGCAGCGGCCCTCCCGGCGGGGTTCCAGGTCACGGAGGTGCGCCTGGAATTCATGGGCCTCTGCCCGGACTGCGCGGCGCGGCCGGAACCGGTAAGCTGAACCGCGCACGCCTCATACGAACTTGAGGTGAGTCGAAGACGAACCCGAGCGAAGCGAGAAGAAGAAAATACCGGCTTGCAGCGATGGAAGAACATCCGGTGGTTTGCCCGGATGTTCTGGAATCAGAGCAAGTCGGTATCAGGTGGGCCGATTCTCCCGGCTCCCGGTTTGTCCTGTGGCCGCCGCGCTAGCCTGCACCCATGACCGTTCCCGCGCCCGCCGCTGCCCGTCCGTCCCTGCTGGTGCCCTTCCTGCTGGGGTGGGGGGCGGGGGCGCTGCTGTTTGTGCTGGTGCGGACGG
The DNA here is from genome assembly GCF_004758605.1 of Deinococcus metallilatus. Classification (NCBI taxonomy): domain Bacteria; kingdom Thermotogati; phylum Deinococcota; class Deinococci; order Deinococcales; family Deinococcaceae; genus Deinococcus; species Deinococcus metallilatus. The sequence goes on from NZ_CP038512.1 coordinate 2,689,476, forward strand.
CGGGGCTGGCCCTGCTGGGTGACCCGTGCCGGGGGCGGACGCTGCTGGCCCTGCTGGTGCCGCTGCTGCTGGGGCCGGGGGGGCTGGCCTTCACGGCGACGAACTGGGGCTACCCCCGGCGGGCGGCGCTGGGGCTGGGGCTGGTGGTGGCGTCCTTCCTTCCGGCGCTGGCGGTGGGGGTGCGGGACATCGGCGTGCTGCGGGCGACCGGATGCGCGGGGGGGTACGTGGTCATCGCCCCGGCGGGCGGCAACTCGGTCAACGAGGTGAGCGTGCGGGCGGGCGAGGGGCTCGACCTCACGGTGCGGGTGGGCGGGTACACGCCGCAGTCGCACCCCGGGACCTTCGTGCTGAGCACCGCGAGCAGTACGCCCGGCATCACCCTGACCCTGCCGCGCCGCCAGGCTCCGGCGGGTGAGACGGTGCCGCTCCACGTGGCGGTGGCCCCCGGCACCCCCCCGAACACCTACACGGTGGGCGTGCGGGGCGTGCTGCGCCGGGGCGACCGGACCTTCGAGGCGGACGGGACCCTGGACGTGAATGTCCGTCCCTGACCCTGCCGGAATCCCGCTGGCCGGAGCGGGTAGGCTGGACGGGTGAACGCGGCGGAACTGTCCAGCATCAGCCTTCAGACCTTTTTGACCATGCTGGTGGTGATGGACCCGATTGGGCTGGCGCCGATCTTTATCGGCCTGGCGGGCAACCGGCCCAGTTTCGAGCGGCGGCGCATGGCGCTGCGGGCGTCGCTGGTGGCGGGCGTGATCATCCTCTGCTTCGGGCTGTTCGGGCGGGCACTGCTGGATCACCTGGGTATCAGCCTGAGCGCGTTCCGGGTGGCGGGCGGCATCCTGCTCTTTCTGATCGCGCTGGACATGGTCTTCGCCCGCCCCAGCGGCAGCAAGGAAACGCCGGAGGAGGAGCAGGAGGCCCAGGAACGCCAGGACATCAGCGTCTTTCCGCTGGCGATTCCGCTGATCGCCGGACCCGGCACGCTGGCGAGCATCATGATTCTGGCGGGGGACGCCCACGGCAGCCCGGCCCTGCTGGCGGCGGTCTTCGTGGTGACCTTCTTCGTCCTGCTGCTGTGTTACTTCGCCCTGCGCCTCAGCGGGCAGATCGCGCGCGTCATCGGCGTGACCGGCGTGCACGTGGTCACGCGCGTGCTGGGCGTGCTGCTGGGTGCGCTCGCCGTGCAGTACGTCGCGGACGGCGTGCTGGAATTCCTGCGGGGAACGGCGGCCTGATTCCGGCCCGGAGCCGACCGCCGAACGCGCCCGCTCATACGGACTCCGATGGAAAGGTTTACACGTAAACCTGAAGTCCGAGCAGAGCGAGAAGGAGAAAAACGGGTCCCGGGCGCGGAGTGAACAAACCGGCGCTCTCCCGGTTTGTTCACGAAGCAGACGGAATCCGTATAAGCCACCTGACGCAACATTCGCCTCACCGTCAAGCCCTAGAATGCACCTTGTGAATCCCCTGGCGAGCGTGACGAGAGAGGAGGCGCGCGGCCTGCGCGTGGTGCCGGACCTGAATGCGCCGCGTGTGCTGGTCCTGAATGCGTCGTACGAACCCTTGCACGTGACCAGCGCCAAGCGCGCCATCACGCTCCTCCAGTACGGCGTGGCCGAGGTGCTGGAAGTCAGTGGTGACATGGTCCGCTCCCCCAGCACCATCCTGCGGGTGCCCAGCGTCATCCGCCTGAAGCGGTATGTCCGGCGCCCGCGCGTCCACCCGGTCCCCTTCAACCGCCGCAACGTGCTGCGGCGCGACACCTTCGCCTGCCAGTATTGCGGCTCGGAGGCCGACCTCACCCTCGACCACGTGATGCCGCGCTCGCGGGGAGGGCGGCACAACTGGGAAAATGTGGTGACTGCCTGTCGGGCGTGCAACCAGCGCAAGGGGAACCGCACCCCCGACGAGGCCGGGATGCCACTGCGCTCCCGGCCTCGCGCGCCGACGTTCGGCGTCTACGCCCACGGGCAGTTCGCCCACTGGCAGCCGGAGTGGGCGCGGTACATCGGGGGCTAGGGTCTGTCTGGCTGAATTTGGCAGGATAGGGGGATGGGACGGACGGATTTGACGGAGCAGCAGTGGGCCATTCTGGCCCCACTGCTCCCCAAAAACCCCAAGAAGGGACACGCCTACAAGGACCATAAGCCGGTGCTGAACGGCATTATCTGGCGTCAGAAGACCGGGGCAACGTGGCGAGACATTCCCGAGCGGTATGGGTCGTGGAAGACGTGTCATGACCGCTTCACCCGCTGGTCGCGCAGCGGGGTCTGGGCCGAGATTCTGGCCGCCCTGCACCTGAAAGCGGATGCTGAGGGAAAGATTGATTGGGAAGGCGCGGCGGCGGACAGCACGCACGTCAAAGCCCACCGCGCTGCGGTGGGCGCACGAAAAGAGCCAGCCAAGCTGGAAAAAAGGGGGCGCTCGAAGACGAGTGGCTCGGGATCAGTCGTGGGGGACGCACCACCAAAATCCACGTCCTGATGGATGGGAAGTGTCGGCCCCTCAGTGTGCTGATCTCTGCTGGGCAGGCGAGCGACCCGACCTACCTCGTGCCGCTTCTGGAGGCCGTGCGGGTGGGGCGTCCCGGACCGGGACGCCCGCGCAAGCGTCCCCCGACCCTTCGGATGGATCGGGCGTATGGGGCGAGGAAATACCGGCGTGCTTTGCGGGCACGCAAGATCAGGTGTGTCTGTCCCGAGCGCCAGGATGCGCGCAAGGCCCGGCTGCGGAAGGGCAAGCGGGGGGGACGCCCCCCAAAATTTGACGCAGAAGCCTACAAAGGCCGCCAGGTCGTCGAACGGGGGATCAATCGCCTCAAGGATTTTCGGGCGATTGCCACCCGGTACGAGAAGCGTGGACACCAGTTTTTAGCCGGTGTCCACCTCGCTTGCATCCTTCTTTGGCTTTGATTCTTCAGCCAGACAGACCCTAGTCAGGCGGGCAGCGGTGAGGCAGAGGGATGCCTGCTGCGCCAGAGCAGGGCGGCGGTGCGGCCCAGCACCTCGGCCAGGGCCATCAGCAGCAGGCCACCCGTCCAGGCGGCTTCGGTCAGGTGATAAGCGGCACTGAGGTGGGCGATGGCCGGGCCGCCGCCGTTCTGGGCATACAGCGCGAAGCCCAGGCGGGCGCCGACACCCAGGACCCACAGCAGGGCGGCAGGTCCGGTGGCCCGCGCGATGAGCGTTCCGTCCCGGCGGCGGGAGACGTGGGTGAGGCCGCCGGAGAGAACCCCCAGGACCGCGCCGATCCCCCCACACCCCAGGACGAAGCCGAGGCCGTGTCCGGCATCCGGCAGGGAATGAACATATTCCGCGCCTGCGATCAGCACCAGCGCGACCGGCCACAGCAGACCCAGCACCGTCAGAGGTCGGCCGCGCAGTTGCCGCACGACCAGACCGATCAGGGCCAGGCTGACCAGGAGTTCGGTGAGGCTCATCGGGCCTCCTTTCGCCCCTGGCGGCGGAACGGTCATCGCCAGTTGCATCACCACATATACATCACTACAGATGTATATGGTGAGATAGACTTGGAGGATGGATGCCGGTCAACTTCACCGCCTGGCCCGCCATCTGCGCGAACTGGCCGTCCAGGCCACGTCGGCTTCTGGCGAAGGTCTGCCCTCGCTGAGCGAACTGGCCGTCGTGGAAGACGTGGCCCACCATCCGCACACGTCCATCAGCGAGATCGCCAGGCGGGTGAAGCTGGCGCAGAGCCTCGTTTCCAAGACGGTGGCGCACCTGCGCGACGAGGGCATCTTCATCACCACCCCCGACCCCAGCGACGGACGCCGCGTGCAGGTGAGCCTCGCCCCGGAGGTCCGCCGTGACCTCCAGACGCGCGGCGCTGTCCCCCTGGAGGCCACGCTGAAGCGCACCCATCCCGAGCTGAGCGCGGCGCAGGTCGGCCGCGTCACCGACCTGCTGGAGGAAATCGCCCGGCTCCTGCTGCCTTCACGGAAAGAAGGCGGCTGAAGGAAGCTCTACACTCGGGCATGAACCGTGCCCAGGCCCACGCCCTGATGACCGAACACACCCCCTCCGAGTCGCTGCGGCGGCACATGCTGAACGTGGAGGCCGCCATGCGCTGGTATGCCCGCCACTGGGGGGAAGACGAGGAGCTCTACGCCGTCACCGGTCTGCTGCACGACTTCGACTACGAACAGCACCCGGAGCAGCATCCGACCTGGGGGGTGGGCTACCTGCGCGAACACACGGACACGCCGCCGGAGGTGCTGGACGCGATCCTGGGACACGCGACGTACACCGGAACACCCCGTGAGACGCGGCTGGCCCGGACGCTCTTCGCGGTGGACGAACTCACCGGGCTGGTGCAGGCCGCCGCGCTGATCCGCCCCGACCGCGACGTGCGCGGCCTCGAACTCTCCAGCCTCAAGAAGCGGTTCAGGAACCGGGCCTTCGCGGCGGGCGTGAACCGTGAGGAGGTGGCCCAGGGCGCGGCCGAACTCGGCGTGGACCTGGACACGCATCTGGGCAATGTGCTGACGGCGATGCAGGCGGCCGCCGGGGAGGGGACCGGGGCAGCGGCCGAGCCCTGAACACGGCCAGCACATGAAGGACTCATAGGGGCGCGGCTCAGCGGGAGGTCATGTGCGCCGGGCAGACTGTGACCCATTCACCTGTTGCTCTCGGGCGACCCAAGGAGTTCCCATGAACAAGACGCTGCTCACCCTGACGCTGATCCTCGCCGCCCCCGCCGCGCTCGCCACCGCGCCCAGCGCCGCTTACGTGCAGGTGCAGGACACCAGCACCAACACTCCGGCCACCGATACGGCGGCCCCCGCTGGAACCGACGCGAACGACGGCGCGGCCGAACAGGCAGGGGCGGCCGTGGACCAGGCCGCCCAGAACACCACCGACGCCGTCAACAACACCGTTGACCCCAACCACGACGGCGTGGTGGACAGCAACAACGACGGCGTGGCCGATACCCGCCAGTTCCCCTGGGGTCTGCTCGGTCTGCTGGGCCTGTTCGGCCTGATGGGCCGCAACCGCCCGGCGACCACGGTGCAGACCACGACCGGCACCGGCACGACCTACACGACCACGACCGACCGCCGCTAAAGCTCCCGGCCCATCAGGGCGAAGGCGTCCCCGACCACCCGGCCGGGGACGCCTCCTTGTGCCGCCCGCGCCGGTCCCGCTACACCCGCGGCGGGAAGCGCACGAAGGTCATCCAGAAGTCCTCGAAGGCGCGGATGGCGCTGAGGAAGTTCTCGAAGCCCACCGGCTTCACCACGTAGCCGCTGGCGTGGCGGGCATAGGAGCCGCGCACGTCCTCGTCGGACTGGCTGGTGGTGAGCATCACGACCGGGATGGTGGCGAGGTCGGGATCGGCCTTGATCTCGGCCAGCACCTCCAGGCCGTTCTTGCGCGGCATGTTGATGTCGAGCAGGATCACGTCTGGACGGGAGGCCCCGGCGTGTTCGCCCTCGCGGCGCAGAAAGCGCAGGGCCTCCACGCCGTCGCGGGCCACGTGGACGCGGTTGGGCACGCGGGCGCCCTCAAAGGCTTCCTGGGTCAGCAGCACGTCGGGTTCGCTGTCCTCGACCAGCAGGATTTCGATCAGGGGCTGGGGGGAGGGCTGGAATTCGGGGGGCGACATCGGGTTCACGGGGTGGACCGTCCGGGGGGCAGAAGGGGAAGCGTCAGGTGAAAGGTGGTGCCCTCCCCCGGCGTGGAGGTGAGGGAGAGGGTCCCGCCGTGCTGCTCGACGATCTTGCGGCAGATCGCCAGCCCCATGCCGTTGCCGGGGTAGGCCTCACGGCGGTTGAGGCGCTGGAAGATCGCAAACACCCGCTCATGGTACTCGGCGGCGATGCCGATGCCGTTGTCCCGCACCCCCAGGTGAACCTGCTGGCCCTCCACGCACGCCGTCACGGCCACCCGGGGAGGGACGCCCTCGCGGCAGAACTTCAGGCCATTGCCGATCAGGTTCGTGAACACTTGCACCAGGAGGCCCGGATGGCCCCAGACGGTCTGGGGCGTGTCCCAGGTCAGGGTGCCGCCGCTGGCCTGGAGGGCGCCCTGCACGTTCTGCGCGGCCTGCCGCAACACGCCCTCCAGGGGCACCGGCTGCGGCTCACCGAAGCGGCCCACCCGCGCAAATCCCAGCAGGTCCTGAATCAGGCCGCGCATCCGTTCCACCGCGTCCTGCATGAAGTCCAGGTACTGGTCGGCGCGCGGGTCGAGCTGGCCCCGGTAGCGCCTGGCCAGCAGCTCGGCGTAGCTGCCGACCGTCCGCAGGGGTTCCTGAAGGTCGTGGCTGGCGACGTAGGCGAACTGTTCGAGTTCGCGGTTGCTGCGCTCCAGGTTCGCCATCGCCTGTTCCAGGGCCGTCTGGGCACGTACCCGCTCCGTCACGTCCTGGAACATCACGACCGCGCCGGTCACCCGACCATCCGGGCCGTGGGTGGGCGAAACCACGTAGGCCACCGGGACCGGGTGCCCCTGCGCGTGCCAGAACACGTCTGCCTCACAGCGGCGGGGCTGGCCGTCTTGCAACGTCTGATGCACCGGGCAGTCGGCCAGCGCGTACTCGCGGCCGTCGGCGTGGTGGTGGTGGATCAGCGCGTGCTGCACCGAGCCGATCAGGCGCTCGACGCTGTGCCCCAGGAGACGCGCGGCGGCCGGGTTGGCAAAGGTCGTGCGGCCCGAGGCGTCCAGCCCGAAGATGCCCTCCCCGGCGGCCGTCAGCAGCAGGGTCGAAAAGCGGGTGAGGTCGGCCAGTTCGCGGGTGCGGTCCGCCACCCGCTCTTCCAGCGTGGCGTTCAGCGCGCGCAGGTGATCCTCGGCGGCCTTGACGGCGCTGAGGTCCTCGTTCACCCCGACCCACTCGCGGACGCTGCCGTCAGCATTGACCACCGCCACGCCCCGCGCCTGCATCGGCACGTACACGCCGTCGGCGCGGCGCAGGCGGTACTCGGTCTGGTAGGGAATCCTGGACTGGACGGCCTGCTGCCACGCCGCCAGCGCCCCGGCCCGGTCGTCTGGATGAACGGCCTCGACCCAGCCCGACCCGCGGTACTCCGCCTCGGTCTGCCCGGTAAAGGCCGCCCAGGTGGGCTGCTCCCCCAGCAGCTCGCCCCCGGCGCTGGTCACCCACACGATCTGCGAGGTCGCCTCCACCAGCGAGCGGTAACGCTCCTCGCTGGCCTGCATCTGCTGGCGCAGCCGCCGCTCCCCGGTCACGTCGGCAAAAACGGTGGTGACCTGCTTGGGCCGGGTGGTGCCGGGCGCGCGGCGGGGCAGGGCGGTCACCTTCAGCCAGCGCGTTTCGTCCGCCTCCCCTGCTCCAGGCACCACCACGCCCAGCAACACGTCCCGCACGGCCTCGCCGGTCTGGAGGGCCAAGGCGGTCGGCAGCGTCTCCTGGGGGAAGGGCTGCCCGTCGGGGTGGATCAGGTGCCAGCGCGTGTCCGCCGGAGCCTGCCCGGTCATCTGTGCCAGGCTGAGGCCCAGCAGGTCCTGCCCGGCGGCGTTGGCGGCCAGCACCCCGCCACCTTTGGCCTGCACCAGCATCCCCAGCCCCAGGCCGTCCATCAGTTCCTCGGCCACCTCCAGCGGGTGGCGGGTGTCGCGCAGGTGCAGCAGCACCCGGCCCGGCCCGGCGGGCGTGAGGGTGGCGAGGGTCGGCGCCTGGCTGCCGGGCAGGAGCACGCTCTCGCGGACCGTCTCCCCCGCCGCCGCCCGCTGGACGGCCCGCGCGAGCAGCGGGGCCGTGTCGGGCGGGAACAGGGCCTGCCAGGCTCCCGGCGCGGGCAGCTCGCCCAGGCGCTCAAGGGCGGCCGCATTCAGCCAGGCGGCCTCCCCCCCCAGCAGCAGCACCGGGTCGGGCAGCGCCGCGAGGAGCGGCACGAGGTCCACCTGCGCGAGGGCGTCCGGCAGGGGCGGGGGGGCCTGTTCGGGCATCAGCAGGTCGTCCTCCACCGCCCCGGCCTCAGCCGCGCAGCGCGTACCCAACGCCGCGCACCGTCCGCAGCAGGCCGTAGCCGTCGAGGTCGCGCAGCTTGGCGCGCAGGTTCGCCATATGCACGTCCACCACGTTGCTGCCCTCGGGCAGGCGGCCCTGCCAGATTTCCTGGCCGATCTCCTGGCGCGAGTACACCCGGCCCGGCTGGCGGATCAGCAGCGCCAGGATGTCGAACTCCTTGGGCGAGAGGCGCAGTTCCTCGGCCTTGTAGGTCACCAGCCGCTTCTGGGGATCGAGGGTCAGGTCGCCCATGCTGAGGCTCTCGCTGACGCGCTGGCGCAGCTGCACCTTGACGCGGGCGACCAGTTCGTCCGGGTGAAAGGGCTTGATCAGGTAGTCGTCCGCGCCCAGCCCCAGCAGCCGGACCTTCTCGTCGATGGTGTCGCGGGCGGTCAGCACGATGATCGGCACGGCGCTGTTCTTGCGCAGCCGCTGCACCACGTCGCCCCCGTCGAAGTCGGGCAGGCCGAGGTCGAGCAGGATCAGGTCGGGGTGGTCTTCACGCGCCCGGATCAGGCCGTTCATGGCAGAGTCGGCATGTTCGACCGTATACCCCGCGTCCGTCAGGTCCAGCCTCAGCACGTTGGCGATGTCGAGGTCGTCCTCGATCACGAGAATCCGTTGGGCACTCACGCCTTCATGATACCTGCCTTCACAGCGGCTTCATACGGCAAAAGTGGAAGGGGCGGGGGGAACGGGGGGGGCGAGAGGGCCTGTGCTACCCTGGGAACACTGCGCCCCGGCCTTTCCCGGCTGGGCGACACAATCCGTCTTCACTGGGCCGCGCCCCACAGCGCAGCCGCATCCCACTTCAGAACGCACCGCTATTGACCACCGGATTAACCCACATCAGGGCAGGACAAAGCACCGTGCAACCGGAGAACACATGACCAACCCAGGCAAGGACGCGCAGGCCGGAAAGGCCGCCGTGCCCGCACAGCAGGAACAGGAAACCAAGTTCCAGGAAACCAAATCCCAGGAAAACTTTCTCGAAGTCATTCCGCTCGGCGGGATGGGCGAGATCGGCAAGAACATCACCGCCTACCGCTACGGCGACGAGATCATGGTCGTGGACGGCGGCCTGGCCTTTCCCGACCCGCACCAGATGGGCGTGGACCTGATCATCCCGCGCATCGACTACCTCCAGCAGAACGCCGGGTTGATCAAGGGCTGGATTCTGACGCACGGCCATGAGGACCACATCGGCGGCCTGCCCTACATCCTGCCCCGGCTGCCGCGCGTGCCGGTCTACGGCGCGCCCCTCACCCTGGGGCTGGTGCGCGAGAAGCTCTCGGAGTTCGGCGTCAAGGACAGCGACACGGACCTGCGCGAGGTGGACCTCAACGCCAAGGTCCGCATCGGCAAGCACTTCCAGGTCGAGTTCATCCGCATGACCCACTCGATTCCCGACAACGCCGGGTACATCCTGACCACGCCGGTCGGGCGGGTGGTGCACACCGGCGACTTCAAGCTGGACGAGCATCCCAGTGACGGCAAGCTCTCCGACCTGGGCCGCATCGAACAGGCCGGGAAGGACGGCGTGCTGCTCCTGATCAGCGACTCCACCAACGCCGAGCGTCCGGGCCGCACCATGAGCGAGGCCGAGGTGGCGAAGAATCTGGAGGACGTGATCTCGAAGTGCCGGGGGCGCGTCTTCATGACCACCTTCGCGTCAAACGTCCACCGCATCGGGAACGTGATCCAGATCGCGCACCGCCAGGGCCGCCGGGTGGTGATGGAAGGCCGCTCCATGCTGAAGTACGCCCAGGTGGCGCAGAGCCTCGGCTACATGGACCTGCCCGAACCGCTGCTGACCAACGAGGAGGTCGGCGACCTGCAAGACCAGCAGGTGCTGTACGTCTGCACCGGCTCGCAGGGCCAGCCCATGAGCGTGCTCAGTCGATTGGCCTTCGGCAACCACGCCAAGATCGCTCTGCGCCGCGGCGACTCCGTCATCCTCTCCAGCAACCCGATTCCCGGCAACGAGGACGCCGTGAACCTCGTCATCAACCGCCTGTACGAGATCGGCGTGGACGTGTACTACCCGCCTACCTACCGGGTCCACGCCTCCGGGCACGGCTCGCAGGAGGAACTCGCCACCGTGCTGAACCTGGCGCGGCCCAAGTACTTCCTGCCCTGGCACGGCGAACCCCGCCACCAGATCAACCACGCCCGCCTGGCCCAGACCCTCCCCCGCCCGCCCCGCCGCACCCTGATCGCCCGCAACGGCGACGTGATCCGCCTCGGCGCCGACGAGTTCAAGGTGACCGGCACCGTGCCCGCCGGGGGCGTCTACGTGGACGGCCTGGGCGTGGGCGACATCGGGGACGACGTGCTGCTCGACCGCGCCAACATGAGCCAGGAGGGCATCCTGATCATGACGGCGGTCCTCCATCCCACGCCGCATGTCGAGATCGTCTCGCGCGGCTTCGTCCGCCCCAACCGCGACCTCGACGGGCAGATTCGCAAGGTCGCCCTCGACGCCGTCGAAACCGGCATGCGTGAGAAGAAGCGCCTGGAAGACGTGCGCGACGACATGTACGGGGCGGTCCGCCGCTTTGTCCGCAAGGTGACGGGCCGGAACCCGGTGCTGATTCCGCTGATCGTGGACTGAAGACCCCTCACCCAACCCCAACCCTCTCCCCAGGGGAGAGGGCTTTTTTTGACCCCTCTACCTCTGGGAGACTCGTAGAGCTGCTTGCAGAGGGGCCTCGCGCAGCGAGGGGGTGAGGGTCCCCCAGCGCAGCTTTCCCCACGTTCCCGCCAGCATCCCGTGCGATAATGCGCCGCATGAGCGTGATCCCGTACGTGATCGAGCAGACCGGTCGGGGCGAGCGGATGTACGACATCTACTCGCGCCTCCTCAAAGACCGGATCATTTTTGTGGGCACGCCCATTGAGTCGCAGATGGCGAACACGATTGTGGCGCAGCTTCTCCTGCTGGACTCGCAGAACCCCGAGCAGGAAATCCAGATGTACATCAACTGCCCCGGCGGCGAGGTGTACGCGGGATTGGCGATCTACGACACCATGCGCTACATCAAGGCCCCCGTCAGCACCATCTGCGTCGGCATCGCGATGAGCATGGGCAGCGTGCTGCTGATGGCCGGGGACAAGGGCAAGCGGCTGGCACTCCCCAACAGCCGCATCATGATCCATCAGGGCTCGGCGGGCTTCCGGGGCAACACGCCCGACCTGGAGGTGCAGGCCAAGGAGGTGCTGCGCCTGCGCGACACGCTGATCGACATCTACCACCGGCACACCGACCTGCCCCACGAGAAGCTGCTGCGCGACATGGAGCGCGACTACTTCATGTCGCCGCATGAAGCGTTGCAGTACGGCCTGATCGACTCGGTGATCGAGAACACCCGCCAGGTCGAGGCGGCCCTGTGACCGGGCGCGGCGGCAGCATCGGCGGGGACCGCTGCTCGTTCTGCGGGCGGCAACATCCCCAGATCGCGCAACTGATCGAGGCGCCGGGCCGCGCGGCCTTTATCTGCAACGAATGCACCGACCGCGCGCATGAGCTGGTCAAGCAGAACAAGGCCAAGGGCAGCGAGTTCAGCCTCGAAGAACTCCCCAGCCCCAAGGAGATCAAGGCCTACCTCGACGAGTTCGTGATCGGGCAGGACGAGGCGAAAAAGGCGCTGGCCGTCGCGGTGGTCAGCCACTACCAGCGCCTCGCACACCCCGACGTGAACCTCCAGAAGAGCAACATCCTCCTGATCGGGCCGACCGGGACGGGCAAGACCCTGCTCGCTTCCAGCCTGGCCGAGATGCTGGAAGTGCCCTTCGCGATTGCTGACGCGACCACGCTGACCGAAGCCGGGTACGTGGGCGACGACGTGGAAAACGTGATCGTGCGCCTGCTGCAAGCCGCCGAGTACGACGTGGCCGCCGCCGAGCGCGGGATCATCTACATCGACGAGATCGACAAGATCGCGCGCAAGTCCGAAGGCACGAGCATCACCCGCGACGTGAGCGGCGAGGGCGTGCAGCAGGCGCTCCTCAAGATCATCGAGGGGACCGTCGCGCAGGTGCCGCCGCAGGGGGGCCGCAAGCACCCGCAGCAGGAACTGGTGCAGGTGAACACGAAAAACATCCTGTTCATCGTGGGCGGCGCCTTCGAGAGCATGGGCGACATCGCGCGCACCCGGACCAACGTCCGCTCGGTGGGCTTCGGTGCCGAACACAAGGGCGAGGAGAAGGAAGAACTGCGCTTCCTGCCCGAAGACCTGGTGAAGTTCGGGCTGATCCCCGAGTTCGTGGGCCGTCTGCCGCTGGTCGTGCAGCTTCAGGACCTCGACGAGGACGCGCTGGTGCGGATTCTGACCGAGCCGCAGGGCGCCATCGTCAAGCAGTACCAGGCCCTCTTCGGCTTTCAGGACGTGGACCTGACCTTCACCGAGGCGGCGCTGCGGGAAGTGGCGCACCGGGCCAAGGAACGCAAGACCGGCGCACGCGGCCTGCGGGCGGTGCTGGAAAAGGCGATGACCGACCTGCTGTTCGAGCTGCCGGTCGAGGGCCTGAAGGAACTGCGTTTCGATGCCCCCAACATCGACCACCCCCTGACACTGATTGAGTCTAAGGGACTCAAGAAGTCTGCGTAAAAGCGACATAAGTTACAGCATCACCCCGCCCCTGTCCTTAGAATCTGGGACATCGTGGGCGGGGTGTCTTTTTCTCAGGCCTGTCCAGCGGGGCAGGCCCTGCGGAAGTCATCCCGCGTTAGACTCACCCATTCCCGGGCTTCCCGGCCCGGTTTCAAGGAGCAAGCATGATCTGGGAACTTCCCGTTGTCGCCCTCAGAAACATCGTGATCCTGCCCGGCATCACCATGAATGTCGATGTGGGACGCCCCAAGAGCAAGCGCGCGGTGGACGAGGCGCAATCCTCCGACCGCCGCGTGCTGCTGCTGACGCAGCGTGACGCCCGCACCGACGACCCCACCGGGGCTGAACTGTACGACATGGGCGTGCTGGCCGTCGTCAAGCAGGTCGTCCGGATGCCCGACAACACCTATCAGGTGCTGGTCGAGGCGCAGGAACGCGCCCGCGTGCTGGACGAGGTGCCCAGCGCCTACCTGCGCGTGCGCGCCGAGACGCAGGCTGCCGCTGCCCCGGTCAGCGAGCTGGAAGGCCGCGAGGTGCAGGTGCTGGCAGGGGAGGTCAAGTCGGCCTTCGAGGAATACCAGCGCCAGAACAAGAACCTGCGGCTGGACAACTACCAGCTCGAAGGGCTGAAGAACCTGACCGATCCCGGCGCGCTGGCCGACCAGGTCGCGCACCACGCCACCTGGACGCCCGAGGAGAAGCAGGAAGTCCTCGCGGCCGTCTCGCCCCGTGAACGCCTGGAAGCCGTGCTGAAGCTGCTGACCAGAGATGTCGAACGCTTCAACATGGACAAGAAGATCGCCGGGCGCGTCAAGGAACAGATGGACGCCAACCAGCGCGAGTACTACCTGCGCGAGCAGATGAAGGCCATCGGCAAGGAGCTGGGCGGCGGCGAGGAAGGCCCCGCCGAGGTCGAGGCCCTGCGCGAGAAGATCGAGGCGGCGGGGATGCCCGAATCCGTCAAGGACAAGGCCCTCAAGGAACTCCAGCGCCTGGAGCGCACGCCCGGCGGCAGCCCCGAGGGGACGGTCGTCCGCAACTACATCGAGTGGCTGACCGACGTGCCGTGGAGCAAGCGCGACGAGGAAATCCTCGACATTGGCCGCACCCGCGACATCCTCGACGCCGACCACTACGCGCTGGGCGACGTGAAGGACCGCATTCTGGAGTTCCTGGCGGTGCGCCAACTGACGCACAAGCCGGAGCAGGCAGACGAGGCGAAGGACCGCAGCGCCGAGGAAAGCACCGACACCGAGCTGCGCGCCCCGATCCTGGTGCTGGTCGGCCCTCCCGGCGTCGGCAAGACCTCGCTGGGCAAGAGCGTCGCCCGCAGCCTGAACCGCAAGTTCGTGCGGATGGCGCTGGGCGGCGTGCGGGACGAGGCCGAGATTCGCGGCCACCGCCGCACCTACATCGGCTCGATGCCCGGCCGCATCATCCAGGCGATGAAGACGGCGGGCGTGACCAACCCGATCATCCTGCTCGACGAGATCGACAAGATGAGCAGCGACTGGCGCGGCGACCCCTCCAGCGCGATGCTGGAAGTGCTCGACCCCGAGCAGAACCACACCTTCCAGGACCACTACCTCGAAGTGCCCTACGACCTCTCGCAGGTGATGTTCATCACCACGGCGAACACCCTCCAGACCATCCCGCGCCCGCTGCTGGACCGTATGGAAGTCATCAACATCCCCGGCTACACGCAGCAGGAGAAGGTGGAGATCGCCAAGCGGTACCGGGTACCCCGCCAGGTCAAGAGTCACGGCCTGACCGGCAAGCTGGAGATCACCGACGCCGCGCTGAACCGCATCGTGGAGGAGTACACCGCCGAGAGCGGCGTGCGTAACCTCGACCGGCAGATCAGCAAGCTGACCCGCAAGGCCGCCCGCGAACTGCTGGAGAAGCCCTGGGAAGGCGTGCGGGTGATCGACGCCGCCGACATTCCCGACTACCTCGGCGTGCCGCTGCACCGCCCCGACCGCATGGAGAAGGAACCGCAGGTCGGCGTCGCGCAGGGCCTGGCCTGGACCAGCGTGGGCGGCACGATGCTGATGGTCGAAGCCCTCGCCACGCCCGGCACCGGCAAGATCAGCATGACCGGCTCGCTGGGGGACGTGATGAAGGAATCGGTGCAGGCGGCGGTCGCCTACCTGCGCGCCCACGCCCACAAGTACGGCGCGGACCCCGAGTTCCACAAGAAGCTCGACCTGCACGTCCACTTCCCCGACGGCGCGACGCCCAAGGACGGCCCCAGCGCGGGCATCACGATTGCCACCGCCGTCATCAGCGCGATCACGGGCCGCCCGGTGCGTCTGGACGTGGCGATGACCGGTGAGATCAGCCTCAGAGGCCGGGTGCTGCCCATCGGCGGCCTCAAGGAGAAGCTGCTGGCCGCGCACCAGGGCGGTATCCGCGAGGTCATCTTCCCCAAGGACAACGAAGCCCACCTCCAGGAAGTGCCCGACAGCATTCGCGGCGAACTCCGCATCCACGCGGTCGAGCGTGTGGGCGAGGTGCTGGACCTGGTGCTGCTGCCCGCGCCCGAAGGTCAGCCTGCGGTGATCCCCTCCAGCCAGGGGCGGGACGTGACGCAGCCGGGGGCGTAAGGGAGCTTTCAGCCGTCAGCCTTCAGCGATCAGCAGTAAAAAGGACGCCTCCGAGGGATCGGGGGCGTTTCTTTGATGTGGGGAAAACGTTACTCCAGGGCGGGGCTGGCTCCCTCCGCCGTGCGGTAGGGCAGGTACTTCGGCACCCAGAAGCGGCTCTCGATAAAGGCGGCGAGGCCGCCCTCGTCCAGTCCGGCGACTTTTTCCTCGCGGGCGACACCCTCCTCGATGGCTTGGCGGGCCACACGGAGGGCGACGGCGCGGCTGGCGTCGCGGAGAGCGCGGGTGGGCGGGTAGGTGCGTTCGGGGTACTCGCGGGCGGTGAAGTCGGCCAGGGCGTAAGCGGCCTCGGCCACCATGCCGTCGGTGATCTCCGAGGCGCGGGTGAGGACGGCGGCCAGGCCCAGGCCGGGGAAAATGAAAGCGTTGTTGCCCTGCCCGATGGCGTAGGTCTGACCGTTCACCGTCACGTCGGGGAAGGGACTCCCGGTGGCGACGATGGCCGCGCCGTCCGTCCAACGCAGGATGTCTTCCGGCAAAGCCTCAGTGTTGGCGGTGGGATTGGACAGCGGGAAGACGATGGGCCGCGCGGTATTGGCGTGGACGGCTCGCACGATGGGTTCGTTGAAGATGCCGCCCTGCCCGCTGAGGCCCAGCAGCACCGTCGCCCCCGCCTCCCGCACAACGCTGAGGAGGTCCGTCCCGGCCCAGCCGTCCGTGAGGCTTTTGGGCGTGGCAAGGGGCCGTTTGTATTCCTCCATCTGGCGGTCGTCGGTGAGCAGGCCGCGCGAGTCGAGGACGAAGACGCGCCGGGCGATCTCGTCCTCGCTCAGCCCCTCGTGCCGCATCCCCTCGCGGATGGCGCCTGCGACGCCCGCGCCGCCCGCACCCGCCCCGTGAATCACGACCACCTGATCACGCAGCCGCTCGCCCTTGAGCGCGCAGGCCCGCAGCACCCCCGCCAGTGTGACCGCGCCCGTCCCCTGGATGTCGTCATTGAAGCTGGGCACGACCTTCCGGTACCGCTCCAGCACGCGGAAGGCCGTGTCCTTGGAGAAGTCCTCCCACTGGATGATTGCCTTGGGGTAGCGGTCCTGCACGGCACGCACGAAGGCGTCAATGAAAGCGTCGTAAGCTTCACCTGTCAGGCGCGGGTGACGGGCGCCCAGGTAAAGCGGGTCCTCGATCAGATCCTGCCTTCCGGTCCCCACGTCCAGCTCGACGGGCAGCGTCTTGTCCGGCCCCACGCCGCCCGCGACGGTGTAGAGGCTGAGTTTGCCAATCGAGATTGCCATCCCGCCGAAGCCCTGGTCCCCGATGCCGAGAATCGCGCTGGAATCGGTCGCCACGATCATCCGCACGTCCTGCTGGTGGACGTTGTCCAGCAACTCACGCGCCCGCTCGACATGGGCCGTACTCATCGCAAAGCCGCGCGGGTAGCGGTACAGCCGCGAGAACTCGCGCACGGCGTCACCCACGGTCGGCGTGTAGATGATCGGCAGCATCTCCTCGACGTGGTCTTCGAGCAGGGCGAAGAACAGCACCTCGTTGTAATCCTGAAGGTTGCGGAGGTAGGCGTGCTTTTCCAGCGGCGTGCCCTGCTGGCGGAAGCGCAGGTAGGCGCGTTCCTTCTGCTCCTCGATGCTGCTGACGCCGGGCGGGAGCAGGCCCTCCAGACCGAGCAGGCGGCGTTCCTCCTCGGTGAAGGCCGTGCTCTTGTTCAGCAGGGGCAGGTGCAGCAGCGGAAAGCCGGTCACCCGCACTTCCAGAAAGCGGTGCCCGGCGGGGTCGCGTTTCACGTCGTAGTAGCGGGAAATGTGCGCCATGTCTCAGCCTATGCACGCCTCCTGCCCCCCACACGTCACATCTAGGGGAACGGGCTAGACGGGCGGGGTGAGACAGATTTCTGTCTTTTCCTGGCCTGCCGATAAGCTGGGGCCATGCAAACCACCCTGCGCCTGAACGACGAACTGTACCGCCGGGCCAAGGCGGAGGCGGCCCGGCAGGGCATCACGCTGACACGGCTGATCGAGGAGGGAATTCGGCTGCGGCTGGCCCAGACGCCGCGCTCCCCGAAAGAGATCAAGCTACACACCTACAGTTCCGGCGTGCCCTTTGACCTGACGCCGGAGGAGATCAAACGCCTGATCCATGAAACGGACATCCAGCCTCCCAAGGACCTGCTGCCTTGAGTTTCCTGCTGGACACCAACACCCTGATTTACGCTTTTCAGGAAGAGGCTCCGGCCCATGCCGTGACGCTGCTCTGGCTGAAAAACACTCTGGCTTCGGGCGAACGTGTGTACACCTGTGAGCTGAACGAAGTCGCCCTCGTCCGCATCACGTCCCTCCCCAGCCTGGGTCCACGGGCCGCTCCCCCCGAGGAGGCTTTCCAGTTTCTGAGAAGCCTGCATGCGCTCCCCAACGTCGGGCAGGTGGACCTGGGGCTATCGGGATTCGCGCGCTGGCGACAACTCACGGGCGATCTGAACCTGAGCGGCAACGACATCAACGACGCCTACCTCACCGCCCTCGCCCTCACGCACGACCTCACGCTGGTCACCGCCGACCGGGGCTTCACGCGCTTTGCGGGGTTGAGGGTGCTGCCCCCGGAGTGAGCCTCAGTCCCGCGCCCCCGCCGCCTTCCTCAGCGGCAGGTACTTGGGCACCCACTGGCGGCCCCGCACGAACGTCTCCAGCTCGTCGTCGGTGAGGTTGCGGACGCGGCGCTCGGCGCACACCCCTTCCGTGATGGCCCGGCGAGCCACACGCACGGCGACCTTGAGGCTGAGTTCGCGGATCGCGCTGATGGGCGGGTAGACCCTGTGGCCGTACTGCGCGGTTTCGTCGGCCAGGGTCTGGGCAGCCTCCATCACCATGCCGTCGGTGATCTCGCGGGCGCGGCTGATCACGGCGCCGAAGCCCAGACCGGGGAAGATAAAGGCGTTGTTGCCCTGCCCGACCGGGTACATCTGGCCGCCATATTCGATGTCGGCAAAGGGACTGCCGGTGGCGATGATCGCCGCGCCGTCCGTCCAGCGCAGGAGGTCGGCGGGTTGCGCCTCGACGTTGCTGGTGGGGTTGGAGAGGGGGAACACGATGGGACGCGGGGTGTGCGCCAGCATCGCCTCGATGGTCGGCTGGCGGAACAGGCCCGGCACGCCGGTCAGGCCGAGGAGGGCGGTGGCGCCGCTCTGCGTGACCGTCTCATGCAGCGTGGGCCACTCGCCCTCACAGGTCCAGCCCGCCACGTCCTCGGGGGAGCGGGCAAAGGAAAGTTGGTGGTCTTCCAGGCCGGGCTGCCCGTGCATCAAGAGGCCGTAACGATCCACGACGAAGACGCGGGCGTTCGCCTCGGCGTAGCCCAGCCCCTCGCGCATCAGGCCCTGACGGATCGCCATCGCCACACCGATGCCGCCCGCCCCGGCGCCGACCACCACGAAGGTCTGGTCGGTCAGGCGTTCACCTTTCAGGCGGCTGGCGCTGATCAGTCCGGCCAGCGCCATCGCCCCGGTGCCCTGGATGTCGTCGTTGAAGCTGGGGACCACCTTCCTATACCGCTCCAGCACGCGGAAAGCCGTCCCGCGCGCGAAGTCCTCCCACTGGATGATCGCCTTGGGATAACGGGCGACGGTCGCCTCCACGAAGCGGTCCAGAAACTCGTCGTACTCGGCGCCCGTCAGCCGCTTGTGGTGGACGCCCAGGTAAAGGGGATCGTCGATCAAATCCTGGCGGTCGGTACCCACGTCCAGTTCGACCGGCAGGGTCTTGTCGGGGCCGACGCCGCCCGCCGCCGTGTAGAGGCTGAGTTTGCCGATGGAGATCGCCATCCCCCCGAAGCCCTGGTCGCCAATCCCCAGAATCGCGCTGGAGTCGGTCGCCACGATCATCCGCACGTCGTTGAGGGGCACGTTTTCCAGCAGCTCGTCCACGCGGTCGATGTTCTCGGTGCTGACCGCGAAACCGCGCGGGTAGCGGTAGATGTGGGAAAAGACCCGCACCGCCTCGCCCACCGTGGGCGTGTAGAGGATGGGCAGCATCTCTTCGAGGTGGTCCGCGAAGAGCGCGTAGAACAGCACTTCGTTGCGGTCTTGCAGGGCACGCAGAAATTCATGCTTGTCGAGGTCGGTGGCCTGCTGAAGGTACCGCAGGTAGGTGCGCCGCTTCTGCTCCTCCAGCGTGCTGTGGTGGGGTGGGATCAGGCCCTCGATTCCCAGCGCGCGGCGTTCCTCGGGGGTAAAGCCGGTGGACTTGTTCAGCAGGGGGATGTGCAGCAGCGAGAAGCCGGTCACGTTCACGTCCAGGTAACGGTGACCGTCAGGATCACGCTTCACGTCGTAGTAGCGGGAGACGCGGGGAACTTCGGGCATAACTGGAGGAGTTTAGCCCAGACGGACCGACCCTCTTCCAGGTGATGGAGAGGTTTTTCAATTTGTGTCTGGGCGTCGCCGCCTTGCGTTCAGGTCGTGAACAGAAAGAGGCGCTCAGGCCGGGTCAGGCAGCGGTAGAAACGTGATCTGGTCGTCCGGGGGCCGGGTGCCGGTGGTGAGGATGGTCGCGGGGGCCTCCGAACGGTTGACCAGCAGGTGCGGCGCGTGGGGCGAGGGTGGAAAGCCAGCGATATTCAGCGGAACGGGCGGGTTCACGCGCCTTGCCCCTGCCGCTCCTGCCAGCGCGCCCGCAGCTTCTCGAAGTTGGCGTCGATCTTGGCCTGGGGGAGCACCATCTGGCCGGTCGTGCCGGAGCCGATCTCGTCGCCCAGGTCGGAGACGGCGCGGAGAAGGCAGACGATGCGGCGGCCCTCCATCCGGTCGAAGGTGGCGGTCACGGTGACGGTCATGCCGGGGAGGGCCGAGGCCGCGTGCGTGACCTGCACGTCTGTCCCGATGCCGCCCTCACCGTCCTCCAGAAAGGGGAGGATGATCTTGCGGCCCGCTTCCTCGAAGTGCCGCGCCATCCAGTAGGTCGCGTAGACAGGATGCACCGCGCCGAGTTCGCCGAACTGCACGGTCATCTCAGCGGTGACCGTGACGCTGAGGGTCTGGGTGAAGCCTGCCGGGATGGGACGCATGGGCAGAGGCTAGCAGGCGGGCGGCTGGCGGCGCGGGCCCCGTCCGTGAAGGAACTCGCGTGCCGGGGTGGGCCGGAGCGTCCGGAGCCGCCCCGTAGACTGCCCGCATGAAGTTCTCGGACCTGTTCCCCCTGATCCGGGAGGCGGCGCTGGCCTTCGGGCAGGACAAGGCTCCCCGGCTGGCGGCGGCCATCGCCTACTACGCCATGTTCAGCCTGGCGCCGCTGCTGCTGTTCGCGGTCGCCATCGCGGGCTTTTTTCTGACCAATGAGACGGTGCTCAACGATCTGTTCGGTCCCGGCAGCCTGCTCGTGCAGAACCTGGGAGAGAACACCGCCGACTTTCTGAGAGGTCTGATCAAGCCCGAAGCTCTGCAAAAAGGCTCGGTGATCACCACCGTGATCGCCTTTGTCACGCTCTTTCTGGGCGCCACCGGCCTCTTCGTGCAGCTTCAGGACGCCCTCAGCAGCATGTGGGGCGCGGACCCGCCGCCGCCGGGAGGCTTCGTGAAGGTCGTGGAGACGCGGGTCGTGTCGTTCCTGCTGATCCTGGGGATCGGGGTGATCCTGCTGGCCTTTCTGGTGCTGAACACCTACCTCTCGGCCATCGCCCAGGACCTGGGCAACCGGATCGGCGCGGGGGCCTTTTTCGTGCGGGCCGGGACCCTGCTGCTGAGTATCCTGCTGCTGACGCCCGTCTTTGCCCTGATCTACAAGTTCCTGCCCGCCGTCAAACTCCAGTGGCGCGAGGTGTGGGTGGGCAGCGCCGTGACCGCCGTGCTGTTCACGGTCGGGCAACTCGCCCTGGGCTTCTACCTGGGCCGCTTCGCGCCCGGGGGCATCTTCGCGGGGGCCGCGTCCCTGGTGGCGATCCTGGTGTGGATCTACTACAGCGCGATGATCTTCTTCTTCGGCGCGGAAGTGACCTGGGTGTACTCGCAGAAGTACGGCACCCATGCCGGAGGGGCCGCGAACGTCGCCAAGAAGGAAGCGGTCGCCGCCCAGGGTGCGGATATCAACCCCGCGCCCAGCCATCAGGAGCGGGAAGCCCTGCGGAACACCAAGCCCGGTGAGCCGGTGCAGGACGCGCGGGGCCGGGTCCTGGCGGTGCCCCGCCTGCCCGGTTTCCTCCGCCGGAAGGCCCGGCCCAGGGCCCCTTCCCCTTCCGGCGCCCCGCTGCCCGGTGTGGGGGCCGCCCTCTGGAACCTCGTGACCGCCCTCTTTGCCGTACCCGCCGTGATCGTGCTGCGGCTGGTGGGGCTGACGGGCCGACAGAAAAAACGCTGAGCCCTCACCCGGGACCAACGCGGAAGCTGGAGCCTCCGCGTTGGTCGTTCAGAGGGCCGTGACCGGATAGGCCAGCGTCCCCTCGTAGATCGCGCGGCCCACGATGGCGCCCTGAATCCCTTCCTCGGCCAGCAGGCGCACGTCGTCCAGCGTGGCGACGCCGCCCCCGACGATCAGGGTGTTGGTCCAGAGCTGGCGGACCTGCCGCATCAGGTCGCGGTCCAGACCCTTCAAGGTGCCGTCGCGGGTCACGTCGGTGAAGATCAGGGTTTCGAGGCCCGCCCCGGCCAGGACCGGCGTGAGTTCCGCGACGCTGACGCCGCTTCCCTCGGCCCAGCCGTGGGTGGCGACCTCCAGGCCGCGTGCGTCCAGGCTCACCACCACCCGCTCGGGACCGTGGGCGGCGATCAGGTCGCGCACGAGTTCCGGAGTCTTCACCGCGGCGGTGCCGATCACCACGCGCAGCACACCGGCTTGCAGGAGCGTCTCCGCCGCCTCGCGGTCGCGGATGCCCCCGCCCACCTCGACCGGCACCCCCAGGTCGGCGGTGATCTGCCCGATAACGGCGCGGTTCTCGCCGCGTCCGGTGGCGGCGTCCAGGTCCACCAGATGCACCAGCCCCGCGCCCAGGGCCGCCCAGTGCCGCGCGGCGGCCAGCGGCGACTCGAAGTACACTGTCTCGCGGTCGGGGTCCCCCTCGTAGAGGCGCACGGCGCGGCCCGACTGGATGTCCACGCAGGGAATGATCAGGGGAAGGGCGGGGGGGCGCGGGCCGGTCATGCGGGCAGGATAGCGGCCTGGCCGCCTGCGGGGGGGTACACTCCGGGAGCCGTGCGTATCGGGATCGTCACCGCCACCTACCTGCCGTCCCGCAACGGCGTCGCCACCAGCACGGCCCTGTACGCGCGCGGCCTGCGCGAGCGGGGCCACGAGGTCCGCATCTTCGCGCCGCGCCACCCCCAGGAACCCGCGCACGAGGAAGGCGTGTACCGCCTCAACAGCTCCTTCGCGGGCGCGCGGGCGCTGGGTGCCCCGGCAGACTACCCGGTGATGCTGGCGCCGGGGCCGCTCCTCACCTCGCGGCTGCCGCTGCGCGACCTGGACGTACTGCACACCATGCACCCCTTCCTGGCGGGCAGGCTGGCCCTGACATGGTCGCGGCTCTCGGGCGCCCCGGTGGTCTTTACCGCCCACACCCAGTACGACCAGTACCTGCACTACGCGCCGATGCCCCGGCGGGTGGGCCGCGCCATGCTGCGCCCCCATGTGGCAGCCTTCGCGCGGCGGGTGGACACCGTGCTCGCTCCGGGCCGCGCGATGGTGGAGATGCTGCGCCGGTACGGCTTCGGGGGAGAGGTGAAGCTGTTCCCGAATCCGGTCGATCTGGCCGCCTTCCAGCAGGCCAGCGGCCAGGCTTTTCGCGCCGAGTACGGCGTGCCGCAGGACGCCCCGCTCGCCATGTACCTGGGCCGCCTGGCGCCGGAGAAGAATCTGGAGGTGCTGCTGCGGGCTTTCGCCCAGGCGCAGGCCTCCCGCCCGGACCTGCGCCTGCTGGTGGTCGGCGACGGTCCCAGCCGCGAGGAGGCGCAGGCGGGGGCCCCCGAGGGCGTGACCTTCACCGGCCCGGTGCCCTACGCCCGCGTGCCCGAAGCGCTGGCTGCCGCCGACGCCTTTCTTACCGCCAGCACCAGCGAGGTGCTGCCCATGAGCATGATCGAGGCGCTGGCCGCCGGTGCCCCCCTGGTCGCCGCCCGCAGTCCCGCCGCCCTCGATCTGGTGCAGGAGGGCCTGAACGGCACGGTGACGGACGCTGCCCCCGAAGCACTGGCCGCCGGACTGCTGGAGGTGCTGGCCCCCGCACGCCTGCCCATCCTGCAAGCCGGGGCGCGGGCGAGTGCGGCCCAGTACGATCTCCCGACCCGCGCCGCCGCCCTGGAGGAGGTCTACGCCCGGACGGTGACGCGGGGGCGGACGCGCAGCCGGTTTTCCCGCTAAAAGCGAAAGCCCCCGCCAGAGTTGCGGGGGCTTTCTTGCTGGTGCCGAGGATGGGATTTGAACCCACACGCCTCGCGGCGCTAGTCCCTGAAACTAGTGCGTCTACCAATTCCGCCACCTCGGCTCACCTTGGTTTCTCGCCCGCGCTGCGAGCGCGTTTCAGGGCTTGTTTACTTTAGCGGGGGGTTCCGGAACTGTCAACAGGGGGCAGGGAGGCCGCTGTCCCTTCTGCAAGAGAGAAGGCGAGGCCCAGAGGCCCCGCCCTCTCCCCTGCCCCTTACTTCACCAGGCCGAGCTTGCGGACCTCGTCGCGCTCCTCTTCCAGCTCCTTCGCAGTGGCGTCCATCTTCTGACGGCTGAAGTCGTTGATGTCGAGGCCCTGGACGATCTCGTACTGGCCGTTCCTGGTGCGGACGGGGAAGCCGTAGATCAGGCCCTCGGGGATGCCGTAGGAGCCGTCGCTGGGGATGCCCATGCTGACCCACTCGCCCTCAGGGGTGCCCAGCGCCCAGTCGCGCACGTGGTCGATGGCCGCCGACGCGGCGGAAGCGGCGCTGCTGGCCCCGCGCGCCTCGATGATGGCCGCGCCGCGCTTGGCGACGGTGGGGATGTACTCCTTCTCGTACCACTCGCGGTCCACCAGATCGAGGGCGGGCTGGCCGTTCACCGTCGCGTGCGAGAGGTCGGGGTACTGGGTGGAGGAGTGGTTGCCCCAGATGATCACGTTCTTGATGGCGGTCACCGGCTGGCCGGTCTTTTCCGCGAGCTGCGAGATGGCGCGGTTGAGGTCGAGGCGGACCATCGCGGTGAACTGCTTGGGGTCGAGGTCGGGCGCGTTCTGCTGCGCGATCAGGGCATTGGTGTTGGCGGGGTTGCCGACGACCAGCACCTTCACGTCCCGGCTCGCCACCTTGTTCAGCGCCTCGCCCTGCGGCTTGAAGATGCCGCCGTTCGCGCCCAGCAGGTCGCCGCGCTCCATCCCGGCCTTGCGCGGCATCGCGCCGACGAGCAGGGCATAGTCCGCGTCCTTGAAGGCCACCAACGGGTCATCCGAGGTGATGACGTCCGCCAGCAGCGGGAAGGCGCAGTCGCGCAGCTCCATCACGACGCCCTGGAGGGCCTTGAGGGCGGGCGTGATCTCCAGCAGTTGCAGGATCACGGGCTGGTCCTTGCCCAGCATGTCGCCCGCCGCGATGCGGAACAGCAGGCTGTAGCCGATCTGCCCGGCGGCGCCAGTCACGGCCACGCGGACGGGTTGCTTGGTGGGTTGATTCGTCGTCATGGTGATGTCCTCCCCAAAGGTGAAGTTTTTCGGCCCATCCTAACGTGGGGGCGGGGGGTGGGGCGGGGGCGTTCCCCTGGGGGAGACAGGGGTAGGAGGTGAATTCAGCTCGTCGGGCTTGTTATCGGCCACACCTGAACCCAGAACGTCTGGCCTCCCAAGGTGTTCCGTCCAAGAACACGCAGCCTGAGCCAACCCGGAGGAACGGCAGCAGTTGCTTCGGGTACATCTTGGACTACATCCCGAATTCCCAGCTCTCCAGAAGCCACTAGCAAAGGAACTTCCACATTCACATCCCAGTCCCCTTTAGGCAATTCAGGCGGCACCGGATAAACATCCATCTCAATCTGCACTTCAGCATCAGCAAACAGACCAACCGAAACTTCAGTCGGGCGAACACTAAGATGCCCTTCCTCTTCCTCCGGTCGTCCCCACAACGGCTCCTCGTC
This sequence comes from Deinococcus metallilatus, assembly GCF_004758605.1. Lineage (NCBI taxonomy): Bacteria > Thermotogati > Deinococcota > Deinococci > Deinococcales > Deinococcaceae > Deinococcus > Deinococcus metallilatus. The sequence goes on from NZ_CP038512.1 coordinate 2,714,778, forward strand.
GGGATTGAACTCTGCTTGAGTGTCGTACAGGACGAATTGTGCATAGCTCGGCCAAAACGACAGAGTGTGATGAACGGTAGTCATGGCGTCCTCACTCATATAGGTGCGTCCTCCGCGAACTTCGGCTCCCGCTTCTCGCGCAGGCTGCTCAACCCCTCCTTCACATCCGGCCCGGTGAAGCCCAGGAATTCCAGGGCGAGGCTCGCGTCGAAGGTCGGTCCCATCGCGCGCAGCCAGTTGTTGAGGGCGTACTTGGTCCAGCGGACGGCGGTGGGGCTGCCGCTGGCGAGGCGGCGGGCGACCTGCCAGGCACGGTCCAGCAACTCGTCGTCGGGGACGCAGAGGCTCACCAGGCCGATGCGTTCGGCTTCCTCGCCGCTGACGGGTTCGCCGGTCAGGAGATGGTACTTGGCCTTGTTGAGACCGCACAGCAGGGGCCAGATGATCGCCGCGTGATCTCCGGCAGCTACACCCAGCCGCACATGGCCGTCCAGAATCCGCGCACTTTTCGCCGCCACACTCACGTCGGCCAGCAGCGCGACGGCCAGACCCGCACCGACACAGGGGCCGTGAATGGCGCTCACGATGGGCTTGCCGCAGTTGATGACGTTGTAGACGAGGTCGCGGGCCTCACGCCACACGCGGGCCAGGGCGGTGAAGTCCCCCGCCATCTCCTCGATCAGCGTGAAATCTCCCCCAGAAGAGAAGGCCCGCCCCTCGCCGCGGATCAGCACGCAGCGGATGCCTTCAGTGGCGTCGATGTCGCGCCAGATGTACGTCAGTGCCCGGTGCGCCCCCGCGTTCACGCTGTTCAGCGTCTTCTCGCTGCGGATGACGATTTCGAGGATGCCGTCTTCGTTGAGGGTGAGGTGCAGGCCGGGGTACGCGCCCGGCGCGGTCAGGTCTTCTGGGGTCATGGGCGGAGGGTAACACCGGGAGACGGAGACTTCCGGCTGGCCGCCTCAGCGGTCCGGCAGGCCGACCAGGCCCAGCCCGTTCACCAGGGCTGCCCCGGTTCCGAGTTCGGCGGCGAGGTTCGCATCCGGCCTGCCGGGTGGTCCGGCCAGCAGCAGGGTCGGGCGGGCTTCCAGGCCGATGCTGCCGGTGTCGTCCAGGCGGGCGAGCAGCGCCTCGAAGGTCCAGTCGCGTGCCCAGAGGCGCTTGACGGCGTGGAGGGCGGGGGTGCCGGGGGGCGTCACGCGCGCGGCCTCCACCTCCCGCCCTCCGGGCCGCCGAACATGGACCTCGCCCACGCTGAGGCCCGCGTTGCCCAGCGCGCGGTAAAAGAGCTGTACCGCGTCGTCCAGCAGCGAACTGCCGCGGACCAGCGCCTGGGCCTTTTCCGCCAGTTCTTCCAGCAGGTCCTCGTCGAGGCGGGCCGGGTTCAGGGGGGCGAGCAGGCGCGCGAGTTGCTCGGGCAGGTTGGCGCGGCGGTAGAACTCTTCCTCGAAGGCGGCGGGAAGGAGCATGGCGGCGGGCACGCGGTCAGGGTGCGCGGCCAGCCGGTGCGTCTCCGCGCCCACCTGCATTTCGGGAAACCGGGCCGCTTCCGCGAGCGTCAGCATGGGTTGAGCTTAACGCGGCCAGGGCGCGTCATACTCTTGCCATGATCTCCAGCCCCGACCCCCGGCGCTTTCCCATCGGCCCGATTCAGGAGTTGCCCACGCGGGACGCGGCGGCGCTGGCAACCGTCGCGGCACGGATGGAGGACGCGGCGCGCGAGTGGCGTGAGGTGCTCACGGGGCTGGACGCCGAGGCACTCGCCCGCACCTACCGCCCCGGCGCCTGGACGGTGCAGCAACTCGCGCACCACGCGGCGGACGCGCATCTGCACGGCCTCAACCGCCTGCGGTACGCCCTGACGACCGAGGGGTACGTGATTCAGCCCTTCGATCAGGAAGCGTGGCTGGCCCTGCCCGATGCGGCCCTGCCGGTGGACGCGGCGCTTGATCTGCTGGACGCCGCCAATGCTCGCTGGGCCGAGCTGCTGCGTGGCGTCAACCCGGAACAGTTCGCCCGCCGCGTCACCCATCCCCAGGAGGGCGAGCAGGACCTCTGGCGGCTGCTGGCCAAGCACGACTGGCACCTGCGGCATCACCTGGGGCACGTGCGGCTGGCGCTGGAGAACGGCACGAGTTAAGCGGTGAGCGTCAGGGCCGGTCGTCGGCCTCCGCGTTGCCCTCACCTTCCACGAGGGGCGGCACCGGGCAGGGCTTGCCGTCCTCGTCCACGGCGACGAACACGAAAAAGCCGGTGGTGGCGAGCTGCTGTTCGCCCGACGCCATGTTCTCGCGGAACACGTCCACCCGCACCTGCATGGAGGAGCGGCCCACCTTGACCACATGCGCGTCGAGGGCCACCGCGTCCCCGACCCGGATGGGCAGGCGGAAATCCACGCCGTCCATCCGGGCCGTCACGACCGCGCCGCGGGCATGCCGCACCGCCGCGACGCTGGCCGCCTTGTCCATCAGCGACAGCACGAAGCCGCCGAAGGCCGTGCCGAGATAGTTGGTGTCCTTGGGGAACACCAGTTCCAGCATCCGGGCGCGGCTGCGCGGGGCGGGGGTGCTGTGCTGGTCAGGGGTGCTGGGCCGGGAGGGGGTGGCAGGTTCGGACATCGTGCCCGAGTGTAGCGGGCCGGGGCCGTAAGTCTGCCTTTCATTCGGCGCCTATACAGAATGGGGGGCAGGCAATTGACACCCTCCGCCGCCCGTGCCAGCATGACGGGCACACTCAACTTGTACTGCGTCCAGGGCCAACCGGCCCTCTGGCTCCCGGCTTTTCGCCTGTTCCATCCCCGACCCGGAGGTTCACTATGAAAAGGCGCACCCTCGTTTCTCTCGCCCTCACCCTCGCGGCTGGTTCGGCCCTGGCGGACAAGGTCGTGAACATCGGCTACAGCGGTCCCCTCTCGGGCGGCGCGGCCTTTTACGGCAAGGATGTCCAGAGCGGCATCGACATGGCCATCGGTGAGATCAACCAGGCGGGCGGCGTGAACGTGAACGGCGAGAAGGTCACCTTCAAGCTGGTCGCGCTCGATGACCGCTACCTGCCCAACGAGACGGCCACCAACGTCAAGCGCCTGACCTCCCAGGGGATTGACGTAATCTTCGTGCCGCACGCGGGCGGCATCCTGACCGTGCAGCCGCTCGCGACCCGCGACCCCAACTTCCTGCTGGTGGCCTACTCCAGCGAGCCGAAGATTCTGGAGGCCAAAAGCCCCCTGACCTTCATGCTGCCGCCGCGCTACGACAACTACATCGCGCCCTTTGTCAGCACGCAGATGAAGGCCTTCGGCAAGAAGCTGGGGCTGGTGGGCACCACCACCGCCTACGGCAAGCAGTGGACCGACGCGATCACCGACGAGTGGAAAAAGCAGGGCGGCACGGTCGGCAGCAACAACGGCGTGGACTACAACACCACCGTGGACTTCTCCAGCGCCGTGACCAAGGCCCTGGCCGAGAAGCCCGACGTGCTGTTCGTGGGCGGTCCCTCGCAGCCCACCGCGCTGGTGATCAAGGCGGCGCGCGAGCAGGGCTTCAAGGGCGGCTTCATCGTGATGGACCAGGCCAAGTTCGAGCAGATGACCAACATCCCGCAGAGCTACCTGGACGGCTCGGTCGGCGTGCTGCCCACCGTGCAGTACCCCGGCTCCCAGGCCTTCGTCGCCAAGTACCAGCGCCTCTACAAGAAGATTCCCACCAGCGAGGCGGCCCTGAACTACGTGGGGATGCAGGCGGTCGCGCGGGCGATGGCGCTGGCGGGCACCACCACCGACCCGGTCGCCATCCGCGCCAAGCTGGGCCAGGCCGTCACCTCCCTGCCGAAGTCCGTCGGCATCTACGCGGTGAAGGGCGTGACGCCCGCCGGGCACCTCGACGCCGATGTGGTGGCCGCGAGTGTCCAGGGCGGGAAATACACGCGCCTGCGCCTGCCGAACATGAAGTAAGCCCCCCGCGCCGCGCCCCGTCACCACGAGGGGCGCGGTCTGGTCTATCTGGAGACTGCCCTTGACCCTCTTCCTGCAACAACTCTTCAACGCCCTCGCCCTGGGCGGCGTGTACGCGCTGGTGGCGCTGGGGCTGACCCTGGTGTACGGCGTGATGCGCGTGCCCAACTTCGCGCACGGCGGCCTGTACATGCTGGGCGCGTACTTCACCTACGCGGTCCTGACAGGGCTGGGCGTGCCCTACGTGGTGGCGCTGCTGCTCGCGGCGGTGGCGGTGGCCCTGCTGGCCGCGCTGCTGGAGCGGGTGGTGTTCTACCCGCTGCGGAACGCGCCGCACGTCCACGCCATGATCGCGGCCATCGGCGTGCTGTTCTTTCTGGAGGCCGCCGTGCAGCTCATCTGGGGACCGGACTTCAAGCAGATCGCGGAGCCGGTCCCGGGCATCCTGAACCTGGGCGGCGTGATCATCACCTGGCAGCGGCTGCTGGTGATCGCCGCGTCCCTGCTGGTGATGCTGGGCCTGAATTACTTCCTGAAACGCACCCTGACCGGCGCCACCATCGAGGCGATGAGCCAGAACCGCGAGGGCGCGCGGCTGGTGGGCGTGAACGTGAACCGGGTCGGGATGCTGACCTTCGCGATCTCGGGGGCGCTCGCCGCCGTCGCCGCCGCCCTGATCGCGCCGATCATCTCGGTGGCCCCCTCAATGGGCGAGGTGATGAACCTCAAGGTCTTCGCCATCATCATTCTGGGCGGCATGGGGAGCGTGCCGGGGGCGATTGTGGGCGCCTTTCTGCTGGCGCTGGCGGAGGTCTTCGGGGGCTTTTACATCAACCTGGACTTCGCGGACGTGATCGGCTTCGCGGTGCTGGTGCTGGTGCTGGCGATCCGGCCCGAAGGACTCTTCCGGAGGGGGACATGATTCCGGTGAGCGCCTCCACGCGCACCCGACGGGAAGGAGCAGGAACCATGAGGAACGCGCGCAAGTGGAGGGCCGGACGGCGTCCTGTCCATCCGGCACGGAACTGGAGCGTGTTCCAATGACCCGCCCGGCCTTCAAACCCGGCCTGTGGGGCTGGCTGGCGCTCTTCGTGCTGGCGGCGCTGCTGCCGCTGCTGAAACCCGGCGGCTACGTGCTGGACATTGCCATCAACACCATGATCTGGGCGATGCTGGCCTACGGCCTGAACGTGATGCTGGGCTATACCGGCCTGCTGCCGCTCGCCCACGCGGGCTTTTTCGGGATCGGGGCCTACGCGGTCGGCATCCTGACGCTGAAGAGCGGGTGGAGTTTCTGGCTGGCCTGGCCCTTCGCCGTGATCCTGTGCGCCCTGCTGGGGCTGTTGCTGGGGCTGGTGGCCTTCCGCACGAAGGGAGATGTCTTCGCCATCTTCACGCTGGGCGTCGGGGTGATTATCCAGCTCGTGATCAACAAGTGGGACGCATTGACGGGCGGGAACGAGGGGCTGAACGGCGTGCCGCCCCCGCAGGGCTTCCTGGGCCTCGACTTCTCGAAGGCCGCCAACTTCTATTACGTGGCGCTGGCGGCGCTGATCCTGACGGTCTTGATCGTCGCCCGCACGCGCGGCAGCGTCTTCGGGCGCTCGCTGGTCGCCATCCGGGGCGGCGAGGACCTGGCCCGCAGCGCCGGGATCGACGTTTTTTCCCACAAGCTGCGCGCGATGATGCTCTCGACCGCCCTCGCGGGGCTGGCGGGCGGCGTGTACGCGGCCTATGTGGGCTTCCTGGGATCGAGCGTGACCGGGCCGACCACCACCTTCACGGTGCTGCTGTACCTGCTGGTGGGCGGCGTCGGCACGCTGGCCGGGCCGCTGCTGGGGACGGCGCTGATCTACGTGGCGCTGCAATTCATGAAGGGACTTCAGGACTACCAGTACATCGTGTTCGGACCGCTGCTGGTGCTGCTGGTGATGTTCGCGCCGCAGGGCCTCGCGGGGTTGTGGGACCGTTCCCGCCTGCGCCGGGCGTCCGCCCGCACCGAGAGGACGGTGGACCATGCCTGAACCTGGACGGAGCGCCCCCATTCTGGAAGTGCAGGACCTCGGCATCCACTTCGGCGGGCTGCACGCCGTCCGCGACGTGACGGCCAGCCTCCCGGCGGGGCAGATCACCGCCATCATTGGGCCGAACGGGGCGGGCAAAAGTACTTTCTTCAACCTGATCTCGGGCTTCTACCAGCCCACCTCGGGCCGCATCCGCTTTGAGGGCCAGGACATCACCCGGCTGAAGACGCATCAGGTGGTCGCGCGCGGCATCGCCCGGACCTTCCAGACGACCACGATCTACAAGGAACTCAGCGTGCTGGACAACGCGATGATCGGTCACCGCGTCCGCACCCGCGCGGGGCTGTTCGACGCGCTGCTGCGGACGGGCCGCGAACGCCACGACGAGGCGGGGAGCCGTCTCGGGGCCATGCGCGCGCTGGAACGGGTGGGGCTGGCGCCGCAAGCGGGGCGACCCGCCGGGGCGCTGACGCAGGAGGGCCAGAAGCGCGTCGGGATCGCGATGGCACTCGCCAGTGATCCCGCCCTGCTGCTGCTGGACGAACCCGCCGCCGGGATGAACCCCGAGGAGACGGTCAACCTGATGAGCCTGATCCGCGAGCTGGTCACGGGTGGCCTGACAGTCGCCCTGGTGGAACACAAGATGAGCCTGGTGATGGGCCTGGCCGACCAGATTCTGGTGCTGCACCACGGCCAGAAGATCGCGCAGGGGACGCCCACCGAAGTCAGCCGCGACCCCGCCGTGATCGAGGCGTACCTGGGCGGCCACGCGCATGGCGGGCAGATGGGCCAGAGGACAGAGGGAGGTGCCCATGCTTGAGGTCCGCGACCTGAGCGTGAACTATGGCCCCTTCCGGGCGCTGCACGACGTGAACCTGACCGTGCAACAGGGCGAGATCGTGGTGCTGCTGGGGGCGAACGGGGCGGGCAAGAGCACCCTCTTCCGGACGCTGAGCGGCTTGCAGCGGCCCTCGGGGGGCACGGCCACCTGGAACGGCGTGCCGCTGACCGGCGGCAAACCGGAATTCAACGTGTCGCACGGCGTCTCCCAGTGCCCGGAAGGCCGCCTGCTGTTCCCCGACCTCAGCGTGGAGAAGAACCTGCGGCTGGGGGCCTTCGTGCATCGCCGGGACGCGGCCGGGACCGCGCGGGAACTGGAGCGGGTGTATACGCTCTTCCCTGCCCTGGTGGAAAAGCGGCACGCCCCCGCCGGGAGCCTCTCGGGCGGACAGCAGCAGATGGTCGCCATCGCCCGCGCGCTGATGGCCCGCCCGGAGCTGCTGCTGCTGGACGAACCCTCACTGGGCCTCGCGCCGCTGGTCGTCGAGCAGGTCTTCGAGGCCGTGCAGCGGGTGAACGAGGCGGGCGTCAGCGTGCTGCTGGCCGAGCAGAACGCCTTCGCCGCGCTGGGCATCGCGCACCGGGGCTATGTGCTGGAGGGCGGCCGCGTGTCGCTCCAGGGCAGCCAGGGCGAACTGCTGGGGAATGACCGGGTGCGGAGCGCGTACCTGGGGGTGTAGCCAGGGCGACGCGGGGCGGAGGGGCGGCGAGGGTTGGCCCTCCGCCTCCTTTTGGTGGCTGCCTTCCAACTTTGGGTGGACGCCAGACTCCCCCGAGTCACGCACTCTGGTGAGTATGTTGAGTGACGAGGAGATGCGGCGGATCGAGGAGGAGGAACTGGCCGTCGCCCGCGCCCGGCAAGCCGAGGAGGAACGCGCCCGTCACCAACTGGCCCTGCACGCCTACCGCGAGGAAGTTCGTGCGGTCCTCCTCCCACAGAAGGCGCCCGGGTGGCGCCCCGCCCTCTGGCTGCTGCCCTTGCTCGCCGTCCTCGCCGGGGTGCTTCTTCTGCGTCCCGCTCCCGCCGGGAGTGACGACACGAGCGGCGGCATCGCCACTTCCGCCCTGCTGGACCGCTGCCGCGAGGAGGTGGGCACGCGGCTCGGGCAACCTGGCCTGCGGTTCCCCGGCCCGCGTGAAGCGGCGGGGCAGATCAGCGCGAACGCCGACGGCAAACGCTGGGACGGCTGGGTTGCCACACCCGGCAACAGCCGCACGGACTTCAGTTGCAGTTTCACGGCGGCCGACCAGTCGGTCCAGGTCGAGCTGATTCAGGAGGAGAAGCCATGAAACGTTCCCTTGCCCTGCTGGCCCTCGGCACGTTCGGCCTCGCTGCCGCCGGAGCTCCCCGCAGCATTCCCGTCCCGCGCGAGAAAGTCAGCCTGAGTTGCGCCGACAGCTACTTCAAATCCCCGCGCCAGAATTTCCTGCTGGTGGACGAGACTTACCGGGACTGCACCCTCCGGCTGCCGCTGGCCCTGCATGACCGCTGGCCGGGCGCGCGCACCTTCTACTTCATCCCGCGCGTCTCGGCCACGCTGTACGCCAAGGACAGCAAGGGCAAGGGCCGCTGGCTGCCCCTCTCGCCCCTGGTGAACCCCGGCGAAGACCCGCTGCACCGCGCGGTCAATTCCCGGGGCTATCAGGCGGTGGAACTGACCGGGGACCTGGGGAAACTGAGCGAGGTGGCCGCGCAAGACCGGCCGGACACCGTGAGCGTCGGCGGCAAGCTGACGGTGTGTGTCGCCCCGGTGCTGGCGGGTGAGGAACCCTGCGCGACCTACGACATCACCGCCCGCTACCGGGTCTATACACGCTGAACCGGGCAGGAGTGTAAGCGCCCGTTTACACTCCGCTCCCGCTTTGCTGACACAGCACCGCTAAACTCTGTTCTGGACAGCGTGAAAGGCTGAACCCCGGACGAGAGCACCGCCGTACCCGGTCACGACAAGACGGCGCGGACACTGAAGGAGGTGTCACGTCATGGCATGGTTTCTGCTCGTGATCGCGGGACTGCTGGAAGTCGGCTGGGCGATTGGCCTGAAGTACACCGAGGGCTTCACGCGCCCGCTCCCCACGGTGCTGACGCTGGTCAGCATGGTCGCCAGCATGGGGTTGCTGGGCCTGGCGGCGAAGACGCTCCCCATCGGCACGGCTTACGGCGTGTGGGTGGGCATCGGAGCGGTCGGCGCGGCGATCCTGGGGATTGTCCTGTTCCGGGAACCCGCCACGCCCGCGCGGCTGGTCTTCCTCGCCCTGATGATCGTGGCGATCATCGGCCTGAAGACGACCAGCGGGCACTGAACCGGAACGGCCTTCCGTCTAGCGGTTGACGCTGCTCATATCCGGGTAACGCTCCCCGGCCGCCGCGCCCATCGGGAACACGGCTTCGAGCTGTGCCAGGTCGTCCGCGCTCAGGTGCACGTCCAGCGCGCCCAGGTTGTCTTCCAGGTACCTCACCCGTTTGGTGCCCGGAATTGGCACGATATCGTCCCCCTGTGCCAGCAGCCAGGCGAGCGCGAGTTGCGAGGGGGTGCAGCCTTTCTGGCGGGCCATGTCCTGCACGGCCTCCACCAGATGCAGGTTCTTCTGGAAGTTCTTGCCCTGAAAACGGGGGTTGTAGCGGCGGAAGTCGTCCGGGGGCAGGTCCTCGGGCGACCTGAACTGGCCGCTCAGGAATCCCCGGCCCAGTGGGCTGTACGCCACGAACCCGATGCCCAGTTCGCGGCAGGTGGGCAGAATCTCCTCTTCCAGGTCGCGGGTCCACAACGAATACTCACTCTGAAGGGCGGTGATGGGATGCACGGCATTGGCGCGGCGGATGGTCCCAGCCGACGCCTCCGAGAGGCCCAGGAAGCGCACCTTGCCCGCCTGCACCAGTTCGGCCATCGCCCCCACCGTCTCCTCGATGGGCGTCTGGGGGTCCACCCGGTGCTGGTAGTACAGGTCGATGTGGTCCACGCCCAGCCGTTTCAGGCTGGCGTCGCAGGCCTGCCTCACATACTCCGGGCGGCCATTGATGCCCAGGCGCTCGCCCCCCGGTCCCCGCACGTTGCCGAACTTGGTCGCCAGCACGACCTCGTCCCGGCGGCCCCGGATGGCGCGGCCCACCAGCTCCTCGTTGCGGCCCACGCCGTACATGTCGGCGGTGTCCAGAAAGGTCACGCCCAGATCGAGCGCCCGGTGGATGACCCGGATGGACTCATTCTCGTCGGCCTCCCCGTAGAACTCGCTCATGCCCATGCAGCCCAGACCCAGGGCGGAAACGTCCAGGTCGCGCAGCTTGCGGTGTTGCATCTCTGGCCTCCTGATGCTGAGGCTGCGCCTTCCGGGGCGGGCGGCGTCACGAGGCGGCTTGAGCGAGGCTTTAAGTATCGGTCAAAAAGACGCCTCACCCCTTGCTTCGCAAGGCACTCTCCCCTGGTGGGAGAGGGTCAAAAACAAAGCCAGCTTTACGACAACCGCTCTAAAGGAGCTGCCTTTCAGGGGACAGCCAGCGACCAGCTTCCACATCCCCACATGCTCAGGGCACCGGCTGAGGCCACGAGGACGGGTAGAACACCAGTGCCACCGGCAGGTTGGAACCGTTTGCGGGCACGAAGAGGAGGTCCAGCCGGTCACTCCTGGCCTGCCACAGCCAGGCGGGCCGCGCCGGGTCCTTGAGGGCGGCGCCCTGACCGATCAGCAGCGGCCCGGCCCGTCCGCCGTCCCTCAGCCACAGCGCCCCCCGGTAGACGCCGCCACGGGGCGCGAGGGTGAGGAGGCTGCCGCCCGCGCCGCGCAGTTCCAGTTCGTACAGCACGCCGTAATTGCCCGCGAGAAGCTGCGGGTCGCCCGTCAGCGCGTCGGTGCCGTGCAGCGGCGGGTCGTTCTGCGCGCCCAGCACCAGCCGGGCCGGAAGCGGCCCCAGGTCCACACGCCACAGCCGGTTCGCCCCCGCGAACGTCCCGCGCTGGTGGCGGTCCCGCGCCAGGGAGGGCAGCCCGGCCAGGACAGACGGTGTGGGCCACTCGCCCTCCCCCAGCATCACGACGCTGAGTTCCAGCGGCGCGCTGAGGTCGAGGTCGAGCATCACGCTGGCGACCGCGTCCGGGGCGAGCGGGTCGGAGCTGAACAGCACCGCCTGCTCTCCTGGCCCGAGCGGATGCGGCGACAAGGGGGCCGAGGCGAAATACCGCAGCAACGTCTGCTGGCCGATCACCGGGTCGGGACCCGGGGTGCTGGCGCTGCCCCGGCGCCGGGTGGTGAAGGTGGCGGGAGCATCACCGGGATTCCGCGCGAGGATAAAGAGCCGGGCGGGGCGTCCCAGGCCGTTGGCGTGGTAGGCCAGCACGCGCACCTGCCCCGAGACGCGGTCGCGGTACAGCAGGCCACTTTGCCCCGGCGTCTCCGGCGAGTCGGAAAAGAGCAGGGTCACGTCCGCCGCCTGCCCGCTCGCGGGCGTGAGCAGCGGGTAGCGGAGGATGGCGGGGTCGGGCGGGAGGAGGCGCCCCTGGGCCAGCGCAGTGGGCAACAGCCCCAGCAGGGCAAGCAGGCGCAGGACGCTCTTGAGCGGGTGGAATCGCGGCATGGGCTGCCTCCTGGGGTCGGGGCCGGAATGGGAAGGGAAGGGCCACCCTCTCCCCCCCCATTCTGCGCCCCGGAGACTGGCGGCTTTCTGGCGGGGCGCTGTCCCCAGTTCAGGCCCGCCCTTCAAGGCCCCGCCGCAGCCAGCCCCACCGCAGCCAGCACTTCCGCCGCCACGCGCTCGCCACTCTCGACAGCGCCGTCCATGTAATTCATCCATACCCGGGCCGTTTCCGCTCCGGCCCAGTGCAGGCGGCCTGCGGGAGCGCGCAGGGCCTGGCCGTAACCGGTCCAGGTGCCGGGGCCAAACAGGGCGCCGTAACAGCCGCCGCTGTAGGGTTCGGCGGCCCAGTTGCAATCCACCGTTTCCAGCGGGAACAGCGCCGCCTCCCCGGACAGCCGCGCGAGGCTGGCGAGGGCCGCCTCCCGGCGTTCCTCCTCGCCCCGGTCCATCGGGGCGCGGGCGTCATGCCCCTCGATAAACCCCAGCAGCACGCCCGGTGCCCCCTGGGGCGGGCTGTTGTCGAAGGTGACCGTCACCGGCCCCGTGTCGCTGATCGCCATGCCACTGAGGCTCGCGTCCCGCCAGAAGGGCCGCTCGTACACGGCCAGGAACTTGATGACGGCGCCCATCGGCAGCCGCTGCTGGAGCTGCGCGCGGCGGGGGGGCAGCGGGGGGTCGAAGGGGACACCCGACAGCAGGGTCGGGGGCACGGCGAGGACGGCGTGCGGTGCGCGGTGCGGGCCGTCCGGCGTGTGGAGGGTCACGCCCGCCCCGTCCTGTTCCACCCGCGTGACGGGGCTGTTCAGGCGCACGTCGGGCAGCCCGTCCGCCAGCCTTTGCGCGATGCTCTGCGCGCCCCCCAGCACGCGGTCTTGCAGGGCGTTGCCCCGGGTGAGGGTGTGGCCGTTGATGCCGCCCCCGTGCGCGGTGTAGGCCAGGGCGTGCAGCAGGCTGAGTTCCCCGGCGTCCGCGCTGAACACCGCCCCGGCGTACAGGCGCATCAGGGCGCGGGTCTGCGGGGTGTGGGCGTGGCGGGTGATCCAGGTATCGAGGGTCTGCGCGTCCAGGGCTTCCGCGCCGGGGGCCGTCCAGGGCGCTTCCTTCGGAATACGGCGGGCCAACGCCTCGAAACGCCCGGAAAGGAGCGCATAGTCCGCGAGGACGTGCGGCGGCAGCGGCGGAATCAGGCCCCGGTAAAGCAGCCGGTGCCCCAGCACCAGCGCCAGGTTCTGCCCGGCGTCATGGGTGGGAAACACCTCCAGCCCCAGTTCGCGGATCAGGGCCATCACGTGCGGCTGATTCGGCCCCACCCACTGCCCGCCCACATCCACGCTCACGCCCGTGACCGGGAGCCGCAGGGTATGCGTCCGGCCACCGACCCGCCCCCGCGCTTCCAGCACCCGCACCCGCCGCCCCGCCTGCGTCAGCCTGCGCGCGGCGGTGAGTCCCGCGAGGCCCGCACCGACGACGATGACTTCTGGCGCGTCTGGGTGGGGTGTGGTCATGGATCAGCGTACCGCCCAAATGGAGCGGAGGTGGAGGGTCAGGGGTTATGTGCCCCCCGTCCCTCCACCTCCGCCCGGCCCATTTCTACACTTCGCTATAGGCCCCCAGCCCCCGGAACCGCTCGGCCCGCTGCGCCCGCAACTCGTCGCCGTCCAGCCCGGCGAGGTCCGCGAGATTCCGGCTGACCGCCTCGCCCAGCGCCCGGGCGGCGGCGTCCACGTCCAGGTGGGCGCCGCCAACCGGCTCGGGGATGACTTCCTCCACAATGCCGAGGTCCAGCAGATCGGGGGCGGTGAGCTTGAGCGCCTCGGCGGCCTCGGGGGCCTTGCCCGCGTCCTTCCAGATGATGCTGGCGGCGCCCTCGGGCGAGATCACCGAGTACCAGGCGTTCTCCTGAATCAGCACCCGGTTCCCCACGCCGATGGCGAGCGCGCCGCCCGAGCCGCCCTCCCCGATCACGGCGCAGACGGCGGGCACCCGCAGGCGCACCATGCGCTGGATGCTCTCGGCAATCGCCCAGCCCTGGCCGCGCTCCTCGGCCTCGATGCCGGGGTAGGCGCCCTGGGTGTCGATCAGCGCGACGACCGGCAGCCCGAAGCGGTCGGCCAGGTCCATCAGGCGCACGGCCTTGCGGTAGCCCTCGGGGTTGGCGCTGCCGAAGCGGCGCTTGATCTTGCTCTTGGTGTCGCGGCCCTTCTGCTGGAGCAGCAGCATGACGGGCGTGCCCTGCCAGCGTGCCGGGCCGCCGATCAGCGCGGGGTCGTCGCCGTAAGCCCGGTCGCCGTGCAGCTCAGTGAAGTCGGTGCACAGCCGCTCGACGTAATCGAGGGCGGTCGGCCGTCCCGCCGTGCGGGCGAGCTGCACCCGGTCCCAGCGGGACAGGTTGGCGCTGCGCTCGGCCCGCAGGCGCTCCACCTCGGCCTTGAGGGGCGTCAGGGCCGCGTCGAGGTTCTGCCCGGTTTCGCGGGCGGTGGCCTCCAGGTCGCGCACCCGCTCTTCGAGCTTGCTCAGCGTGTCGGTGGTCACGCGCTCACCTCCCGCCGGGTCAGCACGCCCAGCAGCCGCGAGAGGTAGGCGCGGTGCTCGCGGCGGTCCACCACGTCATCCACCATGCCGTGCGAGAGCAGGAACTCCGCCCGCTGGAACCCCTCGGGGAGGTGCTGGCGGATGGTCTGCTGAATGACGCGCGGCCCGGCAAAGCCGATCAAGGCCCCCGGCTCCGCGATGATCACGTCCGCGATGGTGGCGAAGGAGGCGGTCACGCCCCCGGTCGTCGGGTCGCTGAGGATGCTGACGTAGGGCAGGCCCCTGGCGGCGAGGCCTTCCAGCGCGACGGTCGTCTTCGCCATCTGCATCAGCGAGAGCGCACTCTCCTGCATCCTGGCCCCGCCACTCGCCGCGACCAGCACGAGGGGCGTCCCCGCCTCGGCGGCCCGTTCGGCGGCGCGGGCGATCTCCTCCCCGACCACGCTGCCCATGCTGCCGCCACTGAAGGCGAAATCCATCGCCGCGACGGTCACCGGAATCCCCTCGATGGTGCCGGTGCCGGTCAGGATCGCGTCGGGGCGACCCGTCTTTTTCTGGGCACGGGCCAGCCGGTCCGGGTAGGGTTCGGTGTCCTGAAAGTCCAGCGGGTCGGTCGGGTGAATGCGGCCCGACTGCTGCCGGAACGACCCCTCGTCCAGCAGCACGTCCAGACGCTGCCCCGCGTCGAGGCGGAAATGGTGCCCGCACTTGGGGCAGACGAAGCTGCTCGCTTCGAGGTCACGGTTGTACAGCCCCTGCTTGCACTGGGGGCACTGGGTCCAGAGGTCCGGCAGATCGGTCCCCGCCTGCGGCTGCGGGCGGCGTCTGCGGAAAAAACGGTCGAGCGCCATACGCTTCACTCCTCCTGCGGGACAGAACGGCTTCCCGGGTCATTCTAGAGGCCGAAGTCCAGACGAGTACGGCGGCAGGACCTGGACCGGGTGCAAGCAGCGCGGCTGGGGGTCAAAGGAGGAGCCTCACCCCAGGCGGCGCTTGAGGTAATCGTCGATCTGCGCCAGTTGCACGTTCATGTCGCGCTGGAGGGCATCGATGCGGGCATTCAGGGCGTCCAGTTCGGCATGGCCTGGGGTCGCCGCCCCGCTCCCCAGCACGTTGAACCGCTCGTCGATATAGGACTGGAGCTGCGCGAAGCGGCTGCTTTCCTGGCTGTCGAGGTTCACCCGCAGCGCCTCCATGTCGCGCAGCAGCCGCGCGCTGTCCGCCTGTGCCCGCAGGCCCGCAACCCCCGCCCAGAAGTAGAAGACCAGCGCCAGCACCAGCGCCGTCAGCAGCAGGATCAGGCCCAGCGGCACGTTCTGGTAGGTGGCGAAGCCCAGATTCAGGGTGTGTCCGAACATCAGCGCGTGCCGGTTCAGAATCGCGAACAGCACGGCAAGAACGACGATGATGATCAGGACGATTGTCCGCATGACCCGAGGGTAACACCCTGATGCCCTTTATGAGAGACGGTGGGTTACGGGAACATTTACGCAGGCCTCTCAGTTCACCCGGTCCAGAATCAGCGGCTCCGGGGAGGGGGGCGTCTCGCTCACGCTGAGGCCCGCTTCCAGCAAGCTGCGTGCCGCGCCCAGCCCCCGGCCGCCTCTGTGGTACAGGCGCAGCACGGCCTGGCCCGCCTGCACCGCCTCGCCGGGTTTTTTGAGCAGTTCCACGCCGACGCCGTGGTCAATCGGCTCGCCCTTGCGTTCGCGCCCGCCGCCCAGCGCGAGGACGGCGCGGCCCACCGCCAGAGCGTCCACCCGTTCCACGAAGCCGGAGGAAGGAGCCGTCACCTCGGCGCGGCCCGGGGCCACGTCCAGCCGTTCGGGGTGATCCACCAGCGTCGCGTCTCCCCCCTGCGCGGCGACGAAGGCGCGGAATTTCGCCAATGCCGAGCCGTCTCGCAGAGTCGCGCGGGCACGGGCTTCGGCCTGCCCCTCGTCCTCCCCGTAGGCCGCCAGCGCCTCCACCGCCAGCGCCACGCACAGTTCGGTGAGGTCGGCGGGACCCTCACCGCGCAGGGTGGCGAGGGCCTCCTGCACCTCCAGACTGTTTCCGGCCATATGGCCCAGCGGCGTGTCCATATCGGTCAGCACGGCCCGCACCAATCGAGAGGCCCGCGTGCCGATGTCCACCATCGCGCGGGCCAGGGCGCGGCCATCGTCCAGCGTCCGCATGAAGGCCCCGGCGCCAACCTTCACGTCCAGCACGACTGTATGCGCGCCCGAAGCGAGTTTCTTGCTCATGATGCTGCTGGCGATCAGGGGCAGGCAATCCACGGTTGCCGTCACGTCGCGCAGCGCGTACAGCTTGCCGTCGGCGGGCGCGAGGTCCCTGGACTGCCCCACCAGCGCGAGGCCGATCTCGCGGGCCTGGGCGAGAAACTGCTCCTCGGACAGCTCGGGGGTCCAGCCGGGGAAACTTTCGAGCTTGTCGATGGTGCCGCCGGTGTGCGCCAGGCCACGTCCGCTCATCTTGGCGACGGTGAGGCCCAGCGCCGCCAGCATCGGTGTGAGGATCAGGCTGGTCTTGTCGCCCACACCGCCCGTCGAGTGCTTGTCCACCGTGCGCGGCAACCCGGCCAGGTCGAGCTGCTCGCCGCTTTCGGCCATCACCCGCGTCAGGTCGGCCGTTTCCTGCGGCGTCATGCCCCGCAGATACACGGCCATCAGCCAGGCGCTGATCTGGTAGTCGGGCACCTCGCCGCGCGTGTAGCCCAGCACCAGGGCTTCGAGTTCGGCGCGGGTGTGCACCTCGCCGTCGCGTTTCTTGCGGATCAGGTCGGGAACGTTCAGGGCAGCGGTCATGCCTCAAGGTACAGGCTCTGGCCCCGCCCGTTTCACCTGGGCTTGAGGTTCCCGGCGCAGGCTCCAGCGGGCTGACGAAAGACGGCCCACCAGCAGAATTGGCAACGCCGCTCTTTTCCCGGCCACGTCAGGGCACAGAATCGGGAACAGGAGGTGCCGTATGAACGTGCCACGGACAACCACCTTTCCACGCCGCCACCGCCTGGAGGCCCGGTTCCAGAGCTTCTCGCGGCGCATCGCGGACTTCACCGGCACGGCCTCCTCGTTCACGCTGGCGCTGCTGGCGATCCTGGTGTGGGCCGTCACCGGGCCGCTGTTTCACTTCTCGGACGCCTGGCAACTGGTGATCAACACCGGCACCACCATCGTCACCTTCCTGATGGTCTTTCTGATTCAGAACGCCCAGAACGAGGACACCCGCGAGCTGCACGCCAAACTCGACGCGGTGTTGCAGGAACTGCGCGCCGAGCGCGGCATGGTCCACGACCCCGAACTGCTGCAACTCACCCCCGACGAGATTCTGGAAGAGGTGCGCGCGGGGGAGGGCTGACTCACTTCTCCTCCAGCGTCTGCGCCCCGTCCGCCCGCTGGCCCTCGCCGGGCCGGTCGTCGCCACGCTGGCTGCGGGGCGCCTCTCCCCCGCCCCCCACATCGGCACTGCTCCAGCCGATCTTGGCGTGGGTGCCGTCGCAGAAGGGCTTGTTGTGGCTCGCCCCGCAGCGGCACAGCGCCGCGCGGACCTCACGCATCTCCCCCCCTGGCGTCTTGATGACGAGGTCGCCGCGAATGTTGAGGGGACCGTCCGTCACGGGCGTGACGGTGGTGGGCTGGTCGGGCGTCTCGGCGGGGCCGCCCTCCAGCACGTAGTGGAGTGCCCCGGTCGGGCAGGTCCGCACCACCGCCGCCACCTGCTCGGCGGGCGCGTTCCAGGCCTGCACCCAGGGCCGCTCCCTGGGGCGGAAGACCTGCGGCAGACCCCGCACGCAGTTGGCGACATGGATGCAGCGGGCCGCGTCGAAATACACGGTCACGCCTTCGCCCGTGTAGGCCTTGCCGCGGGTGAGGGGGGCCGCCGGGGAATCAGGCTGGGCGTCGGGTCCGGTCATGGTTCAGGGTACTGCCGGGCAAAGCGTGCAACACCGCCAGAAACCACAAGAAGACGGGCCTCCCAGCCGGGAGGCCCGCTTCTGTGAATGAACGCTTTACGCGGTCGGGTGCGTCAGCGCCTGGGGGTTGCCCGCACCGCCCACCCGCGCCACGGCCTCGCGCACCACGTCCCCAGTGATGAGCTCCTGCGAGAGCAGCGCGTCCGCGACCTCGTGCATGGCCTGCGCGTACTCGGTGACCAGGCTCTTGGCCCGCTCGTAGGCGCGGTGCAGGATGCGCTTCACGTCCTCGTCCACCAGTTGCGAGGTGTGTTCGCTGAAGGCCTTGGGCTTGGCCATGTCCTCACCCAGGAAGACCGGGCCGGAATCGGTGGTCAGGGCCATGTTCTTGAAGTTCTCGCCCATGCCCCACTCCAGCACCATCTTGCGGGCGATGTTGGTGGCCTTGCGGAAGTCGTCGGCGGCCCCGCTGGTCACGCTGCCCATAAAGACCTCCTCGGCGGCGCGGCCCCCCAGCGAGACGACCAGCTGGTTTTCCAGGCGCTCCTCGCTCATCAGGACCTGCTCTTCCGGCAGGTAGAAGGCGGCGCCCAGCGCCCGGCCACGCGGGATGATGCTGACCTTCTGGAGCTTGTCGCTGCCGGGGATCACGGCGGCGGTGACGGCGTGCCCGGCCTCGTGGTAGGCGATGGCCCGGCGCTCCTGGGCGCTGATGGTCAGTGAGCTGTTTTCCAGGCCCAGCGTGATCTTGTCCAGCGCGCGGTAGAAGTCGCTCATGTCGATCTGGGTCTTGCCCAGGCGGGCAGCTTCCAGCGCGGCCTCGTTGGTCACGTTCTTGAGGTCGGCGCCGCTGAAATAGGGCGTGCTGCGGGCGATCTCGGGCACGTCCACGCCGGAGGCCAGCGGCTTGTTGCGCAGGTGGACTTTCAGGATGGCCTCGCGCTCCTTGAGGTTGGGGAGGTCGATGGTCACCTGGCGGTCGAAGCGGCCGGGGCGCAGCAGCGCCGGGTCGAGCACGTCGGGCCGGTTGGTCGCGCCCAGCACGATCACGGAACTGGTCTTGTCGAAGCCGTCCATCTCGGAGAGGATCTGGTTGAGGGTCTGCTCGCGCTCGTCGTGGCCGCCGCCGATGCCCGCGCCACGCTTGCGCCCGATGGAGTCGATCTCGTCGATGAACATGATGGCGGGCGCACTCTTGCGGGCGTCCTCGAACAGCGCGCGCACGCGGCTGGCCCCGACGCCGACGAACATCTCCATGAACTCCGAGGCGCTTACCGAGAAGAAGGGCACGTCGGCCTCACCCGCGATGGCGCGCGCCAGCAGCGTCTTGCCGGTGCCGGGAGGGCCGACCAGCAGCACGCCCTTGGGAATCTCCGCGCCGATCTGGTGGTACTTGCCGGGATTCTTCAGGAAGTCCACGACCTCGATCAGTTCGCGTTTGGCCTCTTCATGGCCCGCCACGTCGGTGAACTTGGTCTGGACACGGTTTTCCTTGCCGTATTTCTTGGCGCGCGACTGCCCGAACTGCATCACGCCGTTCTGGCCGCCCTGCGCCCGCATGAAGAAGAAGTACATCATGCCGATCAGGAGGATGATGGGCAGGAAGTTCAGCAGGATGCCGAGCCACTGGCTGGGGGCCTCAAAGCGGTAGTTGACGCCCTGGGTTTCCAGTTGGTTGATCAGGCTGCTGTCGGGGGTGGCCTGGTTGCTGGGCAGGCGCACGGTGAAGCTGTTGACCTCGCGCGGCTGGGGCGCGCCGATCACGGGAACGGTGGTCGGGTTCTTGAGGGTCACGTTCGCCTGACCCTCCTGCACCACGACCCGCTCGATCTTGCCCTGCGTGAGCAGGTTCTTGAACTCGTTGTAATTGACACTGGCCCGCCCGCTCATGGGTGCCTGAGAAAACATCAGGAACAGCGCCAGAACGAACAGGACGATCAGCCAGGGATTGAGCCGCCTCAAGTGTGGTCCTCCGGGGGAGAAATGCTGGTTGGGGGATCGGTGGAACGGTCCCCGCCCCACCGGACTTGAGTGTATCAGACTCAAGATGTGTAGGCGTAGTCGGCATCACACAGAAACTTCAGGTTCGGCCAGTTCGGGTCTGGCCGGGGAGGCGGCGGCGACCTGGCAGCGAGACGGACGCAGGGCAGCCGCAAAGCCGCCGGGTCTGCACAGCCCCGGTTGAACCTCTCTGCTATGCAGCTCTGCGAGTCCGGCCCTGCGGGCCACCTCCCCTTAAAACGCTTGATGCGCAATAGAAACTTGTTGTCTGGGGTGGGCTTTTACTCCCTCTCCCCTTGCGGGGGAGGGCTGGGGAGGGGGGTGGCAAGCAACACTTGCCCTCGTGCCAGACGAGAAAAACGGTTTTGCGCGCCCTGCCCGCCCGGCCTGTAATGCACATCGAGCGTTCAAAGGGAGGCAACAGATTGAGCTTCCTGGAGGGCAAACGGCGTCCCTGGCTCCCCCCCTGGGGAGCTGTCAGCAACGCTGACTGAGGGGTTGAACCGGGCAGGGCTTCCAAAAACCCGACTTTGCGGTAGCCCGGCGAGACTGACGCCGAAAGCAGGATGCCCCCGTGCCCCCCGCGCTATTCTGAGGGGTGATGATCGATGTCGCCACCACCTGGCAGCAGGCTTGCACGGCGCTCGCCAGTGACGACTACGACACGGCGTTTGGCGTGCTGGACGCCGCCATGCAGGAAGCCAGGAAGCCGGAGCGCGCCCGCATCGCGCTGCACCTCGCCAGCGTTCACGCGCTGTACGGAGACGCCGCGGCCGCCGATGTCGGCTCGGCCCTGCGTGAAGCGCGGACGCTCGACCCCGGCCTGCGTGAAGACCCGCTGTATCTCGCCCTGAGCGCCGAACTCGACGCCCGCACGCGCGGCCCCGACGCTGCGCCTCCCCCGCCCGCGCTGCGGGAGGCCGCCGACCCGGTCGCCCGCTATCACGCGCTGGCAGCCCTGGCGCTGGCCGAACAGCCCCAGGCCGCGCTCGACGTGCATCTGCCGCTCAGCGAGCTGCCCGAACACCTGCGGTGGCGGCTGCGGAGCTGGCAGGCCGACAGCGAGGAGCAGCTCGGCCATGCCCAGGAGGCCGCGCACCTGTACGCGGAGGCGGCCCACCACGCCCAGGGCCTCAACCGCGCGGTGATGCTTCAGGAGCAGGCGGCGCTGCTGCTGCAACTCGGGCAGCCGGGTGAGGCGCAGCAGGCGCTGGCCCAGGCCCGCGCCCTCTACCACGGCCACGACCCGGACGAGGGCCTGAATCTGGCGACCTGGCACTATCTCCAGGCGCAGGCCCGCCTCAACCTCGGCCAGCCGGACGAGGCCCTGGCCGCCATCCGCGAGGCCGACCGGCTGGAACGCGCCCACGGCGACCCCAGTTACGGCGTCGCGCTGGTCTGGGGCCAGGTGATGACCCACCTGGGGCAGCCGGAGGAGGCGCTGCGGCACTTCGAGCGGGCGCTGTCCCTCGCCACTGACGCCGACCGGCCCTACGCGCAGCACGAACTGGGGGTGGCGCTGCTGGACCTCGACCGCCCGGTGGAGGCGCGCGAGCGGCTGGAGGCGGCCCTGGCCGACCCCGACTACCCCTACCAGCCGGAGGTGCTGGCCGACCTCGCCGAGTGCGACTACCGCCTGGGCCGCTTGCAGGAAGCGCAGCAGACCGCCGAGCAGGCGCTCGCGCAGGGGGCGGTGGTGCCCGCCAGCCTGGTGCTGGGCAGCGTGGCGCTCGACTACTACCACCTTGACGAGGCGCTCGACCACTACGAGCGGGTGGTGCGCGAGGCCGCCCCGCAAAGCCGCGACTGGATCACCGGGCACCAGATGGCCGCCGACGTAATGGCCCAGCAGGGGTTCCGCGATCCCGCCGCCGCCTATGCCCACGCCCAGCAGGCCCTGGAATACACGCCCGAGAGCGACGACTGGCACGGCACCCTGCAAGACCACCTGAAAAAGGCCGAGGCGATGATGGGGCAGAGGAGCGGGCGGATGCTGAATTAGCCGCGAGGGCTGGCACTCAGCGGCGCGGCTTCGTGACGGGTGTGGCTGAACCGTTCCGGATATTTTCGTCAGATGGTACGGTCTGACTATGCCCTCCCAGGACCAGGCGGCCGCCCTGCGTAAAGCTCTCGTCGCTGGCCTGGTGGAGCGCGGTGTCGTCCACTCAGCCAACGTGGAAGCCGCCTTGCGGGCAGTCCCACGCCACCTGTTCACCCCCTGGCTTTCGCCGGAGGAGGCGTACGCCGACCAGGCCTGGCTCCTCCCGGAAACGACGCCGGACGCGCCCGCCACCATTTCGCAACCGACCGTGGTCGGGCTGATGCTCGAAGCCTGCCGCCTGGCCCCGGGACAGCGGGTGCTGGAAATCGGCGCTGGCAGTGGCTATAACGCGGCCCTGATGGCCCATCTGGTCGGTGAACACGGACAGGTGGTGACCGTGGACATCGAAGCGCCTCTGGTGGAAGCGGCGCGGGGACGGCTGGCGGAATACAGGAACGTCCAGGTGGTTCACGGTGACGGCGGACACGGCTTCCCAGCAGGTGCCCCGTACGACCGGATCGTGGCGACCGTCGGGGCCTGGGACCTTCCTCCCGCATGGAGGGAGCAACTGGCCCCCGATGGACAGTTGATTCTTCCCCTGCACCTCGGTGGGGAACCGCAGGACCACGAATTGATCGCGTTCCGCCGGGAAGGACACCTGCTGGTCGGGCACGGCATCTGCTCGGTGCAAATGGTGCTGATGCGCGGGGACTACGCCGGGCATGGCCGACCCGTTCCCATTCAGAAGGGTCAGGACTGGCAGGGGACGACGGCGGACAACCTCCTGGTCAAGGTCTACCCACACGGCGCGAACCATCAGCCGCAGCCGCATGAGGTGATCATCGACAAGCCGTCCGCCCGGCTTGTCCTGGCCCACCGTCAGGCGGGATGAGCGTTCCAGCCCGCTTCACCCGTTCAATGCTGCCCCCAGCCGCTCCGCCACCACCTTCGGGTCCGCCTTCCCCCCCGTCGCCCGCATCACCTGACCGGTGAAGAAGCCCAGGAGGCCCGTCTTGCCGCCCCGGTACGCCTCCACCTTGTCGGGGTTGGCGGCCATGACTTCGCGGATGGCCGCCTCGATGGCTCCGGTGTCGGTGACCACGCGCAGGCCCTCGCGTTCGACGATGGCGGCGGGAGCCTCACCCGATTCTGCGGCGCGGGCGAGGACATCCCGGGCGATCCGGGTGCTGATCTGCCCCTCGGCCAGCAGCGCGGCCAGCGCGGGCAGGTCGGCGGCCGACACGCGGCTCTCCCCTGAGCGCAGACCGGGGGCGAGGTCATTCACCGTCCACGCGGCCACCTGGGCGGCGTGTTCCCCGGCCTGCGCCCCGGCGAAGAAAGCCCCCAGCACCTCATCCCGCGCCAGCGTCCGCGCGTCTCCCTCCGAGGCGCCCTGCGCGGTGAGGCGGGCGACCTCGGCCTCCTGCTCGGGGGTAAGAGAGGCAGCTTGTGGCTTGTGGCTTGTGGCTTGTGGAGCCTCCGCTCTGGGCTTCGGCTTTTCGGCTCTCGGCTCCCGGCCTTCGGCCTTCTGCGTCTCCTTCGCCCAGGTGTCCTTCAGCGTGATGATCCGCCCGAATACCAGCGCGTCCTCGCGGCTGTCCTTGGGATCACGCCAGAAGTAGCCCTGTCGCTCGAACTGGTAACGGGTGCCTTCAGGGTCGGACGCCACGCTGGGTTCCACGAACCCGTGCGTGACGCGCAGGCTGTGCGGGTTGAGGTACCGCAGGAACCCAGTATCCACCGGAACGGCCTCGTTCTCGTGGCCCATACGTTCGGGGTCGAAGTCGGGGGCGATGTCGTCGGGGTTGTCCCCTTCGGGATTCGGCACGCGGAAGAGGCGGTCGTAGAGGCGGAACTCGGCGGGGAGGGCGGATTCGGCGCTGACCCAGTGAATGACCCCGGCGGCCTTCGCGTCCTCGCCCAGCAAGGTCGCGTGGATGGTCGTGACGTTCCCGGCCTCGTCCGTCTCCACCTCGTCCGCGCGGAGGATGCCCGCGCCGCGCAGCCGCACGGTGCCGCCTCTGGTCAGGCGCTTGTAGCCCTTGGGCGGATCGAGGCTGAAGTCCTCGCGCTCGATGTACAGCTCGCGGGTGAGGGGCACGTCGCGCACGGCCTGCTCGGGGGGCACGCGCTCGCCCGTCGGCAAGGCCATCAGACCGTCGGGGGACTCGCGGATCACGTCATGCGGCCAGTACGGGAGGGAGAAGGTGCGCGTCTCCCCTTCCGGGAGATTCCCGATCACCACGCGCACCGGGTCCAGCACGGCCATCACGCGCGGCGCCCGCCAGTTGAGGTCGTTGCGCACGGCGTTCTCGTACACGCTGATATCGACCGTGCGGTTGGTGCGGCTCACGCCGATCTGGGAGGCGAAGGCGAGAATCGCCTCCGGGGTCACGCCGAGCCGCCGCTGGGCGCGCAGGGTGGGCATCCGGGGGTCGTCCCACCCGGACACCACGCCTTCTTTCACCAGCTTCCGCAGCTTGCGCTTGGACACGACGGTGTATTCCAGGCTGCGCCGCCCGAACTCGTACTGGTGGGGGCGCGGCGTGAAGTTCAGCGTTTCCATCAGCCAGTCGTAGATCGCGCGGTTGTCCACGAATTCCAGGCTGCACATGGAATGGGTCACGCCTTCCAGCGCATCCTGAAGGGGATGCTGGAAGTCGTACATCGGGTAGATGCACCACTGGTCCCCGGCGCGGTAGTGGTCGGCGCGCAGGATGCGGTAGAGCACCGGGTCGCGCAGCTTCATGTTGGGGCTGGCGAGGTCGATCTTGGCGCGCAGGACGTGCGCCCCGTCACCGAACTCGCCCGCGCGCATCCGGCGGAAGAGGTCGAGGTTCTCCTCCACGCTGCGGTCACGGTAGGGGCTGGGCGTGCCGGGGGTGGTCGCGTCGCCGCGCAGCCGGGCCATCTCCTCGCCGCTCACGCTGTCCACGTAGGCCTGGCCCAGCTCGATGAGCCGCTCGGCGTACTCGTAATACCTTTCGAAGTTGTCCGAGGCGTAGAAGAGGTTCCCGTCCCAGTCCCAGCCCAGCCAGGCGAGGTCGTCCTGAATGCCCTGCGCGAACTCCATGCTCTCGCCTTCGGGGTTGGTGTCGTCGAGGCGCAGGTGGTAGCGGCCCCCGTACTGCACGGCGGTCTGAAAGTCGAGGAAGGACGCGAAGGTATGCCCCAGGTGCAGGTACCCGTTCGGCTCCGGCGGAAAGCGCGTCACGACCTGCGGGTACTTGCCGGAGGACAGGTCACGTTCCACGATCTCGGTGATGAAGTTGGGGGCCACGCGGGGGCCGGGGGAAGTCTCCGTGCCCCCGCCCGTGCTGGAAGGAGCCGTGTGGGAGGGAGAGTCGGGCGCAGTCATAGGGCTCAGGATACCGCCCCCTTCCCGCCGCCCTCACGGTTGGCCCGCCGAACGGGCGCTACGGTGGCCCCATGACCGTGACCGTTCGCCGCGTCACCAACCCCCATGATCCGGCCCTGGCCGCCTTCGGGCAGATTCAGGAAGAAAGCTATTACGCTCCCGACATGCTGATTCCCCCATCCGTCTTCCCGCATCTCGTGGCGGGCGGAAGCCGGGGACCGCGCGAGGACCGCCTCCTGGTCGCGGAAGACGGGGCGGGCCGGGTGCTGGGCGGCACGGTCTTTCACCTGCTGCCCCAGGCGGCCTTCAGTTCCTTTCTGGCCGTCGCCCCTGAAGCGCGGGGCCGGGGGATCGGGCACGCCCTGCACGCGGCGCGGCTGGAGGAGGTGCGCGCCCGGGGCCTGGCGGGCCTCTTCGCGGACAGCGTCTTCGCGGGCAGACAGGACGCCGCCGACCGTGAGGCGGAGGCCCGCACGGGGACGGACCCACTCGCGCGCCGCCGGGCGCTGCACGGCCTGGGCTACCGCACGGTGGACGTGCCCTACTGGCAGCCCGTAGGCGGCCCGAACGGGGGTCCGCTCACCGACCTCGACCTGCTGTATCACCCGCTGAACGGGGCTGACAGCGTCCCCACCCCCCTCGTGACGGACACCCTGCGTGCCTACTGGACCGCCTGGCTGGGCCAGGACCGCGCCAGACGGGAAGCGGAGGCGCTGGCCGAACGCGCAGGACGGGACAGACTGCCCCTCCTGCCCGCCACGGAAACGCCCACGTACTGGCGCCAGTCGGGGCCGGAGACTTGAGAGCGGAAGGGGGGGAAGCGAGCCTCGCCCCGCAGGCCCGGCGCCGGACACGTCACCGCCCCACCCCAAAAAACATCACGCCCCCCACCGGGAAGCGTGATGCAAAAGTGCGAAGCTTTACGCGGCAGGCTGCTCGCTCGCCCCTTCGCCTTCGGGCGCACGGCGGTTGCGTGCCGGACGTTCGGCCACCGCCTCAACGGGCGCGGTGCTGCCCGTGACCGGGACACCGATGCGGGCCAGCGTCTCCCCAAAGGCCCGCATCGCGTCACTGGCTTCCAGTTCCGCGACGGCGCGGGCGTTCAGCGCCTTGAGTTCCTCGCGGGTGACGGCGTATTCGGGGGCATCGTGGCCCTTGAGGGTCCGCAGGACGCTGTAGGCGTTGCCCGCCTCGACCGCCGCGCCCTTGCTGGTGGTCACGCGGGCCTCGCTGGTCATCTCCGCGCCGACCAGGGTGATCATCTCGGGCGAGATCAGCGTCACCCGGTCGCCCCGTTCTTCCATGTGGGCGGCGAGTTGCAGCAGGCCGCGCAGATGCAGCATGTGGGTGAACAGGTCGAGGTGGCCGAGCATCGCGCCCGCTTTTTTCAGCAGCGTGTCCATGTCTCGTATTGTTCTGTTTTTAGCAGAATTGTCAAGTCCTCTTAGGCTTAATCCTTTGGAATTATTCGTTGTGAGACAGAATCAGGGGAGGCCGGACCTCAGTTGCGAATCTGGGTGTGGGGCGCGAGGGTCAGTTTGATCTCCAGCGGCTTGCCGCTCCGCAGGACACTGAGGGTGATGGTCTGACCGGGCTGATAGCGGCGCACCGCGTACTGGAAGTCGGAGAAGTTGAAGATGCGCTGGCCGTTGACGGCGGTGACGATGTCGCCAGCGGTCCGTTTGCCGTCGGCGCTGTAGTCGAGGGGTTGCAGGCCTGCCCGGGCGGCGGGGCTGCCGGGCGAGACGCTCGTGAAGAAAGCCCCCGGCGTAGTCCCCAGGTCGAGGGCCTTGCTGAGTTCGGGGAACGCCTCGGCCGGGAGCGCGAAGGCGAAGTCCAGGCGACCGTCGAAGCCGATCCCGATAACTGGCGCGTCCCGCTTGACCCCTTTGCGCAGATCGGCGAGTTTCACGTCCGTCTGGTTGACCGGCACCGCGTAGGCGGTGATGCGGCTGGCGAGCGCGGGCGCCATCGCCACGCTGATATAACTCACCACCCCGACGACCTCGCCCCGCGCGTTGATGATCGGGCCGCCGCTGTCCCCGGGCACGAGTTGGGCGTTCAGTTCCAGGGTGCCGGGGGGGAAGTCCGCCCGGCCCGCGTCGGAGTTGAGGCCGGTGAGGCGGCCCGTCTTGAGCGTCAGGAAATTGCCGTCGCCATTGCCGATGGCGAGCACGGAGTCACCCACGGCAGGCCGCGCGGCGGCGAGCGGCATGGAGGGCGTCCCGGCGGGGACATTCACCCGCAGCAGGGCCAGGTCCGCCTGCTCGTCGTAGCCCACCACGTTCACGTTGTACCGCTTCTTGTCGAGCGTCACCGCGCTGAGGTTCTTGGCTTCGAAGACCACGTGGTAGGCGGTCAGCGCGTAGCCGTCACCGATCAGGAAGGCCGTGCCGACGCCGTCCGGTTCGCTGCAATCGTTCGGCGGGCAGTCCTCGATCCGCAGGGTGGCGGGACGAAGTTTCTGGTACAGGGCGCGCAGGGCCGCCGTCTCGGCCGTGCTCAGGGGCTTAGGTGCCGCCGCCTGCTGCTGCGCGGGCGCGGGGGTCGGAGTCGCCGTCTGGGCGACTGCCGCCCCGGGGCCGAGCAGCAGCGCGAGAGTGAGGGACAGGCCGCGCAGCGCCGTCAACCGAATGGCGTTCATGCTTCAGTCTGCCCGTCCGCGCGGCCCGGGTCTGTGCGGCGCGTTTCGTTCCTGGGCCACTCGCGCGTGAGGTCGCCGGGCAGGCCGAGTTTGCGTTCCAGCAGCGTCCCGAGCCGCGTCAGGATCCCGGGGCCGCTCCAGCCGGTGACGCAGGCGGCGGCCAGCAGCAGCGCGGGGGCCGGGGCGGGCCGCATGAACACGGTCAGCAGCGCCGTCACCGTCAGCGCCGCGATCCCCGCCGCGGTGGCCAGCGCGATTACCACCCGGACCCGCGGCGGTGTGGACCGCGCGAGCTGCCGCGCGAGTTGCGTCACGGCCCCCGAGCCAAAGGCGCTGGCGAGCAGGGGGAGCAGGCCGGGAAGGGTGGCGGGATCGGACATGGAGGCCTCCTCTCGGAAAAGGTCAGCGGGGGATGGAGCAAAGGGCGGACAGCCCCCTCGGCACGGGCGGCGGCATGGATGAAGGAAAGCCGGGCGAATATGTTTACAGCATAACATGACTGTAGTCATACCGTCAAGCCTTTCGATTCCAGTCTGGGCTGGAGCCGCCCTTTACACTCCTGTCATGACGCCTGACCCGCCCGCACTCCCCGAACTGGCCCTCTGGCTGCGCGCGCGGCGCGTGGCGCTCGGGCTGCGGCAGGACGAGGTCGCCCGCCGCACCGCCGCGCAGGGGGGCGAGGCGGGCAGCGTGACGCAGCCGTATCTCAGCCGACTGGAACGCGGCACCCGGCCCCTCTCGGCCCTGACCCCTGCCCGCCAGGACGCCCTGCGCCGCGCGCTGGAGATCAGTGCGAGCGAGTGGGCCGCGCGGACGGGCCTGCCCCTTTTCTCCCCGGCGGGCGGCGAGGGGGACGCGCTGGCCTCCCTCGAACTGGTGCGCGTGCCGGTACGGGCGCTGGCGACGGCGGGCCTGCCCCTCTCCGAGGACCCCGGCAGCGTGATCGACATTGAACTGGTGCCCGCCCGCGAACACCGGCCCGGCATGCTGGTGCTGGAGGTGCAGGGGCAGTCCATGACCGAGCCGGGCGGCGGCGGCATCCGGCCCGGTGACCGCATCTACGTGGACCCCGGCGACCTCGACCTGCGCGAGGGCCGGGTCTACGTGCTGCACGTGCCGGGCCTGGGCCTGACCGTCAAGCGGCTGCGGCACTACGGCGAACACGTCTGGCTCACCAGCGACAACCCCGACCATCCCCCGGTCCGGCCCGAGGAGGCGACCATCGTGGGGCGCGTGTACTACCACCAGCCCCGGGGGACGCGCCTCTGATCCGGGCGGTAGCCTGAGCTTATGAGCGACTTCCCGCTGACCCGCGTGTTCGTGTACAGCACGCTGATGCCCGGCGAACGGAACGCGGACGTGGCCGCGCAGGGCGGAACCTTCCAGGCCGCCCCCGCCCGTCTCGCGGGCTTCCGGCTGCTGCACCTCCTTCCGGAAGGGTATCCTGGGGTTCTGCCCGGCGAACCGGACGACTCGGTCCAGGGGTACGTCCTGACCTACGCCGAGGGGGACTGGGACCGCGCCCTCCCCTTCCTCGACGCGCTGGAGGGCGTCCATGAGACACCGCCGCTGTACACCCGCCAGCGCGTGACGGTGACGCTGGAAGGCGGCGAGTCTCTGCCCACCTGGGTGTACGTGTATGCCAGGAGCGCGCGCCTGCCCCGCCCCGGGGTCATTCCGGTACCGGGGGGTGACTGGCGGAGCGTGCCCGACCGCCAGCGCCCCCGAACCGGCGACCGTTAGGAACAACAAAACCGCCCCGGCAGGGCCAGGGCGGCGTGAAGAAGAGCGGGGCTCAGCGGACGATGCGCTGGCCGCGGCGGATGCTGAGGCGGTCGGTCAGGGCAATGTACTCGTCGTAGTTGGTGCGCTCCAGGTACTTCAGCAGGCGGCGGCGCTGGCCGTTGAGGAGCTGGAGGCCGCGCTGGCCGTGCTTGTCCTTCTTGTTCTCGGTCAGGTGACGCGAGAGGTTGTTGATGCGTTCAGTGAGCAGCGCGACCTGCACGGCGGTGCTGCCGGTGTCATTGGCGCTCTTGGCGTAGGTCTGGATGGTCTGTTGCTTGTCGATCATGTGGTCCCTCTCTTGTTATGGAGTCCCGCACGGAGCAGCCAGGGTTGACCCCCACCCCTCACGGCGGCAAACGCCAATCTAGCACGCGGGAGGCTGGTGGAGGCCAGGACAACCGCCAGCGCCAGACACGCCGCCCCAAAACCCCTGGCCTGCTCGGGTTTGACAAGAGCTGACCCATCGTCTACCCTTGTGCGTGCAGTATTTTCACCCCAACGGGGGCTGCCGCATCCGGACCTGCCAGTGTAGCTCAGCGGTAGAGCAACTGATTCGTAATCAGTAGGTCGTCGGTTCAAATCCGACCCCTGGCTCCAGAACCCAAAATGCCCGCTCCTAGAGCGGGTTTTTCTTTTTGCCGCTGCGCCTCAAGGGTGGAAAATGTGCCTCAGTGTCCTACTGACTTCCTGGTGATGGCCGTGATCTTCGTGACAGCGGGCAGTGCCACGTTAATCGCGGGCGGGGTATGGGCGCTGGGTACGCGGGGACAGCCGCTCTCTGTACCGGTTTCGCAGCAGTACTGGAGCGCCAAACCGACATATCCCCCTTTTTATCCGTTCAGCACGTCCTCCGGATCATCAAAGTGGGCGACCGCCCCGGCCATCTGAATTTGTGTCGCCCTGGCTTCCATAGGATGCTTGCTCCAAGCGCCAGCTCTGAATTTTGACCGTGCTGTCTACCGTGAGCGGAACCGGGCAGGGCGCACCATCATCGGCGGGTTGCCAGCCATGTGACGGAGCCCAGCCAGCAGCTACCTCGCTTTTTATGCTGTCGAGGTCAGGCCGTCAGGATGAGCGGCTGTCCCCTGGTAATCATGACGGTGTGCTCGTAATGGGCCGCCAAACCACCGTCACGGGTGGAGATCGTCCAGCCATCACTGCGGGTCCGGGTGCGCCGGGCTTTGCCGCTGGAAACCATCGGTTCCACGGCAATGACCATCCCTTCGCGCAGCAGGGCCCTGTTGGCCGGGTGGTAGAAATTCGGCACGTCAGGTGCTTCGTGGATCGTGCGCCCCACGCTGTGCCCCTGCAATTCCCGCAGCAGCGAGAAGCCGCGCCGAGTCACTTCCGCTTCGACCGCTCGTCCAATGACGTTGACCGGTCTGCCCGCTCGGGCCACTTGCATGGCTGCCTTGAAGGCCGCTTCAGCGCATTCGATCAGTCGCAAGGCGAGGGGCGAGGCTGGGGGCACCACAACGGTGATCGCCGCGTCAGCCACGTAACCGTCCACGAAGGGCGTGACGTCCAGCTTGACCACATCTCCGGGTTGGAGGGGCCTCTGGGTAGGCAGGCCATGAACGATAGCGTCGTTGACGCTGACGAAGACGTTGACCGGGGCACCATACACCTGACGGGGCGCGGAGGTCGCCCCGTGCCGCCCGAAGACCTCACCCGCGAGGACGTCGAGTTGGGCTGGGGTAACCCCCGGCTCAACAGCCGCTTTGAGAGCCTGGAGGGTATCCGCAACAACACGTCCAGCGCATTGCATCCCCTTGAGGTCACGTTCGTTGGTGATGGTCACGCCTTACTGTACGTGAGCCTCAACGGGATTCGTCGTTCACCGGGAGAGAAGGCTGTGATTCGGCAGCAACGCCCTGGCAGGGCCGCTCTCTGTCCATCTCTGGAAGTTCCTCCTGCTGCCGTCGTGCCTGCTCAGGCCGGAGGGGCAGGCCATCCCCAATCCACAGCTTGCGGAAGTTGATGCGTCCGTACGAATCGGGCAGCACGTCCCGGATCAGCGGATGAATGGTGCGCTGCTTGACGCGGTGATGCGTGAGGTGAATATGGTGCCCTCCCAGCAGGAGGTCTTCCACCCGGTCGATGATCGCCTCGCGCTCCGCGAAGGTATCGGCGGTGCGGTAGCTGTCCAGTTCGGCGTCAATCTCCGCCAGCAGCGGTTCGGGGAGCAGGGTGCGGAACAGCAGTTCAGGTTGCTTCATCGCTGTCCAGAAGGACAGGTGCTCGTCCGGGCCGCTGACCTCCCCCATCATCACCAGGTCGGCGGGTGATGCCCTGTCCAGGGCATCGTGCAGTTCGTAGGGGCGCGGCTCGATGGGCAGGCCCACCTGTGCCGCCTGCCGCACCAGCCAGTCGGCCTCCTGCACGGCATCGGTGCGGTTCAGCACCCACAGGCGCAGCGGCGGCCCGTCGTACCCGGCCTGCACGAGCAAAGAGCGGGCACGTTCCAGATCGTGGTAGCGGGGCGAGCGCGCCTTCGAGCGGCGCGGGTAGAAGGACTGCGCTATCAGCAGCGGCCAGGGGAGATGGGCCTCCCGCCAGTACCGCCGGATGTCATGCAACTCAAACACGGCGGCGCGGAGGGCAGAATTCTGCGCGGCGCGCTGGCCCGCGTTCCAGATCAGGAAATGCACGCCAATCTCTTCCTGCCAGTTCGTGACGGTTTCCGGGGCCGCCCCGTCCACGTGCAGGGTGGGTTCGTTCGCCAGCGGACCGACCCGGTACAGTTCCACCTCGTCGATCAGGGGACGGCCCGCGAAATGTGCGTCGAAGGCGGTGAGGCGCACGCCATCCGGCAACGAGGTCCAGCGGAACGCACCGGTACCTACCAGATGCCGCTCATCGAAGGGCACGTCGCGTGGGAGGATGAGGGCGTGGGAGTCGGCCAGCCGCCGTGGCAGGAAGGCGTCCGGGCGCACCAGGTGGACCTGCACCCGGAACGGATGGTCGGACGTGATGGCCTGGACCCCCGGCAACAGCCACTCGGCTCCCTGCCGCAGCCGCTCCAGCGTGAACAGCACGTCCCCGGCATCCAGCGTGCGCCCGTGATGAAACGACACCCCCTTACGCAGGTGGAACGTCCACGTCAGCCCATCCGCCGACACATTCCAGTGGTGCGCCAGGTGTGGTTCCAGCCTGCCCGTGTCTGCGTCGAAGCGCGTGAGCGGATCGAGGACCTGGGCCAGCAGGTGGGCCTCGGTGGCGGCGTGGGCCGTAATGGGATCGAGGCTGGTAAACGCCCGGAACATGACGGTCCGCAGGCGATCCGTGCCGGACGGCGACTCGCTCAGCCCGAACACGCCCCGAACCGCGTCCGTCATCACCCAAGCCCGGGGGAACGGCAGACGGGAGAGCCGCGCCAGGTCCCCCGCCGCCCCATCCCGCGCCAGGCTGGCCGTCAGCGTATCCAGTTCACGCCTCGTGTCGCCGCTGAACGCCACCCGTGACGTGTGCCCGCGTCCGCGCCCCGGCGTGTAGGTCAACTTTCGCTCCTCCTGCAAGCGGGTCACCTGCCGTTTGGCGGTCTTGTCGCTGCACGCCCACCACGCCGTCAGTTCCGCCTGCGTGACGGGGTAGACGGGCTGCTCGCCATCCCGCGCCAGCAGGGCCGCGCGCAATGTCAGGTACGGCCAGTCCGGTCGGGGGTCACGCGGAAAAGGGGTCATCGCCCCTGCATTCTGGGCCTTTTTTCCTCTTTTGCCCTCCCGCAGACTGGCGGGCATGTGGGGAACGCTGCACCCGAACGTCAAGGTCCGCATCATCAACTCGTTTCTCACACGCATGGTGGGCGGGGCGATCTTCCCCTTCATGGCGATCTACTTCACGCAGCGCCTTGGGGCGGGCCTGGCCGGGCTGCTCCTGATGCTGCTGGTGGGTGTGCAGTTCATGGCCGGGCTGTACGGCGGTGGGCTGGCGGACGCCTGGGGCCGCCGCCGCACGCTCCTTGTGGGGGAGGTTCTGAAGGTGCTGGCGTTCGCCGCCCTGCTGCTGGCCAACCTGTGGCTGCCGCTGGCGTGGTGGACGTTCGCCGCGCTGGTGGTCATCAACGTCGCCAACGGGCTGATCAATCCTGCCGCCGAGGCCATGCTGGTGGACGTCAGCACGCCGGAAAGCCGCACCTTCATGTACGCCGTGAACTACTGGGCCATCAATGCCAGTCTCCTGATCGGCACGCTGCTGGGCGGCTGGCTGTATCAGGATCACTTCACGGCCCTGCTCACCGGGCTGCTGGGTATGTCGTTCCTGACGCTGTTCCTCGCGTGGCGCTTCATGACCGAGACGCTGGGGGGACCGCGCCGCAGCGCTGCGGAAGTCCGTGAGCGTGTGGGTCTGCGTCCCCTGCTGGGCAGCTACGCGCAGGTGGTCGGGGACCGGGCCTACCTCCTCTTCCTGCTGGGCTTCGTGCTGCTGATGAGCATCGAATTCGGACGGCAGAACTTCATTCCCGTGCATCTGGTGCAGGCGTTCGCCCCGCAGACCTTCCTGGGCCTGCCGCTGACCGGCGTGAAGGCCATGAGCCTGCTCACCGCCATCAACACCGTCATGATCGTCGCGTTCACCATCCCGATCAGCCACTGGGTGAAGGGCCGTGACCTGAAGCGGGTGATGGCCTGGGGCTTTCTGCTCTTCGCGGGGGGGTTCGCCGTCCTGAACGGCAGCGTGCACCTGGGCGTGTTGATTGCCGGAAGTGTGGTGCTGTCGGTGGGGGAACTGCTGTATGTGCCCACCCGCCAGACCCTGCTGGCCGACCTGATCCCCGAGGACCGGCGCGGCGCGTACCTCGCCGTGAACGGGCAGGTCTTCACCCTCGGGAAGTGGCTCGCGGCCCTGGGCGTGCCCCTGGGTGCCCAGATCGGCGAAACCGGCATGCTGCTGGTCACCGCCGTGCTGGGGCTCCTGGCCGTGCTGCTGAGCCTTGCGGGCCTGCGCGGGCAGCCTGGGGGTGCTCCTCTGGCGGGGAAAGCGGCTTGACCCTCCTGCCCAGGCTATACCACGCCTACCCGCGCAACTTCTGGCTGCTGTGGGTGGGCACTCTGATCAACCGTATCGGGGAGTTCGTGGTGCCGCTGCTGGGCTTCTACCTCACGGCCCAGCGGGAGATGAGCGTCACGCAGGTCAGTGTCATCCTGAGCGCGCTGGGCGTCGGGCGGTTCTTCGCCGAAGGGTTCGGCGGCAGCCTCAGTGACCGCTACGGCACCGGCTTCACCATGAAGCTCGCCCTGATCGGGGGCGGGCTGATGCTGCTCCTGCTCGCGCAGGCCCGGACCTTCCCGCAACTGTTCGCCGGGGTCCTGGCGTACTCGCTGTTCACCGCCATGTACAAACCCGCGGCCAGCACCGCCGTCGCGGACATGACCAGCGGCGCGCAGCGGAGCCGGGCCTACAACCTCATGTACTGGGCCATCAACGTCGGCGCGTCGGTTGCCCCGGTCCTGGGTGGCTGGCTCTCCAGATTCTCGTTCAAGCTGCTGTTCTACCTCGACGCGGTCACCATGTTCATCTACTCGGCCCTGCTGGTGCTGTTCTTCCGCCTGCCGAAACGTGCCCACGGCAGCGTCAAGAAGACCTCCCTCCTCCCGCGCGACTCCCTGCTCTGGCAATTCTGCGTCGCCAGCCTGCTCTACAGCCTCACGTACCAGAGTTACAAGCTGCTCGCCCTGGTCTTCGCGCAGCAGGGCTTCACCGCCGTGCAGTACGGGCAGGTGCTCAGCGTGAACGGCTTGCTGGTGATCCTGCTGGGCCTGCCCATCGGACATCACGTCAGCCGGACCAGCCATCCCCGCTGGCAGGTCGCGGGCGCGGCGCTGCTCGGCACGGGCTTCCTGATCCACGCCGTCGCACAGACCTTCGCCCTGCATGTCCTGGCCGTGGTGGTCTGGACGCTGGGGGAAATCGTGGCCTACAGCATCAGCAAGACCATCATCAGCGAACTGGCGGCTCCCGCCCAGCGCGGCACGTACATCGGCCTCGTGGGCAGCATGAGCGGCCTCGCCACGCTGATCGCACCGCTGCTCGGCGGCTTTCTGCTGGCCCAGGCGGGCGCCACGCCCATGTGGCTGGTGATCGCCGGACTGGGCTTCGCCGCCGCCCTCCTCTTCCTGGTGCTGGAAGGCCAGGTGACGCAGCGGCGCAGCGAAACCCTGGCCATGGGGGACTGACCCCGGGAGGCTGGCGGAGTCAGGTCAGCTCAGGCTCCCGGGTGTGCGGCGCTGTGTCCGTGGCCCTCCCCTCGCCTGGGCTGTCAGCGCGCCTTTCTGTTCGCCTCTTTCAGCTCCGCGGCGATTTCGCGCAGCCGTTCATCCCGGCTGCCGATGGCCTCTTCAAGTCCCTGGGAGGCGCGGACGCGCATGGCGGTGATGCGGGGCTGACTCTCCCTGGTGAGCCGCACGAACGGCAGGTCTGGAGGGCACGCCTGCCGTGCTGCCGCGTAAACACTCGCCTCGCGCCTGGGCGCGGTGCAAGTCCTCGGCCTTCCCGGGGGGCCTTCCCGAACTGGTTTCACCAGACTGCCCCCGCTCCCCGTAACCGCTAGCGTTTGTTTCCGCGTCCTCTACTGGCATGGCCCCTGGAAGCAGCAGGCCTGAGTTCAGGTAACAACGGGCCTGACGTTCGCCTGCGGGACCCCCCGCTCGAAGTGGACCCGATTGAGCAGCAGGGCGTTCATGGTGACGATGACGGTGCTGGCACTCATCAGCAGGGCGGCCCACTCGGGGCGCAGCAGGATGCCGTAGGCCGGGTACAGCACGCCCGCCGCGAAGGGGATGGCCAGCACGTTGTAGATCGCGGCCCAGAAGAGGTTCTGCTTGATCTTGCCGCGGACTTTTCGTGCCAGGGCGATGCTGCTCGCCACGTCCGCCGGGCTGCTCTTTACCAGGATCACGTCGGCCGTCTCGACCGCCACGTCGGTTCCGGCACCGATGGCGATGCCCACGTCCGCCTGCGCGAGCGCGGGCGCGTCATTCACACCGTCGCCGACCATAGCGACCGTGCGGCCCTGCCCCTGAAGTTCCTGCACTTTGGCGGCCTTGTCCTGCGGCAGGACCTCGGCGATCACCGTGTCCATGCCCAGTTGCCGGGCGACTGCCTCGGCGGTGTGCCGGTTGTCCCCGGTCAGCATGACGGTCTGCACGTTCAGGGCATGCAGCGCCTGAACGGCCTGCTTCGCCGACTCGCGGATGGTGTCCGCGACAGCCACCACGCCCAGCGCCCGGCCATCCGCCGCCACGTACATGGCGGTCTTCCCGTCCGCCGCCAGGCGATCCACCTCCCCAGACAGGGCACCGATGTCAACCCCCTCCCGGTCCATCAGCTTGCGATTGCCGATCAGCACCCGCTGGCCCTGCACCGTCGCCTCCACGCCGTGCCCGGGAATGCTGTCGAAGGTCTCCGGCCGACCTACCGTCACGCCCCGCGCCTGCGCGCCCTTCACGATGGCCTCCGCCAGTGGGTGCTGCGAGGGCTGGTCCGCGGAGGCCGCCAGGCGCAGCAGCTCGGCCTTGCTGGCTCCGGGCGCGGGAAGCACGTCGGTCAGGGAGGGCTTGCCCTCGGTGAGTGTCCCGGTCTTGTCGAAGATCACGGTGTCCACCCCGGCGGTCGCTTCCAGGGCGGTGGCGTTCTTGAACAGCACGCCCTCCCGCGCGCCCTTCCCGACCCCTACGGTAATCGCG
The DNA here is from genome assembly GCF_004758605.1 of Deinococcus metallilatus. NCBI lineage: Bacteria > Thermotogati > Deinococcota > Deinococci > Deinococcales > Deinococcaceae > Deinococcus > Deinococcus metallilatus. Next base: position 2,752,120 of record NZ_CP038512.1, read on the forward strand.
GTGGGCGTGGCCAGGGCAAGCGCGTCCGGGCAGGCAATCACGATGGCGGACACGGCGGCGGTCAGTGCGAACACCACGCCTTCATTCCCCAGGAAGTACCAGGCCAGGAAGGCGATCAGGCCCGCGCCGAGCGCCACGAACACCAGGTACTTCCCGGCCAGGTCGGCCAAGCGCTGCGCGGGGGCCTTGCTTGCCTGCGCGTTCTGCACCATCTGGACGATGCGGGACAGGGCGGTATCAGCCCCCACCGCCGTCGCGCGGAAGGTGAAGGCCCCATTCTGGTTCACCGTCCCACCGGTGACCCTCGCTCCTGGGTTCTTGGCGACGGGGATGGGTTCGCCGGTGATCATCGACTCATCCACGTAGCTGCTGCCCGTCAGGACTTCTCCATCCACCGGCACGCGGTCCCCGGGCCGCACGGCGATCTCGTCGCCCACCACCACCTGCTCGAGGGGAGTCTCCTGCTCCTGCCCATTCCGCACGACGCGCGCTGTGGAAGGTGCAAGTTTCAATAGGGCCTCGACTGCCCGCCCCGTGGCGAAGCGCGAGCGCATCTCCAGCCAGTGGCCCAGCAGCGACAGGGTCGTGAGCATCGCCGCAGCTTCGAAGAACACGTCCGTTCCACCCAGGAAGAACGTGGCGTACACCGAGAAGACCCAGCTCACCAGGATGCCCGTGGCGATCAGGGTCATCATGTTCGCCTCGCCGCGCTTCAAGGCGCGCCAGGCTGCGGAGATGAACGGCCAGCCGCCCCACCACACCACCGGCGTGGACAGCAGCAGCCCGAACCAGGCCATCGAGAGGCCGAAAGGCGGCATGGCGGTGAAGCCCAGCGTCTCCCCGATGGGGGAATACAGCACCACGGGCACGGTCAGCACCAGGCTGATCACGAAGCGGCGCAGCATGTCGTTGACCATGTGCGCGCCGTGCCCCGCGTGTTCGTCGTGTCCCATATCGGCGTGCGCGTCATGCCCGGCGTGGGTCATGCCCGCATGACGGCCGTGATCCATTGCCGCGTGCGTGTCCCGCGCTCCTGCTGCCCCAGCGTGACTCATCGCGGCGTGGTCATGCCCACTGTGCCCCTGATGCTCGTGCCCGACGCTCGGGTGGCCTGGCTGCACCACTGACGGCGCGCAGTCCTGGCAGGCGCAGTCGTACCCGGCGGCGTGCAGGCGCTGGCGGAGTTCCGCCTCGGTCACGCTGCCCGGGTCGTACCCCAGGTGCGCCACCGCGCGTGTGCGGTCGACGTGCACGGAGGTCACGCCGGGAATCCGCGCGAGGCTCTGCCCCAGGTCCGCGAACTCGGAACCGTCGTGGCAGTTGCGGAACGCCACTTCGAGGACCGTCGCCGATGCGTGGTGGCCATGGTGTCCGCTGTGGCCCTGCGTCGTCATGCCTGCCTCCTGTCCATCCGGCCACCTTAGGCCAGCACTGTTCAGCTTCCGTAAAGGGTCAGGCGAGGAGTGCTTCGATCTTTGGCCGCTGCTGATCGAAGGTGCCGAAGAAGAACTGCTCACCGACAACGGTGATGGGTGCGACGCGCACGCCGTACCGGGCTTTGGCCTCGTCCGCCACGGCGGGGTCGGTCAGGTCGCGCTCCTCAAAGGGAATGCTGTGCTGGTTCAGCCAGAGGCGCAGGGCGTGGCAGTCCGGGCAGGTGGGTGTGGCATACAGGATGACCTTCGGCATGGGGAACCTCCAAAGCAAAGGGGGGCGAACGCGCGTCCGCCCCCGGAAAGCCGTGTTGCGCGCGTGGCTTCAGATGTACTTGAGCGCGTCCATCAGCTCTTCGACGAGTTCCTTCTCATCGCCGCGCGTGGCGGCTGTCGCCACGTGTGCTTCGAGGTGGCCGCGCAGCACCACGCTGGCCGCACCGTCCAGGGCACCCTGCACCGCCTTGATCTGCCGCAGCACGTCCACGCAGTACACGTTCGGGTCTTCCAGCGAGCGGCGGATGCTTTCGAGGTGCCCGCGAGCGATGGCGAGACGACGCGCCGCCCGCTTGCGGCTGTCCTCGGGCATGCAGAGGTGATGGGCCGTGTGGCAGCTCTCCCCCTCGGTGGGGATCACGTCCAGTGGTTCGGCGGCCGTCTCCTTCGCCATTACGGGTTCGCCACCTGGGCGCCGTAGCCTTCCTCAACCACGGCTTCGACAAGCTGCTGCGGTTCGGCATTGCCCTGCACAACGGCCTTGCCGGTCTTCAGGTCCACCTGCGCGTCGGTCACGCCGGGAACGCTCTTGAGGGCCTTGGTCACGCCCGCCTGGCAGTGGCCGCAGGTCATACCGGTGATGTTCAGTTCGATCTGGCTCATGGTCTTCCTCCTGAAGTCAGGGTATATCCTCCCCCCTGGGATGTCAATGCAATGCCGCACCGCTCCGCGTCACACAGCCACTTCTTTCCTCAGGCTCTTGCCAATCCCCCCCTCCGGGTCTATTCTGGCAGCATCTCTATCCCCCCACGGGGGGTTGGAAGGAGCGGAGGAATGTCGAAGACCATCGAACTCGGCGTGCAGGGCATGACCTGCGCGAGTTGCGTCGGAAGGGTGGAACGCGGGCTGAAAAAGGTGGAAGGCGTGGCGGAGGCCAGCGTCAACCTCGCCACCGAACGCGCGACGGTCACATACGACCCGGCGATCACCACGCCCCAGGCCTTGCTGGACAAAGTGAAGGACGTGGGTTACGAACCCATCGTCAGCCACATTGAGCTGGGCGTGCAGGGCATGACCTGCGCCAGTTGCGTCAGCCGCGTGGAGCGCGCGCTGAAAAAGGTGGACGGCGTGTTGAGCGCCAGTGTGAACCTTGCCACTGAGCGTGCCACGGTCACGTACCTCCCCTCCAGCGTCAGCCCTGGTCAGCTCAAGGCCGCCATCCGGGACGCCGGGTACGAGGTGCTGGAGGAACAGGCGGGCCTCAGCCGGGAAGACCAAGAACGCGAAGCGCGGGAGCGGGAGGTCAGTCACCTGCGCCGCCAGGTGCTTTTCAGCGCCGTGTTCGCCGTGCCGCTGCTGCTGATTGCTATGGTGCCCATGCTCGTGCCCACCTTGAATGCCTGGCTGATGACCACCTTCGGGCCAGGGATCATGACCACCCTCAACTGGGTGATGCTGGCGCTCGCCCTTCCCATCCAGTTCGGCCCCGGCTTGCGCTTCTACCGCCTGGGCTGGAAAAGCCTGAAGAACAGGTCGCCCGACATGAATGCCCTGGTGATGATCGGCACCACAGCGGCCTTCCTGTACTCGCTGGTCGCCACCGTGGCGCCCGGCATTTTCCCAGAAGGCACCGCGCACGTGTACTACGAAGCGTCCGGCGTCGTCATCACCCTGATCCTGCTGGGCAAGTACTTCGAAGCCGTCGCCAAGGGCCGCTCAAGCGAGGCGATGAAGAAGCTGCTCAGCCTGCAAGCGAAGACGGCGCGCGTCGTGAGGCACGGCCAGGAACTGGAACTGCCCACGGATGAAGTCCTGGTGGGCGACCTGATCTCCGTGCGCCCCGGCGAGAAAATTCCTGTGGACGGCGAAGTGGTGCAGGGCGCGAGCTTCGTGGACGAGAGCATGATCACCGGCGAACCTGTGCCCGTGAGCAAGCAGCCCGGCGCAGGCGTCGTCGGCGGCACCATTAACCAGAACGGCGCACTGACCTTCCGCGCCACGCGCATCGGCGCGGACACGGCCCTCGCGCAGATCATCAAGCTGGTCGAGACGGCCCAGGGCAGTAAGCCGCCTATCCAGGGCCTCGCGGACCGGGTGGTCGCGGTGTTCGTGCCGGTCGTGCTGGGCATTGCCGCGCTGACCTTCCTGCTCTGGCTGATCCTCGGCGGGCAGACGGCTCTGAGCTTCGCGCTGATCACGACCGTCGCGGTGCTGATCATCGCCTGCCCCTGCGCGATGGGCCTGGCGACCCCGACCAGCATCATGGTGGGCACCGGCAAGGCCGCCGAACTCGGCGTGCTGTTCAAGGGCGGCGGCGCTCTGGAAGGATTACAGGACGTGCAGGTCGTCGCGGTGGACAAGACCGGCACCCTGACGAAAGGCAAGCCGGAACTCACCGACCTGGTCACCGCGCCCGGCTTCGACCGCATCAGCGTCCTGAAGCTGGTTGCTGCCTCAGAAGAGCAGAGCGAGCACCCGATTGCGCGGGCCATCGTCGAAGGGGCGAGGCGTGAGGGCATCGCCACCGTGAAGCCGGAATCCTTCGAAGCCGTGCCCGGGTACGGGCTGGAAGCCCGCGTGGACGGACATCTGGTCCAGGTCGGGGCGGACCGCTACATGGTGAAGCTGGGACTGAACGCGGACCTCTTCGCCGGGCAGGCCGAACGTCTGGGGGACGAGGGCAAGAGTCCGCTGTATGCCGCCATTGACGGACAGCTCGCCGCGATTATCGCCGTGGCGGATCCCATCAAGGAAGGTTCTTCGGCCGCCGTGAATGCCCTGCACCGGATGGGCCTGAAGGTGGCGATGATCACGGGGGACAACGCGCGCACGGCAAACGCCATCGCCCGCCAGCTCGGCATTGACGAGGTGCTTGCGGAGGTGTTGCCCAGCGGCAAGAGTGACGCAGTGAAGGCGCTCCAGGCGAAGGGGCAGAAGGTGGCCTTCGTGGGCGACGGCATCAACGACGCTCCCGCGCTGGCCCAGGCCGATGTGGGGCTGGCCATCGGGACGGGGACGGATGTGGCCGTGGAGACCGCCGACGTGATCCTGATGAGCGGAGACCTGCGGGGCGTGCCCAATGCCTTCGCCCTCAGCCGCGCCACCCTGCGCAACATCAAGCTCAACCTCTTCTGGGCCTTCGCGTACAACATCATCCTGATTCCGGTCGCGGCGGGCGTCCTGTACCCGGCCTTCGGCATTCTGCTCAGCCCGGTCCTCGCGGCGGCGGCGATGGGCTTTTCCAGCGTCTTTGTCCTCAGCAACGCCCTGCGGCTGCGCGGCTTCCAGCCACCCGTGGAGCCCGACGCCGTTGCCGTCCCGTCACCGACCACCGCCCACGCCTGAAGCCCCCGGCGCGGGGAGCCGCACGCTTCCCGCGCTTCAACCATGACCAAGCTCAACGTCGGCCCCTACGTCGCTTCCCTGAAGACCAGCCCCGGAACCTGTTGGGCCAGGCCCCCCTTTCACGGGGGTCTTCCTGTTCAGGCCAGGGGCAGGGTGAAGGTGAACGTGCTGCCGCCCTCGCCCGAAGTGACCCTGACCGTGCCGCCCATCTGCTCCACCAGGCCGCGGGCGATGGTCAGGCCGACGCCGCTCCCCTCGCCGCGCGTCCGGGCCGGGTCCACCCGGTAGAAGCGCTCGAAAATCCGTTCCAGGTGGTCAGCGGGGATGCCGCTCCCGGTGTCCTCGACGCTGAACCCGACCTGCCCGCCAACCTCCTGCACCGCCAGCGTGACCCGGCCACCCGGCGGCGTGTGGCGCAGGGCGTTGGACAGCAGGTTGGACAGCACCTGCAAGGCCCGCTCGAAGTCCGCCCGGACTTGCAAGTCGTCCGGTGGGTTCTGGGCCATCAGCGTGACCCCGCGCTCCGCGTAGGCGTCCCCGAAGCGCTCCAGGGCCGCGGTGAGCAGACTCCGCGCACTGAAGATCGTCGGGTGCAGATCCACCCGGCCCGCCTCGATCCGGGACACCAGGCTCAGGTCGCTGGCGAGGCGCTCCATGGCACGCACCTCCCGCCGGATGGCTGGCGCGGCCTGCTCCGGCAACATCACGCCGTCGGTGAGGGCCTCGCTGTACCCGCGCAGCGCGGCCAGCGGTGTCCGCAACTCGTGCCCGACGTTTCCAATCAGGGCCGCCCGGTCCTGTTCCACCCGCTCCAGCGAACCGGCCATCACGTTGAAGTTGTGCGCGAGGCCCGCCAGTTCGTCCCGCCCGGTTTCAGGAAGTCGCCGGGCGTACTGGCCCGCCGCGAGCGCCTGGCTGCCGTCTGAGAGCAGCCGCACAGCCCGCACGATGCGCCGGGAGGTCAGGGAGGCGGTGAGTGCGGCGACGGCCACGGCGAAGGGCACTGCGGCCAGCAGGGCACTGTTGAGGGTGCGGCGCATGCCGCGTTCCAGGTCCGGGCGCAGGGCGCGGCCTTCCGGGCCAATCAGCGCCACCATCTGCTCCACGTGGTGCCGGTAGAAGCTGGGCGCGATGAGTTCCACCACCAGGAACAGCGCGCCCAGCGCGACCAGGATCACCAGCAGGTGCCCCAGGAAAAGCCGCGGGAAGAGCTTCACGCCTCCTCCCGGAAGCGGTACCCCACGCCGCGCACCGTCTCGATGAAGCGCGGCTGCTCCGGGTTCTCCCCCAGCTTGCGGCGCAACCCGGCCATGTGAACGTCCACCACCCGCTCCACGCCGGGAAAGTCGGCTCCCCATACCCGTTCGAGCAGGCGGTCCCGCGACCACACGAAGCCGGGATGGCGGGCCAGGGTGAGCAGCAGGTCGAACTCCAGCTTCGAGAGGCTGAGTTCCTGTCCGTCGAGGGTGGCGGTGCGGGTCCGCTCGTCCAGTTGCAGGCCGCCCGTCGACACGCTGTCCTGAATACGTGCCCGGCGCAGCAGCGCCCGCACGCGCGCCACGACTTCGCGGGGAGAGAAGGGCTTGGTGACGTAGTCGTCCGCGCCGACCTCCAGGCCGCGCAGCTTGTCCTCCTCCTCGCCCCGCGCGGTGAGCAGCAGGATCGGGAAGTCCGGATGGTCGCGGCGCTGCTGCCGCGCCAGGTCGAGGCCGCTCACCCCCGGCAGCATCCAGTCGAGGATGGCGAGGTCCGACTCGTTCAGGCGGGCCTGTCCGGTTAGCCCATCTTGTGCTTCCAGCACGGTGTGCCGCTCGGCTCGCAGGTAGACGCCCAGAATCTCCAGAATGGCAGGGTCGTCGTCGACGATCAGGATGCGGGCCATAACTCCCTTTCAGGGTAAAGGCCCCGCCGTGGGGGCGAGGCCGAGCGGAGGCCAGGTGTCAGCCGCGCCGGGCGAGCCACTGCCTATAGGCGTACATCTCGTCGGCCTGCGCCTGGATGATGTCGCGGGAGAGCTTCAGCACGCGGGGGTCGTTGCTCCTTTGCAGGGCCAGGCTCGCCATGTCCAGCGCCGAGGCGTGGTGGGGCAGCATCCCCTCCACGAAGGCCACGTCCGGATTCTTCGCGGTCTTCAGCGGCGTGACCATGCCCTTCATGCCGCTCGCCATCATGTCGCGCATGCCCGTGTTCATTCCGCCCAGGGGCTTCAGCCAGGCGGTCATGTCGTTGATCTCGCGGGTCTGGTCGCGGATGACGTTCGCCACCCAGCTCTTCACCTGCGTGTCCTTCACCCGGCCCTGCACGGCGCGGGCCATGTCCACCGCCCCCTGGTGGTGCGCGATCATCATGCTGAGGTAGGCGCGGTCGAAGGCCTTCCCACTCAACCCGGCGAGGCCGCCCATGTCGTTCATGCCCTGGGTCACCGGGGCGGCGGTGGTAGCGGGCTGGCCGTGCATGCTGTGGTCCATCTGCGCGAGCGCGGGCGTCGCCGCCAGGGTCAGGGCCGTGAGGGTACTCAGGAGGAGGCTCTTGCTCTTCATGGCCCGACGCTACCGGGCGTGTGTTCAGCTTGTGTAAAGGCTGCTCTGGGCGAGGGATTTCCGCTTGGCGCGGCTGAAAAGCAGCCGCCTTCATCCCTTCTTCAGCCCAGCGTTACAGAAGCTGAACACGGCCTTCTTACGGTGGACGGGTCCAGTTGCCCAGAAGCCCCCATTCCACCGAGGAGATCATCATGTCGCAAGCCACCCAGGCCATGCTCGCCACCCATCCCCAGCGGGAATCCGCCGCCTTCAACATGCAGGCCCTCACCGCTTGCATCGACGCCTGCTTCGAGTGCGCGCAGGTGTGCACTTCCTGCGCCGACGCCTGTCTGGGCGAGCGGGAGCACCTGATGCACCTCGTTCACTGCATTCGCCTGAACCTCGACTGTGCGGACGTGTGCGGGACGACGGGCCGGGTGCTGTCGCGGCTGACGCAGCCCGATCAGAACGTGCTGCGGACCCAACTGCAAGCCTGCGTGGCCGCCTGCCGCGCCTGCGGGGACGAGTGCGAGCGGCACGCCCGCGAGATGAACATGGAGCACTGCCGCATCTGTGCCGAGTCCTGCCGCCGTTGCCAGCAGGCCTGCCAGCAGTTGCTCGGTGGGATGAACGTGTGAAGAAGCTGACCCTGGCCCTCGCGCTGACCCTGCTCTTCGGCTACGCGGTCAGCAAGGGTGCCCTCGCGACCTTCACGAAGGTGCTGACGGCATCAAGCGGGGCAGCCGCGCCAACGCCGTCGCGCCGGGGCCAGGGGGGACGCTGATCCTGCCGGTGTCGATGCCGCCAGAGAAGGTGGCCGAGATCGGCAAGCAGGAATCCCCCATCGGGCGGCCTGCGCAGCCCGCCGAGATCGCCCCGGCCTTCGTGTTCCTGGCGTCTCAGGAGGCGAGCTATGTGAACGCGAGATTCTGGGGGTGACCGGGGGAAACCGCTGGGACAAGGCCAGCAAAAGCTGGTTACGGGGGCTCGCTTTTGATTCTGCCTGTTCCTGCCAGCCACCCCGGCGTTCGGGGGCATCCTCAGCCCGCAGTTTCATTGGAAAAAGCCCGCTACCATTCTTGCGGCCCGGGCAGCTTCCGAACCGCTGGAGAAGCTGGAAGCTGAAGCCAAACAGAAGCCATCCGCCAAACCGCCGCTCGGCGTGCCTTGGCGCCCACCTGAATCCATCGCACCCGGGGTCGTCTTTCCCGCCAGGGACGATGCCTACATGGTTTCGGGCGCCACCTATGACGTGACAGGTGGCGCCAGCGCGAACAACATGGTGAAGGCGCCGGTAATGCTGCGGTCGGAGCCGCAAGAACGAGGTTTGCTACCGCCGACCGTGACTTTGTGAAGCTCATTTCTCTGTACAGGCATTGAGATATCCTGGAACGGATGCGGCAGTCGCAAAGTCCATCTCTACATGATTCGGCCAAGGAATATTCATGACGGTCGAGAGCCAGGCCGTCGCCTCGAAGCTGTCGCGCGCGGCAATCTTTCTCGTGGCCACGCTGAACGAAGGCGAGGAGAGCCTGGACGCGGTGCGCGCGATGTGCGGCGATCTGGCCGGATTCGTGCGGGCGGTCGGCTTTCGCGATCTCGACGGCGGGTTGTCGTGCATCATGGGATTCGGCTCGCAGGCGTGGGACCGGCTGTTCGGCGCGCCCCGGCCCAAGGAGTTGCATCCCTTCCGCGAGATCAACGGGCGGCATCACGCAGTGGCGACGCCGGGCGATATCCTGTTCCACATCCGCGCGCGGAGCATGGACCTGTGCTTCGAGCTCGCGATGCAGATCACCGCGCGCCTGGGCGGTGCGATCACCGTGGTCGACGAGACGCACGGGTTCAAGTTCTTCGACCAGCGCGACATGACCGGCTTCGTCGACGGGACCGAGAACCCGGTCGGGCGGGAGAGCCTTGACGCGGTTCTGATCGGCGACGAGGATTCCGCCTTCGCGGGCGGCAGCTATGTGATCGTCCAGAAATATCTGCACGACCTCAAGGGCTGGAACGCGCTTCCGGTCGAGCGGCAGGAACTCATCATCGGCCGCAAGAAGCTGTCCGACATCGAGCTGGAGGCTTCGGTCAAGCCCTCCTGGGCGCACAACGCGCTGACCTCCATTACCGACGAGGAGGGCAACGAGCTCAAGATCGTGCGCGACAACATGCCCTTCGGCACAATCGGCAAGGGCGAGTTCGGCACCTATTTCATTGGCTATGCGCGCTCGCCGTCGCGGATCGAGCGGATGCTGGAGAACATGTTTGTCGGCAATCCCCCGGGCAATTACGACCACCTGCTCGATTTCAGCCGGGCGGTCACCGGCAGCCTGTTCTTCGTGCCGCCCGAGACATTCCTCGGCGCGGCTGGCCCCGCGGCGCAAAGCTCGGCGACGGCAAAGCCCGTATAACGATCATTGCTCAGGCTTCGCCGAGCAGCACGTCCCTCAGGACGACCGCATCGTTATGCTGTTCGTCATGCGCGCTGTAGACGAGCGTGACGACGCGGTTTCTGGCCAGGCTCCGGATGCGGTCGAGCGCGCCCGATTGCTGGACAAGCTCGGCGCGATAGCGGCGCTGGAATTCGGGCCAGCGCGCGGGATCGTGACCGAACCATTTGCGTAGCTCGGTGCTCGGCGCCACCTCTTTCATCCAGTCGTCGAGCGCGGCCTTTGTCTTGCTCACCCTGCGGGGCCACAGCCGGTCGACGAGAATTCGCACCCCATCGCCCGGCTCGGCAGGTTCGTAGGCGCGTTTCAGGCGAAGATGCGAAGCTGGAACGCTGGAGCCGTTCATGCAAAGGTCCGCGCCGCGAAGGGCTCGCCGAAGCTCAGACGACGCACCGCGACCGGAGAGGACTTCAACGGCGGCTGATGGCGGATCGGGTCGCGGGCATACCAGGTGTGCTGGTTGGCCGATTGCGTGCCGCGGCCGTAGTGGCCGGGCACGAACACCTCGCCCGGCCGCACGGAATCGAACACTATCGCCACGCCCTCCCAACGGCCGTGCGGCGAGGTGATCTCGACCATACCGCCGAGCCCGATTCCGAGCCCCGCCGCATCGAAGGTGGGGGCGGCGAACGCGGGAGGGCCAGGCAGGACAGGCGATTTGAGCAGCGAGCAGCCAGTTGACGCAGCCTTGCCCGGCGCGCGTGCCCCATTCCCTAGCCCGGATGCCCCGGAGCCCCCCCTTCGCCCGCGGCCTGACGTTCCGCGCTGCTCACTCCCCCCGCACGTGCGCCAGCATCAGCTCCGCCGTCGCTTTCAGCGCGTCCAGGTGGGTGCGTTCGTAGGCGTGGCTCGCGTCCACGCCGGGGCCGATCAGGGCGACGGGGTAGTCGCCGCCCGCGCGCCAGGCCGCCGTCCCGTCGCTGGCGTAGTAGGGGTAGAGGTCCACCTTCAGGTCCAGCCCCGCCCGCCGCGCCGCCGCGCGCAGGCGGTTGCCGAGCGCGTGGTCGTACGGCCCGCCGCTGTCGGCCACGCAGAGGGTGACGTGATGCTCGCTGCTGGTCTGCCCTTCCCCGACGGCGGCCATGTCCACGGCGATCAGTTCGTCGGTGTGCGGCGGAATGCCGGTCGCGGCCCCGTGCCCCACCTCCTCGTAGGTGGTCACGTGGAAGGCGGCGGTGTGGGCGGGGGGCTGACCGAGGAGCGCGCGGGTCACGCCCAGGAACACGGCGACAGCGGCCTTGTTGTCGAGGTGGCGGCTCTTGAGGTAGCCAGCGCCGGTCAAGGTGGCGCGGGGATCGAAGCTCACGAAGTCGCCCACCTCGATCCCCAGCGCCCGCGTCTCGCCGTCGCTGACAGTGGGGGCGTCCGGGCGGACTTCCATCACGGCCTGCTCGCGCCGGAGTTCGCGCAGGGCCGGGCCGTGAACGTGGGTGCTCTGGTGCGTGTTCACGACGGTCCCGGTGATGACCTCGCCGCGCTGGGTATGAACCTGCACATACTCGCCCTCGATGGTGGCCCAGTCGTAGCCGCCCAGCATGGCGAGGCGCAGCCGCCCGTTCTCCTTGATCTCCTTCACCATCGCGCCGAGGGTATCCACGTGGCCGCTGAAGGTCGTGTGCGGCTGGCCAGGCGTCCCCGCGATTTCCCAGGTCAGCGCGCCCTTCTTGCTGCGGCGGTGCGGCACCCCCAGCGCGTCCAGTTCCCCTTCCAGCAGGCGCACGGCGGCCTCGGTGAACCCGGTGGGGCTGGGGGTGTTCAGCAGGCGCAGGAGGAGGTCGGTGGTGGAGGGCAGGTCGAACGCTCCGGGCCGTGCGGCGGGGATCAGGGCAGGCGGGACGGTCATGGCGGGATGATACGCCCCCGACTTGACCCTCCCCCTGGGGCAGACCGCAGACTGCTCCTACCTATAGGACTGGACCTCCGGGGGTGGTCAGCATGACGGACACGGAAGCAACCCTCACCATCGGCGCCTTCTCGCGCGCCTCGCGCCTGAGCCTCAAGGCCCTGCGGCTGTACGACGACCTGGGCCTGCTCCCGCCCGCCCGCGTGGACGAGGGGACAGGTTATCGCTACTACACCCCTTCCCAACTGGGCACGGCGCACCTGATCGGCCTGCTGCGGCAACTCGACCTGCCGCTGAGTGAGGTGCGGGCGGTGCTGGACACCCCCGCGCAGACCCGGGCTTCGCAACTCACGCAACTCTGGGCGCGGGTCGAGCGGGAACACGGACGGCGCCGGGGCGTGGCGCAGTACCTCATCGAGAAACTGCAAGGAGAGACGGACATGACCGACCACTTCGACGTTCAGCAACGCCTTGTGCCCGCCCAGCGCGTGGCGACCCTCACCCGGCGGCTCTACGTGGCCGACCTGACAGACTTCATCGGGGAGGCGGGCGGCAGGCTACACGCCTTGACGGGAGCGCAGACGGCGGGAGCTACCTTCGTGATCTACCACGGTGAGGTCAACGCCGACAGCGACGGCCCGGTGGAAGTCTGCGTGCCCTTCACGGGAAGCCTGACCGTCCCGGACGACGTGACGGTGCGCGAGGAACCCGCCCACCACGAGGCGTATGTGACCCTGACCCGGGCGCAGTTCGTGTTCCCCGACATCCTGCGGGCCTACGACGCCACCTGCGAGTATGCGAAGGCACACGGCACGCCGGGCGAGTTGTCCCCCCGCGAGGTGTACCCGGTCGCCTGGGACGGGCTGAGTGACAACGACCCGGCGGGGGACGTGGCCTGGCCCTTCGTGCCGCGCGGCTGAACGTCCCTCCCCTCCCCGCCCCCGGTCCACGCCCGCCGGGGGCGTTACCCTGCCGCCATGAGCTACGCCGACACCCTGGGAATGCACGTGCTGGAGGCCACCCCCGAACGCACCCGCGTCACGCTGACTGTCACTCCGGGCGGCCTGAACATGCACGGCACCGCGCACGGCGGTCTGCTGTTCAGCCTGGCGGACGAGGCCTTCGCGGTCATCAGCAATCTGGAGGCGCAGGCGGTGGCGGTCGAGACACACCTGAGCTTCTTCCGCGCCGCACGGGAGGGGAATGAACTGGTGGCCGTCGCCACGCCCGAGCGCGTGGGCCGCACGCTGGCGACCTACCGGGTGGAGGTGCGGCGCGGGGAGGAGGGGGAGGTGCTGGCGCTGTTTCTGGGGACGGTGGCGAGGCGGGAGCAACGACAGGAAGCTGGACGATCTTGACTTATTTCACCAGTTAAATGTTTACTGGGGAACAAGGAGGCCCTATGATTGTCCGCCCTTCCCTGTTTCCCCTGGCGCTCGCGGTGTTGGCGGGAAGCTTTCTGCCCGTCCAGTTTGCCGTGAACGGCGCGCTGGCGGGACAACTTCATTCGGTGACCCTGACCGCCGCCGTGTCCTACGGCATGGGGACGCTGGGGCTGATGTCGCTGCTGGTCCTGGGCCGGACCCGACCCGCCTGGGCGTCGGCCCGGCAGGCGCCGCGCTGGGTCTGGCTGGGCGGGGTGGTCGGGAGTGCCTACGTGGTGGGCAGCGTGCTGCTGACGCGGGCGCTCGGCGCGGCCCTGGCAACGACGCTGGTGATCGCCGCCCAGGTCGTGACGGCGATCCTGCTCGACCACCTGGGTGTCCTGGGCCTGAAACGGCGGCGGGTGAACCGGGCACGTGCTGCTGCGCTGGCGCTGGTCCTCGCGGCGCTCGGCGTGCGGCTGTGGGGGGCGGCGTGAACCTCGCGGTACTGCTGGGCACGCTGGGGGCGGGGGTGGGGCTGGCGGCGGGCCTCGCCTTCAGCGTGCGGCTGTCCGGCGCGCTGGGCAGCCCGCTGGCGGCCACGCTGGTGAATTTTCTGGTAGGCGGCGTGTTGATGGTCGTGCTGTGGGGCCTTGGCCTGGACGGGGCGCGGCCCGCGCAGTTCCCCGCCGCGTGGATGCTGACCGGCGGGCTGCTGGGTGCGGCCTACGTGACCCTCAGCCTGCTGGTGGCCGCGCGGCTCGGCGTGGGCTTCAGCACCGTCGCCGTGACGCTGGGGCAACTGCTGGGGGCGCTGGTGATCCCGGCCCTGGGCTGGCTGGGCCAGACGCGGCAGGCGCCCACGCCGGGCGGCCTCCTCAGCGCCGCCCTCCTGGCCGTGGCGGTGGCCCTGCTGGCCTCGGACCGGCAGCAAGGCGAGGCCACGGGCGCTGAAACCCGTTAAAAGGTAAGGGATGAAGACGCCACGGCTGGAACTGGAGCAGATCGAACGGGATTGGCGCGCCGCCAGGCCGGACGTGAACCCGGACCCGATGTTGACCGTGATCGCCGTACAGCGGGCCAGTCACGCCCTCCAGACGGCGCTGGAAGCCTTTTTCGCGCGGCACGACCTGACGCCCTCGGCCTTCGATGTCCTGGCAACGCTGCGCCGCTCCTCTCCCCCGGAGGGTCTGACCCTGGGGGAACTCGCCCAGCGGATGGCGATCACGCCGCCCGCCGTGACCAAGCGCGTGGACGGGCTGGAGCGCCGGGGCTGGGTGGTCCGGCAGGCCGACGCCGGGGACCGCCGCACGGTGCGGGCGGCCCTGACCCCCCGGGGCCGGGAGGCCGTGGACCACCTCCTGGCCGACCACGTGGCGCACGAGGAGGCGTTGCTGCGTGACCTGACGCCGGGCGAGCGGGCCACCTTACGGGCACTCCTGGGTCGCCTTCCCGCCCAGCCCGAACAAGAATGAAGGCACACAGGACCTCCAGCTTTGTGTTATGTTATTTACGTAAGGAGGCATGATGCTACATATCGAATTCATCACCGACCTGGGCGCGAAGGTCAGCGTGGACGTGGAGAGCGCCGACAAGCTGCTGGACGTGCAGCGCCAGTACGGGCGGCTGGGCTGGACCAGCGGCGAGATTCCGGTGGGCGGTTACCAGTTCCCGCTGGAGAACGAACCCGACTTCGACTGGTCGCTGATCGGCGCGCGCAAGTGGACCAACCCGGAGGGCGAGGAGATGGTCCTGCACCGGGGCCACGCCTACCGCCGCCGCGAACTGGAGGCGGTGGACAGCCGCAAGATGAAGCTCCCCGCCGCCGTCAAGTACAGCCGGGGCGCCAAGAACACCGACCCCGACCACGTGCGCGAGAAGGCCGACGGCGAATTCGAGTATGTGACGCTGGCGATCTTCCGCGGCGGCAAGCGTCAGGAACGTTACGCCATCCCCGGCGGCAACCGCGCCCCCGCGCAGGCGAGTGCCCCGGCACGCCCGGCGGCACGTCCCCAGAATGGTCGGCCCGCCGCTGTCGCGGTTCAGGAAGAGGAAACGCCGTTCTAAGGGTGAGGGGTCAGTGGGAAGAAACCCCTCCACTCACCACTCACCACTGACCACTTCCTGCCCCTCAATCACCCCCCGCACGTCGGCAGGCTGCCAGCCCTCGGGTTTGAGCAGCTTGCCGTCGGCGCGTCTGGGGCCGCCGAGCTTGCTCAAGTTCGCTCGGTGGACTTCGGCAAACACAGCGTCGGCGTCGATGCCAAGAGCGTCCAGAGCGCCGTAAGTCACGTACAGCAGATCCGCGAGTTCGTGGGCGAGGGGCGCGAGGTCGGCGGGGGGGATGCTCTCACCCGCTTGCAGGCGGGCCTCCAGGCGGGTCCATTCCTCCTCGACCTCCTGCACTTCCTCGCGGATCAGGGTGCGGCGCAGGGTCAGCAGGGGGAGGTCGGGCACGGTGGGGCGTTCCGGCGAGGCCAGGCCCAGGGCGCGGTGAAACTCGCGCAGGCGGGCGCCGTTGCTGTGGGGAGGCTCGGACATGGCCGGATGCTAGAGCAAGGGCTGACCCCCCAAAGCGAAAGGGAGCCAGTGACGGCTCCCTTCGGCTTGAGGTGCGGGTGGCGGGCCTCGAACCCACCTTGCGGCCTACTTCCGGCCCGCTCGCACGCCCGTTGTTGAGGAGGTGGGCGTCTCCCTCCGCCCAGGAGCCTTGACCCCCGGCGACGAAGCGAAGTATGCGCCCCCCGTGTCAGCTTTATATGTGCCGTCTGGCGGGGGAGCCTTAAGACAAGTGACGTAACGGGCACACCG
Organism: Deinococcus metallilatus; assembly: GCF_004758605.1. Lineage (NCBI taxonomy): Bacteria > Thermotogati > Deinococcota > Deinococci > Deinococcales > Deinococcaceae > Deinococcus > Deinococcus metallilatus. Next base: position 2,768,098 of record NZ_CP038512.1, read on the forward strand.
AGCGCACAACCACCCTTATGAATATTCATCTGCATATCCCCCACGTCGGGAAGCGCATCATATTCTTGCAAGGCTGAGGCATAGCGGCTTTTCGGCCCTACTCTGGAGGCCATGAACGTGAATATTCTGGGGATTCCGATGGACCTGGGCGCCGGGCGGCGCGGCGTGGACATGGGGCCTTCGGCCCTGCGGAACGCACATCTGGCGGCCCGGCTGCGCGACCTGGGGCATACGGTCCGTGACCTGGGGGACGTGGATGTCGCCCTGCCGGAGACGCTCGACAAGCACGCGGGGGCGGGGCTGGTGTTTCTCGACCCCATTCTGGAAGCCTGCCGCGCGACGGCCGAGCAGCTCGCCGCACTGCCGGGAGACGTGTTTCCGATCACGCTGGGCGGGGACCACTCGGTCAGCATGGGCACCGTGACTGGCAACGCGCTGCGCGGGAACCCGGCGGGCGACCGCACCGGCCTGATCTGGGTGGACGCCCACACCGACTACAACACGCCCGAGAGCAGCCCCAGCGGCAACATCCACGGGATGCCCGTCGCGCACCTCACCGGGCTGGGGGACGCGGACCTTGCCGGGCTGGGTGGCGGCTGGTCCTTGCGGCCCGAGGACATCGTGATGATCGGCATTCGCAGTGTGGACGCCTTCGAGCGCGACCTGCTGCGCGAGGCCGGAATCAAGGCTTACACCATGAAGGAGGTGGACCAGCTCGGCATCACCCGCATCACCGAGGAGACGCTGGAGCGCCTGGGGGACGTGCGGCGGCTGCACGTGTCCTTCGACGCCGACGCCCTCGACCCGACCGTCGCGCCCGGCGTGGGCACGCCCGTTCCCGGCGGCCTGACCTACCGCGAGGGTCACCTCCTGATGGAACTGCTGTGCGAATCGAACCGGGTGACCAGCCTGGATATCGTGGAGGTGAACCCGGTGCTCGACACCCGCAACCAGACCGCCGAGGTGATGGTGGGCATGGCGGCGAGCCTGCTGGGGCAGCGCATTCTGTAGGCCCAGAATTGCGACCCAGCAGGCATTTGTGGCCCACCAAGTTCCCATCCGCCCGGAGCAGAATGGGAAGACCCATGAACGCCAATCCGCGCCGCATTCCGGCTTCCCGCCAGCCGGTCCGCCGTGTCTCCGCGCTGCTCGCCGCCGCGACCCTGCTCACGTCCGGGCTGTTCGGCTCCGCCACCCTCGCCCAGTCCAGCCTGCCCCAGCTCAGCCAGTCCCAGTCCAGCCTGTCCCGGCTCGCTGCCGCCGGGACCGCAGAACCCCCGATTCGTTCGGAACAGATCGGCGCGGCCCAGTCCAATCAGGCCCAGTCCGGTCAGGCCGGGTCCAGTCAGGCGGCGCAGGTGGTGTCGCCCGCCCAGGCGATCTTCGACGAGGTCAATGACCTGCTGCACGACGAGTACGGCGGCCTGTCCACCGTGGACCGCACAGCCCTGACCCGCGAGTATCAGGGGCGGCTGGACGCGGTCTGTGCCCCCACACCGGCCACCTGCGCGGCCGAGAAGGCCTATCCGGTGGTGGAAGCCGAGGTGACCGCGCTGGGCGACGAACACACCTTCTTCCAGACGCCGGAGGATTTTCAGGACTTCCTGGCGAGCGCCACGGGCGGCAACCGCAGGCAGTTCGGCGTCAAGCTCGCGCGGCTGGACGGCGAGAACCGGGTGGTGCTGGAGGTCGTGCCGCAGAGCGCCGCCGAGGAGGCCGGGCTGACGCGCGGCGACGTGCTGCTGACCCTGGACGGCAAACCCTACACCTACGACGCGCTGCGGGACGCGCGGCTGGCGGGACGCACGATCACGCTGGGGGTGGAACGGGGCGGGCAGCCGCTGACGGTGGCCCTGACCTCGCGCGACAGCAGCACCCTCGACCTGCCGCGGCTGAGCTTTACCGGCCCGCAGAACACGGTCGCGGTGCTGCGGATTCCCAGCTTCCTGCCGAGCGGCAGCGTGGCGCAGCGCGTGCATGACCTCGTCGCGGAGGCCCGCCAGCGCGGGGCGCAGGGCATCGTGGTGGACCTGCGCGGCAACCCGGGCGGCAGCCTGGCCGACTGCGACAGCGCCGTGAGCGCCTTTGTCCCCAGCTTCATGCGGGTGGCGCACACCGCCGACGGCGAGGTGGCCACGCTGGTGCAGCAGGGCCTGCGGATGGAAAACGGGCGGAACGCCGGGAGTGTCCGCAACCCGCAGCTCTGGACCGGCCCGCTCACCGTGCTGGTTGATCACGGCAGCGCCTCGTGCAGCGAATTCTTCGCCTACGAGGTCCAGTACGCCAAGCGCGGCCCGGTCATCGGGGAGGCGACGGCGGGCGTGGGCAACACCGCCACGCGCATCTTTCCGGTGGGTGAGGACGCCGCCTTGCAGCTCACGATCCTGCACTACACCAAGCAGGGCGGCCAGCCCTACCCGGTCCGCGTGACCCCCGACCAGCTTCACGCCGAAACCGAGGACGACGTGCGGCTGCTCACGCACGGGCAGGACACCCTCCTGGCCCTGGGCGTGCAGGCCCTGGCCACCGCGCCGACCATCGCGCAGAACCTGACCCAGCCCTGAAGCCCACCCCCAGCCAACCACAGGCGGGCAAACTGGATGAGCGCCAGTTTGCCCCTTTTCCTGCCACTGTTCTGACGGAAAGGACCGCTACTTCTCGCGGATGCTCCAGCCCTGCGCCCGCACCGCCTGAATCAGCCGGTCCATCACCGGGTCCACCTCGGCGTCGGTCAGCGTTTTCTGGCCCCGGAAGACCAGCCGTACGGCCACGCTGCGCTGCCCCTCCGGAATCGGGGCGCCCACGTACACGTCGAAGGGTTCGACGCTTTCGAGCAGGTCGCCCGCCTCGCGCCGGAGCAGGGCGGCGATGTCACCGTAGCTGACCGCGTCGGGGGCGATCACGGCCAGGTCGCGCCAGGCGGCGGGGGCACGGCTGGGGTCACGGAAAGCCCAGGGGCGGCCCGGCAGCGGCAGGGCGACTTCCAGCAGGAAGGTGTCCCCCTTCAGCCCGAATTCCTGCGCGATCTCGGGGTGGAGGGCACCCAGCCAGCCGATACCCTGCCCGTTCCACACGACCTCGCCCGCGATGCCGGGGTGGAGGGCGGGGGGCACCGCGTCGCCGCGTACCTGCCGGATGTCCAACTCCGCGCCCAGGCTGGCCGCCAGCGCCCCCACCAGCCCCTTGAAGACGCCGAACGACCCGGCCACGCCCGGCGCGTGCGTCTGCGGCGCCAGGGGACCCCGCATCAGCAGGCCCAGGCGCTCCTCCTCGCCGCTGGCCGGGAAGATGCGCCCGATCTCGAAGAGCAGCACGCGCTCGCCTTTGGGGTGAACCTGCGCGGCCTTCAGCAGACTGGGATAGAGGGCCGTCCGCATCCCGGTCCGGTCGGCGGTCAGGGGATTGCGCAGGCGCACGCCGGGGCGCTCGCTGCGGGCTTTCCCCGCCTCCTCGTCGCTGGTGAAGGTGTAGGTGACGACCTCCTGAAAGCCCAGTCCGCTGAGGGTCCGGCGCAGGGTCGCGCGTTCCTGGCTGGCCTGCTCGGCGCCGAGGTTGCTGGTGTGGACACGCAGGGTCGGCAGCGTCTCGGGCAGGTGGGCGTAGCCGTGCAGGCGGGCCACCTCCTCCGCCACGTCCTGCCAGATGCTCATGTCCACACGCCAGGAGGGGGGCGTGACGGTCAGGCGGTCGCCTTCCCGCTCCACGCGGCACCCCAGGCGATGGAGAATGTCCACCATCTCGTCGGTGCTGATCTCCATGCCGAGCAGCGCGCGAATCTGGTCGCCCGTCACCTCGATGGGGCCGGGCACCTCCGGCTGACCGACGAGGGTCGCGCCGGGGTCCGGCTGCCCGCCGCCGGACTGCGCGAGCAGGCCCGCCACCCGGTTCGCGCCGCGCGGGGCCAGGAGGGGGTCCACGCCGCGCTCGTAGCGGTACACCGCGTCGGTCTTGAGGCCCAGGCGCGTACTCGTGCGGCGCAACAAGACCGGGTCGAAGTGGGCCGACTCGATCACCACGTCCGAGGTGTCGGCCCGTACGTGCCCATGTTCGCCGCCCACGATCCCCGCGATGCCCAGCACACCCTGGCCCGGCTTCGGCTGGCCCGCCGTGGCGAAGGCCTCCGCCACGGTGGGAATCCTCACCTCGCGCCCGTCGAGGATCAGCAGGTCTTCCGGGCCGACGGTGTGTTCATTGCCCAGCAGGTCGCGCACGATCTCGCCCTGGCGTAGCCCGAAGGCCACGAGGATCTGGTCGTCCGTCACGTCGCGGCGGTCGTACAGCGCGGTCGGCTGGCCGAGTTCCAGCATCACGTAGTTGCTGGTGTCCACGATCAGGTCGATGGGGCGCATCCCGCTCAGGGTCAGGCGGCGCTGCATCCAGAGGGGAGAAGGGCCGTTCTGCACGCCGTTCACTGTGCGGGCGGCGAAGTAATCGCAGCCAAACCGGATTTTCTGTGAGGGATCGCGCTCCAGGGTCACGCCACGCGGCGGCAGGCTCACCCGAATCTCGCCCTCGCCGCTGGGCTGCGGTCCGGCTTCCGGCTCGACAAGTTGCAGCTTCAGAAAGGCCGCGAGGTCACGGGCGAGGCCGAGGGCGCTCAGCACGTCCCCGCGGTTGGGCGTGACTTCCACGTCCAGTACATGATCAGCAGCCCACAGGTCACGCATCGGCGTTCCAGGCTTTGCCGTCCCCGCCGCGAACAGCATCAACCCCGCGCTCGTCTCACCGATGCCGAGTTCCTTCGCGCTGGCGGCCATGCCCCAGGATTCGACGCCCTGCATGGAGCGGATGCCGTACTCCACGTCCCCCAGCCTTGTGCCCGGCGTGACGAGGGCGACCATCGTCCCGGCGGGGAGGTGGGCGGCGTTGGGGGCACCGGAGGCAATGGTCTTTGTGCCGTGTGGCCCCACGTCCAGCGTCAGCTTCGTCAGTTGCGTGCCCTCAATGGGTTCGGCGGCGGTGACGGCAGCCAGGAGGACACCTTCAGGGGGGGCGGGGACTTCCTCGATGCCCTCCAGCGGAAGGCCCATGTTGGCGAGGATGGGTTCGAGGTCGTGAACGGGGGGAAGCTGGGGGACAAGTTCTTGGAGCCAGGAGTAGGGGAGTTTCATGGGAACCTCGGGAGGGAGGAGGAAAAGGGCGTCGCGGCGACAGTCGGACCGTTCACCCCAGCTCCCCCCGGAACTGCCCGATCACCCTCGGGTCATTCGCGTAGAAATACCGAATGTCCGGAATCCCGTACTTCAGCATCGCGATCCGCTCCGGCCCCAGCCCGAAAGCGAAGCCGGTCTTGCCCTCGTAGACGCGCGGTTTACCCTGCTGCTCGCGCAGGTCGTCCACGGCCTTGAAGACGTTGGGGTGGACCATGCCGCAGCCACCCAGTTCCAGCCACTTGCTCTCACCGCGCGGGTTGTCCCACCAGACGGCGAAGTCGGCGCCGGGTTCGACGAAGGGGTAATAGGAGGGCTGGAAGCGCACCTTCGCGCTGGGGCCGTACAGACCGCGCGCCATCTCGGCGATGGTGCCCTTGAGGTCGGCCATGCTGATCCCGTCGCCCACCACCAGACCTTCGAGCTGGTGGAACATGCTCTCGTGGGTGGCGTCAGTGGCCTCGTAGCGGTAGACCTTGCCGCGCACCACGATCTTGAGGGGCGGCTCGTGGTCCACCATGTAGCGCACCTGCATCGGGCTGGTGTGGGTCCGCAGCAATCGCCCGTCTTCCAGCCAGAAGGTGTCTTGCAGGTCGCGGGCGGGGTGGTACCAGGGCACGTTCAGCGCCTCGAAGTTGTAATGCTCGTCCTCGACTTCCGGCCCCTCGACCACCGCGTACCCCATCCGCTCGTAGATACGGATCAGGTCGTCGTACACGCGGCTGATGGGGTGCAGGCCGCCCGCCGGGAGACTCAAACCGGGCAGGGTCACGTCGATGGCCTCCGAGGCGAGCTTGGCGTCGAGGGCGGCGCGTTTCAGCACCGCCTCGCGTTCGGTCAGTGCCGCGTCGATGGCCTGCCGCAGCGCGTTGATCTCGGCGCCCCGGCTCTTGCGTTCCTCGGGGGGGAGCTTGCCGAGGGAACCGAGTTCCTTCGTGACGAGGCCGCTCTTGCCCACGTAGCGCGTCTTGACGGCTTGCAGGGTGTCGAGGTCGGGGGCTTCCTGGATGGCTTGCAGGGCTTCTTCTCTCATGGTGTCTCCGGTCGGAATAAAAAATCCCCGCCTCAGCAAAGGGCGGGGTGTCGCGCGGCGCCTGAAAATCAGACGGGCGTGCCCCACCAGCCGCTAAACGGCGAAGGTGTACCGGCGTGGGGCGTCATGCCGTCCAGGGTAACGGGCGGGGGAGGGAGGGTCAAGGCGGCGCGCTGACGGTCGGCTGACGGGGCCATCACTCCGCCATTACAGGTCGGGTGGCAGGGTGGGGGCGTGACTCCCTCGAAGCGACTGCCCGCGCTCCTGAGCCTCGCCCTGACCCTGGCCGCCTGTGGAACGGCACCCCAGGCTGGCCCGGACACGGCCCATACAGCCCTGACTTCCCTCGCGGCGACGGGTGAGCCGGTCATCAATGAGCTGTACTACGACTCTCCCAGCACCGACGCGGGCACGTTCATCGAGCTGAAGGGTCCGGCGGGCAAGAGCCTGAGCGGGTACACGCTGGCGGCCTACGACACGGCGGGCACGCAGTACCGCACGATCACGCTATCGGGCACGATTCCGGCCAGCGGGTACTTCGTGGTGGCGCAGGACACGACGGTGGCGAACCGGAACCTGGTGAACGCGGGCGCGGACCTGAACAACGGCAGCGCCAGCCTGCGCCTGCTGAAGTCGGGCACCGTGATCGACGCGGTGGCCTACGGGACCCCCAGCGTGAGCCGCGGCGAGGGCACGCCTGCTCCGACAACCGGCGCGGGGTCGGCCCTGGCCCGCGTGCCCGACGGGCAGGACACGGGCGCGAACAGCGCGGACTTCAGGGTGCAGGCCGCCACCGCGGGCACGGCCAACGGCGGCAGCGCCCCGGCCTCCAAGACCGTGCTGTTCGACCTCACCAAGCATGAGGACGCCGGGAATGCCGACTGGCGCATCGACGGCGCGTACAGCGACTACGCGGCGGCGCTGCGGGGCCTGGGCTACACGGTGCAGACGCTGACGGGCACGGCGATCACGTCCGCTGCCCTGAGCGGGGCGCGCGTGCTGGTGATCGCCGAACCGCAGAATCCCTTCTCCGACAGCGAGCGCGCGGCCCTCCAGAGCTTCGTGCAGGGCGGCGGGGGCCTGTTCATGATCAGCGACCACCGCGATTCCGACCGCGACAACGACGGCTGGGACAGCCCAGAAGCCTTCGACGGTTGGGACGGCAGCACACCCGCCAGCGTGAGCAGCAGCCTCCAGCGCAGCCTGGACAGCGACACGCTGTTCGGCCTGCGGCATTCCTTCAACTCCAGCTTCAACGATCCCGTCTACACCGCCACGCCCACCAGCAGCACGCACCCCATCGTGGTCGGCGGCGCGGGCAGCGGGGACGACGTGGCGAGCGCGGGCGTGTACGTGGGCACCAGCATCGACGTGCTGGGCGGCACCGGCGTTCTGGGCACGGGCGGCAAGACCTACCTGGGTGTGAACACGGTGGGATCGGGCCGCGTGGCCGCCTGGGGCGACACCAGCACCTTCAGTGACGGGACCTTCAGCGACGGCACCACCAGCCAGTACCAGAACTGGGGGAACCTCAGCAACGCGAACCTGGGGAAGAACGTGGTGCGCTGGCTGGCGGGGGACCTGTAACCCAGCCCGTCCCCACTGCTGAGACAGCCTCCCCTCCGCGTGTGACAGTGGTGTTACCGTACGTCCATGACCACCGCCGACAAACCCGCCGTCCGTGACACGGCTGTCTTCGACCTGATCGCGCAGGAGGCCGAGCGCCAGCGCGTGGGGCTGGAGCTGATCGCCTCCGAGAACTTCACGTCCGCCGAGGTGCGGGCCGCGCAGGGCAGTGTCCTGACCAACAAGTACGCGGAGGGCTACCCCGGCAAACGCTGGTACGGCGGCTGCGAGGTGGTGGACGAGGTGGAACGCCTCGCCATCGAGCGCGTCAAGGAACTGTTCGGGGCAGAGTGGGCCAACGTCCAGCCGCACTCGGGCAGCAGCGCGAACCTGGCCGTCTACAACGCGCTGCTGGAACCGGGGGACATCGTGCTGGGCATGGACCTCTCGCACGGGGGGCACCTGACACACGGCAGCCCGGTGAACTTCTCGGGCCTGCGCTACCAGATCGTCGGGTACAAGGTGAACCCCGAGACGGAACGTATCGATATGGAAGAGGTGCGTCGCCTCGCGCACGAGCACAAGCCGAAGATGATCATCGCGGGGGCGAGTGCCTACAGCCGCATCATCGACTTCGCGGCCTTCCGCGAGATCGCGGACGAGGTGGGGGCGCTGCTGTTCGCGGACATCGCCCATATCGCGGGCCTGATCGCGGCGGGGGTGCATCCGAACGCGTTGCCGCACGCGCACGTCGTCGCCAGCACGACGCACAAGACCCTGCGCGGGCCGCGCGGCGGCGTGATCCTCAGCAATGACCCGGAGATCGGCGCCAAGATCGACCGGGCCGTCTTCCCCGGCTACCAGGGCGGGCCGCTGGAACACGTGATCGCCGCGAAGGCCGTCGCCTTCTGGGAAGCCCTCCAGCCCGAGTTCAAGGAATACGCCGCGCAGATCATCAAGAACGCGCAGGCGTTGGCGCAGGCCTTTCAGGACAGGGGCTACCGCGTCGTGTCGGGCGGCACCGACAACCACCTCCTCGTGCTGGACCTGCGCCCGCAGGGGCTGAACGGGACCAAGGCGACCAGGCGGCTCGACGCCAACGACATCACCATCAGCAAATCCACGCTGCCCTACGACACCGAAAAGATTCTGCACGGCGGCGGCATCCGCATCGGCACGCCCGCCGTCACCACGCGCGGGATGAAGGAGGGGGACATGCAGACCGTCGCCGACCTGATCGACCGCGCGCTGAAGGGCGAGGACGTGAAGGCCGAGGTCCACGCCTTCGCCGGGGGCTTTCCCATTCCCTGAACCCAGCCGAGGAACCGACCCCCGGGGCCACCTGGGGGATTTGTTTTGCCAGATTTTTGTGAGATTTCTCAAGTTAAGTTCATACCATGACCGCCTTCCCCTTCGCTGGCGAGGTGCCGACCGCCCCGCATGACCTGTCGCTGCACCTGACACGTCTGGGCCTGACGGCGCCCGATCTGGGGAGCGCGATGCAGCCCGTACTGGACGTGCTGGTGAGCCGGACGGCGGCGGTGGGCGCGGGGTACTTTCAGTTGCGGGACACCACGCTGGCCTACCACGCGCGGGCGGCCAGCGGGGACATGCCACAGGGGCCTCTGATGGAGGCGCTGCTGGCGCACGGCCTGCCACCGGAACTGCCGCTGGTGGGCGCGCTGCGGGAGGCGGGAAGCGTGCTGTTCTTCGAGGACACGCGCGCCCATCCGCACGCGGCGGGCTTTGCCGACCTGGGCGTGCTGGCGCTGACCGCCGCGCCTGTCTGCGACCAGGGGGGGCGGCTGGTGGGGGCGCTGCTGTCACACGTGTTCACGCCGCACGCCTGGAGCGGGGAGGAGCGGCGGCTGGTGGGCACCATCACCGGCCTGCTGACGCTGCTGGCCGCGCGTCTGGATGCCGAGGAGCGCGAGCGGGACGCCCACGAGAGTGCCCTGCGTGCGCTCGGCCTGATGCTGGAGGCCAGAGACGCCGAGACGCACGGGCACACCGACCGGGTGACCGCGCTGGCGCTGCGCCTGGGCCGCGCCCTGGGCCTCAGCGAGACGGAACTGCGCGACCTGCGCTGGGGCGCGTACCTGCATGACATCGGCAAGATCGGCATTCCCGACGAGGTCCTGCACTGCCCCGGTACGCTGGACGCCGCGGCCCGCGCCCGGATGCAGGGCCACGTCACCGAGGGGGCGCGGCTGGCGGCACAACTGCCCTTCCTCTCCCGCGCGGCGCTCGACGTGATCGCCGGGCACCACGAGTGCTGGGACGGCAGCGGTTACCCCTGCGGCCTCGCGGGCGAGGCGATTCCCCTGCACGCCCGCATCTTCGCCGCCTGCGACGTGTACGACGCCCTGATCAGCGTCCGGCCCTACAAACGGGCCTGGCCCCACGCGGAAGCCGCCGCGCACCTGGCGCGGTGCAGCGGCACCCACTTCGACCCGGCGGTCGTGACAGCACTGCTGCGCGTGCTGGACGAGGAAGCGCCAGCGGCAAGCGCGTGACGGGGGGTTGCGCTGAGGGCGTGCCCGGTCCCACACCAGTTACTCAATCGTTGGCATGCTCCAGAGGCGCAGAGGGAAGCAGCAACGGTTCTACGGACAGGGCCTGTGACCGGGAATGGTTACTGTATGTCTCCCAGGTGGGTGTGTACGCCTCATCCGCCTGGTTGCCCCAGACCGTCCAGCCAGGGCGGGTGCCCCGCGCAAACAGTTCCAGATAGGGGCCAGGGCTGCACGCCTCGATCAGTTCGTACTGCTCGTCGGGCTTGCGGGAATGCTCGCGCTTCTGTGTCTTGAGGATATTGACCTGTCGTCGGCCCGGCGCGAGCGTGCGGGCACCCTTGCCACGCACGCCAAACAGGATGATCTCCGTTGTGTTGCGAAAATAAAAGCCTACCCCGCGCCCATCCGGTTCACCGTCCTTGCGGACTTTGTGCCAGATCAGGTTGGTCTTGTACGTGAATCCCCAGGCGCTCATGACCTCCAGCCCCTCGGGCAGCAGGGCATTCGGCACCCACAGGTAGAGGTGAGCGGTGGGGGCCGCCGCGTCCGCAACCGGAATGGCCTTGATCGCCTCCAGCCCCAGGGTCGGGTAGCGGCTGAGGCGGTGATGTTCAGGGGCGACCTTGCCGGTCCGGTTGATGAACTGCCAGGGGGGATCAGCCAGAATGGTCGCGTACTTTCCCTGCACGTCCCGGCGAAAGTCCTCGGCCGCCGACATCAGCAGTCCTCCGCGTAAACACGCTCGCTGATCCCGATGACGAGAATGGGGCAGCCCGCGCCACTCCCGCCCTCGATACGGGGCAGCAGTTTGCTCATATGCGTGGTACTCATGCCGTAACTGCTTCCCCGCCCGAGCCGGTTGAAGATGGTTTGCAGATGGTCGCAGCGCGTGATGATGACCCCCACGCTGATAGCCCGCAGGTCAAACAGCAACCGGAAGTTGTTCAGGTCACGGTCGAAGAAGGGATCTTTGTTGTTCCATTCGACTTCGAGTGCGACCCGGTTCTTGAAGCAGTCCACCTTATGCGTGGGGCTGTCCTTCTGAACACCGTCCACCGTGACCGCCGTGTCGAACTTTTTCTCACGCCAGCCCCGGGCGACCAGAAAGCGGTCGATGGCGTCGGCGACGCGGCTCTTGTTGCCCCCGCCCGAGGTGATCCAGGACTGACAGAGCCGGAAGTCGTCCAGCAGGGCCAGCAGATCGTTCCACTCGGCAGGAAAGTCAGTGGCGAGGATGGCGCAGGCGTGCTTCCACTCATGCACCTCGTACTTCTCGCGGAGGTGGTCGGGGATCAGATCAAGTGCCACAACGAATCACGTTCACAGGGTACTGCCCTCTCACCCCGCCAGCGTCAGCACCGTCACCTCCGGCGCGCAGAGGTTCCGCAGCGGCACGCCGCTGGTCCCCAGGCCCCGGCTGACATAGGCGGGCGTGCCGTACGCGCCGCGCACCCAGCCCAGCGCGTACCGCTGCCCGTAGCGGCTGGGGACGACGGGGGCGCCGATCAGCGGCAGCCGGATCTGCCCACCGTGCGTGTGCCCGCACAGGACCAGCCCCGCCGGGCCGGGCAACTCGGGGAGGAGGTCGGGGTTGTGGCTGAGCAGCAGCGTGGCCCTTTCCCCTGCGCCCGCGAGGGCCGCCCCCGCATCAGGTCGCCCGAACCAGAAATCGTCCACCCCCCCCACCCACAGGTCATCGCGGACGGCGCGGCCCGCGTCACGCAGGATGGTGACGCCCGCGCGGGCGAACGCCGCCGCGAGTTCCTGTCGCCGCCCCTGCCAGTCGGGTCGGGCCGCGCCGCGCCCGTGGGCGTCGGGAAGTCCAAAACTCCCGTAGTCATGGTTGCCCCACACGCCGTACACGCCCAGCGGCGCGTGCAGGCGGGCGAGTTCGGTCAGCAGCGGTGTGGGGTCGCCGTCCGGGCGGATGTCCAGAAAATCGCCGCCCAGCAGGATCAGGTCGGGGCGTTCGGCGTTCGCGGCGTCCACCCAGGCGCGGACGCTACCCCCGAAGACATACAGCCCGTAATGCAGATCGGTCAGGAAGGCGACCCGCAGCGGCGCGCGCAGGCCCGGCAACGTGGCCCGCTCGCGCACCACCTCGAAGCGGGCGGCCTGGGCCAGACCGGCGCCGCCCAGGGTCCCCAGGGCCAGGCCGCCCCCCAGCAGCCCCCGCAGCACGCGGCGGCGGGTCAGGTTCGGAGCGGCAGGGGTCATAGCCGTAAGGTAGCGTTCAGGCGTGAGATCACCGTCCGCCAAAAGGTGCAGCGCGGCGTACACTGCGCCCATGACGTGGGCGGGTGACCTTCTGGTGGTGGATGTGCTGGACGAGGACGCGGGCCTCGCGGATGTGGAGGACGCGCGGGGCCGCACGTATCAGCTCCCCGCCGAGTGGTTGCCGGACGTGCGGGACGGCGCGGCCTACCGGGTGACGGTCACCGGGGGGGGCGTGACCTTTACCCCGGACCCCGACGGCGCGCGGCTGCTCCGTGAGCGGAGCAAACAGACGCTCCTCGACTTCTCGGACGAACCGGGCGCGGAGAACCTGTGATTCGGCCCGTCGTCATCATCCCGGACCTGCACGGGCGCGCGGACCTGCTGGCGGAGGCGGCGGCGTACGTGGAGGCGGTCCACGGCCCGGACGCCCACCTGCTGAGCCTGGGGGACGTGATCGACCGGGGACCGCAGAGTCTGGAGTGCGCGGCGCTGCTGCTGGACCTGCACCGCCAGGGCCGCGCGACCCTGCTGATGGGCAACCACGAGCGCATGGCGCAAGAAGGCCTGCAATGGTTCCGCCAGTACCTCGCCTCACGCGACCCCGCCGACTACCGCCGGGCGCTGGAAGGCTTCGGCTGGTGGATGGGCAACGGCGGCGAGAGCGTGCGCCGCGAGGCGGGCGGCCTGACCCTGGAGCAGTTCCCCCAGGTGCTGGCCGAGTACCTCGACGCGCTGGGCCGGGTGGTGTACGTGACGGCGGACGGCGAACTGCACCGGACGCCGCCCGAGGAAGCGAGCGTGCTGGTCGCGCACGCCAGTCCCCCGGTGCCGCACCGGCAGTACCCCAGCCCCGAGTCGGCGGCGCTGTGGCTGCGGCCCTTCGATGGACCGTTCCCACTGCCCGAGGGCGTGACGTACAGCGTGCACGGACACACGCCCGTCCGCGTCCCGGTGCGGCTGGGCCGCCACGTGTACCTCGACCTGGGGGCCTACGAAACCGGGCAACTGGCCCTGCTGGCCGTGAACGTCACGGGGCGGCCCGAGGTCACGGTGCTGGAGGGGCGCGGCGATCCGGGCGCGGCGCGCCGCTATCCCCTGTTCGGAGAACCGCTGCCCACCCAGACCGTCACCCTGACGGGGAGGCGCCAGGGATGAGCCAGCGCAGCCGGGCGGCCCGGCGCCTCAAGACCCTGTGGGACGACCTGCGCGCGGGCGACCCCCAGGCCGTCCACGCGGCCCGCAAGCTCACCCGGCGGGCCCAGGCGGAACTGCGGGTGGCGGACGCGGGCAGGAAAACCGAGCGGGCCTGGCGCGACCTGCGCCGCGCCGCCGCCCCCCTGCGCGATCACGACGTGGCGGGCGGGCACCTGCGGGACGCGCTGGCCGAACTGGGCGTCCCCGAAGACACCCTCGCCTACTTCGACCGGACCTGGGCCGAGCGGCGGGCGGCGCTGCTGGCGCGGACCGACTGGCCCGGGCGCCCGCCCGCCTTCGACCTGCATTCGGGCTGGAAGGGCCGGGCACGGCGGCTGATCGAGCAGGACGGCCGGAAGCTCCTGCGGGACGGCGAGGCCACGCTGGCCGGGGACGACCCGGAACAGTGGCACGCCTGGCGCAAACGCCTGAAGCGTTACCGCTACACGTTGAGCCTGCTGGGCGAGGTGCCGCCCGTGGTGACCGACACGCTGGAGGCGCTGGGCCGCCTTCAGGACGCCGAGGTGGTGCTGGGCCTCCTGCACGCCGACCCCGACCTCCTGCGCTATGAACGTGACCGCCTGATCGCCCGCGAGGAGGCCGCGCGGCAGGAGGCGCGGGCACGGGTGCGCGAGCTGTTCCCGGCGCTGGCCGAGCAGCTCTCCGGGCCAGCGGAGCAGGACGGGGAGAAGGCCGGGGCGTGAGCGAACACGGCCACACCCACGGGGCGAATGCCAACGCCCGCCAGCTCCGTATCGCGCTGGCCCTGACCGGCGCGTTCCTGGTGGTGGAGGTCATCTACGGCTTCCTGTCGCATAGCCTCGCGCTGCTCTCGGACGCGGGGCACATGCTCACGGATGTGGCGGCGCTGGCCCTCTCGCTCCTCGCCATCCGCCTGGGACAGCGGCCCGCCGACCGCCAGCGCACCTTCGGCTACCGCCGCACCGAGATTCTGGCGGCGGCGCTGAACGCCGGGGCGCTCTTTGCCATCGGGATTTACATTCTGGTCGAGGCCTACCAGCGGTTGCGGGAGCCGGTGGCGGTGCAGACCACGCCGATGCTGATCGTGGCGGTGCTGGGCCTGCTCGTGAACCTGATCAGCGCCCGCATCCTGGCGGGGGGCAGTGAAGGCAGCCTGAACGTGAAGTCCGCGTACCTCGAAGTCCTGGGCGACCTGCTGGGGTCCGTCGCCGTGATCGTCGGGGCGCTCGTGATCCGCTTTACCGGCCTGACCTGGGTGGACCCGGTGCTGGGTGCGCTGATCGGCCTATGGGTGCTGCCGCGCACCTGGACGCTGCTCAAGGCCAGCGTGAACGTGCTGCTCGAAGGCGTGCCGGAGGGCCTCGACCTGGATAACCTACGGGCGGACCTGCGCGCCCTCCCCGGCGTGCAGGAGGTCCACGACCTGCACGTCTGGAGCGTGACCAGCGCCGAACACAACCTCACCGCCCACCTCGTCAGCGCCGAGGCCCCGGCCACCCTGCTGGCCGAGGTGCACGAGATCGCGGAACGCTACGGAATCGAACACGTGACGGTGCAGGTGGAACCGGAGGGCGTCCACGCGGGTCATGAGGGGCATCTGCACCCGTGAGCTTTTGCGTCCTTCTTTTGAGGGACCTAAAAACTGTAGATCATAGACCGTTCTTACTTGCTTTCGGCATACATGCCCAACCTTTGTGTCTTGGCCAATTCAGCCGCGCTTGCCAACTCTCCCTCATACGGACCCTTGCTCTTAATAGGGAGGGCAAGACCTCGCTCTACCAGTATAATATTTATCAAGTTATTACCCAGCCACAAAAATACTTCTTTCTGCCCACCCACCGAATACTCACCCGTCGCTTCTACATTTACGATGGAGGCAGGTGGAACCAACCAGCCTAGCAGGCGGGCCACACTCACTTCCTGACCTGGAGCAATGACAATCCCTGAGAGTTTTATTTCTTCTGGCCCACCATTCATAATGCCTTTAATAATGAGGCCATCAGTCGATTCAGAAACCCGAAATGGGGTGATTTTAGCAGGAACTGTGAGGTGACGCGCCGTAAGCATCTCCCTCACTGTAATTGGGTTGTCAAAGATGCCCGCGCGTGGCTGGAGAGATCGAATATAATCTTGCGCCGCCTGTGCCTCTCGCGGCTTTGACATATCGAAACACACTTGCTGTCGTTGCCCAGCAACCAAGTCCTTATAGAAGCATTGCAACTGCGCTGATGCGGTAGAGGCAATAATGGCGAGGGCCAGCGTAGCCAGTTTCCTCATGACCCCCACCTTAACCACTCTCACTTGCCATAGAGCGCCAATTTGACCACCACCCCCACTTGGGGGCATTGTCCTCTACCCCGCCCCCTCCAGCCGCGCCAGGTCCTCCGGCGTGTCCACATCGGCCAGCAGGGCGGCGGGAAACCGCAGCGTCACGGCCTCTTTCGCGCATTGCCGCAGCAGCGTTCGCGGGCCGTGGTCGGCATCGGGCAATTCGCGCAGGGCGGGGAACAGGTCGGCGCGGAACAGGTGGGGCGGGGCGCGGACAGCCTCTCCCTCTTCCCCATATTCGGCCAGCACCAGGGGCACACCGGAAGCGCGGAAGGCGGCCAGCAGGCGCGCGTGAACCTCGCCGGTCAGCAGCGGCATATCGGCCAGCGCGAAGTGGGCGGCCCCCAGGCCTGCGGGCAGGGCCGAGGCCGCTACCCGGAAGGACCCCGCGAGGCCCCGCGCCGGGTCGGGATTCTCGGCAAAAGTGAAGGGGAGCCCCCGCAGCGCCGCCCGGACCCCCTCTCCCACCTCGCCTGGTGGGACGGCTGCCAGCAGAAGGTCAAAGCCACCTTCCGCCAGCGCGAGAGCGGCGCGACGCACCAGCGGCACCCCGTGCAGGGTGGCGAGCTGCTTGGGCCGCCCCATCCGCGTGCCCCGGCCAGCGGCGAGCAGCACGCCCGCGACCGGGCCGGAGGAAGGTTGGCGCATGGTTGGAGTCTATCCACCCCGGGGCCGCCCCAGGTGGGGCAGAATGGGGAGAGAGGTCCCAGAACCCGGCTTCTCCCCAGGAGGTCCCCATGAAACTGAGTTACAGCGGTCAGGAACAGGTCAAGGCACCCCCGGCGGCGGTCTGGGCTTTCGTGCAGGACCCCGAACGGGTGGCCCGCTGCCTGCCGGACGTGCAGGACGTCGTGGTGCATGACCAGAACCATATGGACGCGACCGTGCAGGTCGGCGTGGGGATGGTGCGCGGCAAATTCAAGTTCCGAATCGAGGTGCAGCCGGACGAGGCGCAAAACCGCGTAAACGTGAAGGTGCAGGGCGGCGGCCTGGGCAGCGTGGTGGACCTGACGGCGGGCGCGAAGGTCATCGACAACGGGGACGGCACCACCACCCTCGACTGGACCGGCGACGCGACCATGCGCGGCCCGGTGGCGACGGTGGGCGGGCGCGTCCTGGACGCCCAGGCACAGAAACTCATCCAGCGGACCTTCCAGAACATGAGCGCGCAGGTGGAGGCCCGCGCGGGAACCCTGGCGTGAGGCCGGGGTGACCCAGCCCCCTCCCCCCTCCGACCTGCGGGCGGCCTTCCGCGCACGGGGGTACGTGGCGGGAGATGCCCTCGTCACGGCCCTGCGGCTGGTGGTGGCGCTGGGCAAACCGCTGCTGCTCGAAGGCCCGGCGGGCGTCGGCAAGACCGAGGCGGCCAAGACGCTGGCAGGCGCCCTGGGCACCCGCCTGATCCGCCTCCAGTGTTACGAGGGGCTGGACGCGCAGGCCGCGCTGTACGAGTGGAACTATGCCCGCCAGCTCCTGCACCTGCGCGCCGCCGAGGTGGGCGGGCGAGCCGTCAGCGACGCCGACCTTTACGGCCCGCAGTTCCTGATGCAGCGTCCCCTCCTGGAAGCGATCCGCCAGGAGGTGCCGCCCGTCCTCCTGATCGACGAGGTGGACCGCGCCGACGACGCTTTCGAGGCCTTTTTGCTCGAACTGCTGGCCGAATGGCAGGTGACGGTGCCGGAACTGGGTACGCTGACCGCCACCGCCCGCCCCCACGTCCTGCTGACCAGCAACCGCGCCCGCGAACTGAGCGACGCGCTGAGGCGCCGCTGCCTCTACCTGTGGGTGGATTACCCCACGCAGGCGCAGGAGCTGGAGATCGTGCGGGCACGCCTCCCCGGCATCCAGGAGACGCTGGCGGCCCAGGTCACGCGGGCGGTTCACGCCCTGCGCGAGCTGCCGCTGGGCAAGCCGCCGGGCGTAGCGGAGACGCTCGACTGGGCCGCCGCGCTGGTCGCCCTGCACCGCGACTGGCTTGATGCGGAGGCGCTGGACCTCACGCTGGGGGCGGTGCTGAAGCTGCACGAGGATCAGCGGCTGGCCCGCCCGACCCTGACCAGGCTCGCCGCCCCGTGACCGTCCCCGCACCCGCCGACCTGAGCGCACGGATGGCGGCCTTTGTCGCGCACCTGCGCGCCTCGCACGGCTTCCGGGTCGGGCCGGGCGAGGCGACGGCGGCTCTGCAAGCCCTGGACGCGGTGGACCTGGGCCAGCCCCGCGAGGTCCGCGACGCCCTGCGGGCCGTGCTGACTGCCCGCCGCGAGGAAGTTCCTGTCTTTGACGCGGCCTTCGACACCTTCTTTCGCCTACCCGGGGCGCCACCCCCGCCCCGGTTGCCTCCCCTGCTCCCGCGGACGGACGCCCCCCTGCCCCCTCCCCCACCTGCGCGGCAGGGCGAGGCGGACAAGGAACGGCGCGTCCCCGGTCAGTCCCAGGCGGAAGGGGTGAAGGAGGAAACGGGGACCTCCACCGCCCGCCCCACGCCTGAGCGCGAGACGGAGGGCGAACCGGAGAGCCTGCCCCAGCTTCTCACCGCCCGCCTGAGTCCGAACGCGGGGACAGGAGGCCGGGTGGACGCGCCGGGCGACGACCTGCCGGAGCTGCTGCGGGCGGCGGGGACACTGGTGCGGGCCGTGGAACTGGGGCGGGCCCGGCGGCTGACGCCCCAGACACGCGGCCCCAGGCTGGACGCGCGGCGCACCCTGCGGGCAGCCGCTCGGACGGCGGGCGATCCCATCCGGCTGCGCTGGCTGGGCCGCCCCCGCCGTGCTCCCCGCTTCCTGCTGGTGCTGGACGGCAGCCGCAGCATGGGCCAGAGTGCGGCGCTGCTGCTGCGCTTTGCCTTTGCCCTGCACCTGCGGGCGCGGCGGGTGGAGGTCTACGCCTTCAGCACCGGCCTCACGCGCCTGACGCCCCTGCTGCGCGCGGCGGGGCCCGGCGAAGCCCTGCGCCTCCCCGACCTGGGTGATGCCTGGGGCGGCGGCACCCGCATCGGGGAAAACCTGCTGCGGCTGGCCCGCGAGGAACGCGCCCGCGTGAACCGTGACACGGTGGTCCTGATTCTCAGCGACGGCCTCGACACCGGTGACCCGGAGGTGCTGTCCCGCGCCCTGCGTGACCTGGCCGCACGGGCGGGCCTGCTGGTCTGGCTCTCGCCGCTGGCCGCCCTGTCCGGTTACCAGCCCATCCAGCGGGCGGTGCGGGCCGCCCTGCCGCATCTGGACGCCTTTCTGCCCGCCGGGGGAACAGGCGACCTGGCCGCGCTGGGACGGCGGCTGCGGGGCAAGTCCTAAGTGCCTTTCTTAACGGCTAACCCCTAACTCCTGCCCAGGGGTTAGGGAATATTCAAGCCCCTGGTAGATCACCCTGGATTGTAGGATGAAGGCTCAATGAATAAAACCCCGTAAGAGTCCTCACATCCTGCACAGGGATGCTGATGGGGCCAGAGCGGGTGCGCCCTGTGGCAAAGGAGCAGATCATGCCAGATCAAACCCCGCTTCAGGTCGGCTGGGACATGACCGAGCCACGTGCTGCCCTCTCTGCGTTCCTGGGCACCTTGCCCACCACGCCGCGACTCCTGGCCCTGGGGGAACCGACTCATGGCCTTGACGCCTTCCCTGCCTGGCGCAACCGTATCTTCCGCACGCTGGTCGAGGATCACGGCTTCCGTTCCATCGCCCTTGAAAGTGACATCATCGCTGGCCTGCGGGTGAATGCCTCCGTCACAGCGGGCCCAGAACCGGTGGATGAAGTCATGCAAACAGGCTTCAGCCACGGCTTCGGCGCCATAAAGGCCAACCGGGCACTGGCCGAGTGGATGAGGGACTTCAATGCGGGCCGCGAACCCGAGGGCCACCTGCGCTTCTATGGCTTCGACGCGCCCCTGGAAAATCTGTGGGCGGCCAGTCCCCGTGTCAGCCTGCTCGCCCTGCACGCTTTCCTGACCACGCATCTGGGCGGGTTACCCGTGGACACGACTACCCTGGAACACCTCTGTGGTGAAGACGCCCGCTGGACCAACCCGGCGGCCGCCCTGGATGCGGCGCAATCCATCGGCAACAGCGACGAGGCACGGCAACTCCGGCTCCTGGCCGACAACCTTTCCAGCCTCTTGCAAACCGAAACGCCGGGACTGGCCGCGCAACCAGATTTCTGGGAAGCGCAGTTGCACGCCCGCACGGCGACCGGCCTCCTTCGTTATCATGCCGTGATCGCCGATCCCGCACCCACCCGCGTGGCGCGAATGCTGTCGCTGCGTGACCTGATGATGGCCGACAATCTCAGCGCCATTGCCGAGCGTGAACAGGAGCGGGGGCCGACACTCGTGTTCGCCCATAACGCCCACCTGCAACGTCAGATCAGCGCGATGAAGGTGAGAGGCAGGCGCCTGGAGTGGTGGAGTGCCGGGGCGCACGTCAGCACCCGTCTCGGCCAGCAATACGCCTTCATTGCCAGTGACCTCGGCACAGCGCCCGAAAAAGGCATTGGGGAACCGGCCCTGGACACGTTGGAAGGCGCTCTGATGCAGCTCGCCTTTCCGGTCACGCTTTGCCGCTCCCAGAAATTGGCCGCTGCACTGCCGGAATCCCTGGCAAAGAGAGCGGACGTTCCTCTTCAGGCCGGTTACTTCCCCCTTGGAGGGCAACACTTACGCCTCACGGACGGCGTACTCTTCATAAAGAACGTGACGAACTGAGCAGGTCAAGGTCGCGTTCCAAATGGGCGAAGGCTGGTGCCGAGGCAGGCACCGGGGCGGGTCAGGCAACGCCGGAACCGTCCGGAACGACTCCTGCCCACTCCCTCCCCCTCACCGGTCCAGCCGGAAAATCCGCATGTCCGGCACCGCCCGCCCCAGGATGTGCTCCGTCAGCATCCGCGCCGCCTGCACGCTGTAGGTAATGCCGTTTCCCCCATACCCCAGCGCGAACAGCAGACACGGACTGCCCGGCTTCGGCCCGATGAACGCCAGCCCGTCCTGCGTCTCCCCGAAGGTGCCCGCCCACGCGAAGGCGACTTCCGTCTTCAGATAAGGGAAGAGTTGTTCCAGCCTGCCTTCCAGACGGCGCTGTTTGTCCGGCAGCACCCGCTCACGGCGGGCGGGGTTGTCGTGGTCGTCGTCCTCCCCGCCGATCAGGATGCGGCCGTCAGAGGTGGTGCGGGCATAGAGGTAAGGGCGGGCAGTTTCCCAGATCAGGCACCCGGTCGGCCAGGGCTGCTGTCCCCCGGCGAGCGGTTCGGTCACCAGCGCGTAGGTGTCCTTGAGCTGCGCCAGCCGCCTGCCAGCAAAACGTTCCGCCTCATACCCCGCCGCCACAATCACATATCTGGCCTGGACGCGGGCCGCGCGGCTCGTGTGGGCCGTGTACCCGCTGGCGCTCTCGTCGAGGTGCGTGACCTCGGTGCGGTCGTGAATGCGCGCGCCCCGCGCCTGGGCCCGCCAGAGCAGGTGCTGCGCGAGGCGGTAGGGGTCCACCTCCGCGCCCGCCGGGCTGAAGAGGGCGGCGGGCGCGGTGAGGCCAAAGCGTTCCTTCACCTCCTCCGCACCCAGAAATTCCACCTCCAGCCCGGCGCGGGTGCGGGCGGCGTGTTCCTCCCGCAGCATCCGCGCGTCCTCGGGGTTGGAAGCGTAGTAGAGGCTGCCGGGCCGGGCAAAGCCGCAGTCGTCCGGCAGCTCGCGTGTGAGTGCCCCGATCTGGTCGATGGCCTCCCGGCAGAGCTGGTAGGCCCTCTCGGCGTCGTGCTGACCGATCATGCGCGTCAGGTCCACCAGATTGGTGTCGATCTCGTATTGCAACAGGGCCGTGCTGGCGCTGGTGCTGCCGAAGGCGGCGTCGCGGCGGTCCAGCACCACCACGTCCAGCCCCGCCCCCGTCAGCGCGTCGGCCAGCAGCGCCCCGGTGATGCCCGCGCCGATCACCAGCACGTCGGCACGTTCGTCCGCCAGCAGGGGCGGATAGGTGTGCATCAGGCCGTTCTTGAGAGGCCAGAAGGCCGTGCCGCTGCGGAGGTCCATATCCTCCGACTCTAGCTGGCCCAGCCGTCACCCCGCACCGAAGTTCAGGAAACCCGGAAGGCGGCAGAAGACAACGCCCCGGCATTCGGACCAGGGCGCATCGGGTGAGAATTCAGAACCAGCGGCGGCGGGCCTTCGGCTTCCCACCCAGTCGGCGCTCGGCCTGCCCCAGCAGGAAGTCGAGGGCGCGGTCACGCTTGCGGAGCTTGGTGTACTTGCCGCGCTTGGCCTTCTGGTTGCGGCGGATCAGGCTGATGAGTTCGAGCGCGATGGGCGCGTAGACCAGCCACTTGCTGAATTTGCCGGAGGTGGCTTTGTTGGCGGTTTTGCTGGAGGAGGGGCGGCTTTTCATGCCTGTTATTACGACACTCCCGGCAGAAAAGTTGCTGAGGGGCAGCTCAGGGCATTTCACTTTCCCCGCTTCCAGGCTGGGGAACGCTCCGCGCGGCGTGAAGCACGGCCAGGGCGTCGACTTTGCCCCGCGCGCCCAGCAGGTGCCCGTGTGCGGCCAGCAGGTGCGCGGCGTAACGGGGGATTTCGCCCTCCTGGGCATGACGGGCAGCGGTGCGGAGATGCGCGGCGGCACCCTGCCAACTCTATTCGGCCAGTTCCTGCGCGGCCTGGAGGGCTTCGGCGGCGGCCTGCGGGCGAAGGTCCGGCATGCCCCCAGTGTGACCGATTCGTGAACGCCCGCGAAGGACAGCCGGAGAGTCAAACCGTCGAACTGTCTGACCCTCTGACCGCTCAAAGCCTCGTCTTGCTCCGGCTTCTCCAGCGGTTCGACTGTTCGGCCGTCAGACAGTTTGACCCTTCCTGCCGCCTTCTGTGGGAAGCCGGGCGTAGACTGAGGCATGACACAAACGGTGGACCCGGTGGCAACCCTCCGTGACCAGCTCGTCGCGTGGCGGCGGCACCTGCACATGAACCCGGAGGTGGGCTTCGAGGAACACGAGACGGCGGCCTACATCGAGGGCGAGCTGCGGAAGATGCCTGCTCTCACCGTGACCCGCCCCACGGCCACCAGCGTTCTCGCCGTGCTGAAGGGCGGCCAGCCTGGACGCACGGTCCTGCTGCGGGCCGACATCGACGCGCTGCCCATCGAGGAGGAGAACACCTTCGCGTTCAAATCCCGGAAGCCGGGCGTGATGCACGCCTGCGGGCACGACGGGCACACGGCCATCCTGCTGGGCGTGGCAAAACTCCTCTCCGAACATCCGGAGGACGTGCCGGGCGAGGTCCGGATGATCTTCCAGCACGCCGAGGAGGTCGGGCCGGGCGGCGCCGAGGAACTGGTGATGGAGACGGACCTGATGCGGGGCGTGGACGTGGTGACGGGGCTGCACCTCAACAGCCAGCTCCCGGCCGGGCTGGTCAGCGTGAAGCCGGGCGCCTTCATGGCCGCGCCCGACAGCCTGTACCTCACCATCCAGGGCAAGGGCGGGCACGGCGCGCACCCCGAGCAGACGGTGGACCCCATCGCGGTGGGCGCGCAGGTCGTCACCAACCTTCAGCACGTGGTCAGCCGCAACGTGGCGGCGCTGGACGCGCTGGTGGTCAGCATCACCTACTTCCAGAGCGGCACCACGCACAACGTCATCCCGGATACGGCGGTCCTCCAGGGCACGGTGCGGACCTTCGACCCGGAGTTGCGCCAGCGCGCGCCGGAGCTGATCGAGCGCGTGATCAAGGGCATCACCGAGGCGCACGGCGCGACCTACGAGCTGAAGTACGAGTTCGGTTACCGGCCCGTGATCAACACCGACTGGGTGGCCGAGCAACTGAAGGAGATCGCGCTGGAGACGGTGGGGGAAGAGCATTACCAAGACGCGCAGCCCACGATGGGCGGCGAGGATTTCAGCGCGTACCTGGAAAAGGCCCCCGGCGCGTACTTCAACGTCGGCTCGGGCAGCGACCCTGCGGACAGCCGCTGGCCGCATCACCACCCCCGTTTCACCATCGACGAGGCCAGCCTGGAAACGGGCGTGCGGATGCTCCACGCCGCCGCGCTGCGCCTGACGCTGCCGGAGCCGGGCCCGCAGGAGTAGGGCGGATGCTCCCCGAAACCCTCGCCCGGCAGATCATCAGCGATCACGGCCAGCACCCACGCGGCCAGGGGGAGATCGCGGGCGCGCCGCACGCCGCGCTGGACAATCCCGGCTGCGGCGATCATGTGACGGTCTGGGCAAGGGTGGAAGGCGGACGACTGGCCGAGCTCCGCTTTACCGGACGCGGCTGCGCGATCAGCCAGGCCAGCGCCAGCCTGATGACGCTGGCCCTGACCGGCAAACCGCTGGACGAAGTTCGCGCCCTCGCCACCCGTTACCGCGCGATGGTGATGGGGGAGGCGCCGCCCGATCCCGTTCTGGGTGACCTCGTGGCGCTCTCGGGCGTGAGCCGACTGCAT